>JACKIM010000002.1:333627-667255 GCA_020638465.1 Geminicoccaceae bacterium
CAATCCACAGGATGAGCGGCAGGGTGATGAGCTGGTAGACCCAGATGAGGCCGAAATAGGTATCGATGAGTCCCATGCTTTGGAAATAGAGTGCCAGCGGAAGAAGGACGAGAAGCGGCGGTGCAAAGCGGAACGACAACAGCGTGAACGCGATATCTTCGCCAAGACGGAACTTGAAACGGGCGAAGGCATAGGCGGCAGGGATGCCCAGAAGAAGGGAAAGCGCCACCGACACCGTACTCAGGATGAGGCTGTTCCCCAGGTTCTTCATGAATGCGATTTCGAGCACACCTGCCTGGCTTTCCAGCTTGCCGGATATCAACGCCACATAGTTCTGTAGCGTAGGCTCGAAGATGATCGAAGGCGGAATTCTCAAGATCGTTTCATTCGTCTGAAACGACATGAGGAATACCCAGAAGATAGGAAACAGGAAGAAAAGGGTGACGAGCGTGAGAAGTGTTCCACGCAGCCATTTCTTCCATCCGCTATTGCTGCCCATGGATCAAGCTCCCCTGCTGCGTTCGCGCAGCCGCAGCCACTGTTTGACGAAGACGTTGGAGAGTGTGAAGGTGATTGCCCAGAGCACCATCAGCAGGGCCGCCGAACCGCCGACATTGGTGTACTGGTAGCGCTCGAGATAGGCCTGCACCTGAAACACCATCAGCGTGTCGCCCGGCCCGCCTTGTGTCATTGCGTAGATGATATCGAACTGCTGGATACTTTCCAGCATGCGGAACAGCACCGCGGTGATGATGTAGGGGGTCAGCATCGGCAGGGTGATGCGGAAGAAGACGAAGGATGCCGGGACGCCGTCGAGTTCTGCCGCCTCGAACGGCTGGCGCGGCAGGGCCCGCAGACCCGCCAGCAGCAGGATCATCATGAACGGCGTGTAGACCCAGACATCGACGAGAGTGACCGTGAAGAGGGCCGTGCTCGGATCACTCGCCCACTTGAAATCATCCAGGCCGACAAGGCCTATCAGGTAGGAGAGAATGCCGAAATTCGGATTGGTCATCAGCTTCCACATCAACGCGGCAATGGCCGGTGCTATCATGAGGGGAAGCATGAGCATGATGCTCAAGGCATTGTTGAGCAGCGACCGGCGTTGCAGGAGGAGGGCGACGCCGAGACCCAGAAGCAGCTCGATGACGACAGTCACGAAGGTATAGAGCAGGGAAATCCTGATCGTGTTCCAGAATGCCGGATCGCTCAAGAACGCATAGTAATTGTCGAACCAGATGAACCCGCGGGTCATCGGGAACGCCAGATTGTAGCGTTGCAGCGAATAATACACCGCAGTGCCGAACGGAATGAGAATGCCGATGCAGACCAGCAGCGCGGGCAAACTCAGAATATATGGCAAGGCAACCTGTATGAACGGTCGCTTGGCTGCCGAATTCAAGGCATTCTCCCCGATCATTCGTTCCAGGCCGCACCGGATCCATCAAGATCCGGTGCGGCCCATCATAGAGGCAGGCTTCGATCAGAGACCGACCGAGCGAAGCTGTCGATTGACGCTGTCGACGAGCTGGTCGAGCCCCTCATCGACGCCAACCTCGCCGGCGACCATCTTCTGCAGGCTGGCAGCCCACTCGGTCGTCAGGTTGAAGAACAGCGGCTGCGGCGTGAAGTAGATCTTCGAGCCCGGTGCCGAAGCCTTGTACTGCTCCAGATAGCCCGGGTAGCTCTTGGCGATACGATCCTGGAAGTTCTGGTCATCCCATACCGACTGGCGCACGGGATTGACGAAATCCTTCTGGGTCGCGCCGAACACGCCGTGCTCGGTACCGCTGGCCCACTGCATCCACAACCAGGCGGCGTCCTTCTGGCTGGAGAACTGGCTGAGGCCAAGGGACCAGATCCAGACATTGGGTGTGGGCGCGCCGGCCTCGGGATTGGCAGCAAAGGCGCTGTAGGCCAGATTGCCGGCCTCGGCATTGCCGCCTCCGTTCATGAAATAGCCCAGGATATCGGCGTCGAAGATCATGCCCGAAGCACCGGCACCGAGATCCGTTCCGACCTGATACCATGTATAGGTCGACCAGTCCTTGGGCCCGCTGTCCTGGATCATCTTGACCCACTTGGCATGGAACGCCTTGGATTCGGCCGTGCCCATTGCGGCCATCAGCTTGCCGTCCTCCAGGGTGAAATCCTTCTGGCCGAAATTGGAGTAGGCCGAGAGGAATCCCGGATGGATCGTTGCCCAGCTGCGCGAGCCGCGGACGCCGATCCCGTACACGCCGTCGACATCGCTGGTGATCTTGGCCGCCTTTTCCATCATGTCGTCCATGTTCTCCGGCGGAGTCATGGAAAGCTGATCGAAGATGCGCTTGTTGTAGGTGACCGAATTGAGCTCGAATCCCCATGGAATGCACCATTGCTTGGCACCCTCGCCACCGAGCTCGGCACCGGGAATGCCCGACCATGCGGTCGAGGCGCGCAGGTTCGGCAGCACATCGTCCCAATTGTAGTTCGGGTTGGTGCGCGCGGGGTCGTTGATGTATTCCGACAGGTCGACGAGCCAGCCCGCGGGACCGTACTGCCAGGTCTGATAGGCGCCGGTCATGAACGCATCGTACTGGGTCGAGCCCGACGACAGCGCGGCGGTGACCTTGTCGAAGTAGACGTCTTCGGGAAAGACATCATACTTGACGTCCATTCCCGTCAGTTCGCGGAAATTGTCGAGATTGTCGATCATCGCATCCATGTAGGGATGCTTGTTCATGAGAAGGTTGACCGTCTTCCCCTGGTGCTGCTTCCAGTCGAAGTCAGCGGCAAGAGCGCGGGTCTGCATCATGTTGAGGATGTGGACACTGGCCGCTGCCGTAAGCCCCATGCTCCCGGTCCGGCGCAGGAAGTCACGGCGTCCGATTTCCTTGCGGATGACGGCTTGGGCCAGATCCTTGGCTTTTTCGTGCATCAATGCCTCCCTTGGCTAGTCACGACGTTTGAACTGCAGGTCGTGCCGGGCTCCTCTGCCCCAGCTCGACCATTCGATGGGCCGTACTCTCATCGGTGATGAGGCCCGACAGGATACCGCTCTTGAGGACTGCTCGGATGGCGTGCGCCTTGCCCTGGCCGCCGGCAATCGCCACGACCTCCTTACCCCGAAGGTCGGCCAGATCGAGCGACATGGCGCGATCGGCGATCTCGCTCTCGATGACCTTGCCGTCTTCGCCGAAGAACCGGCCCAGCATTTCCCCCCGTGCGCCCAGCTGTTCCAGTGCGGCGAATTCCCCGGATGTGATCATGCCGGTCTCGAGCAGATGCGGCGTGCGGCTCACGCTGCCGATGCCGACGATCATCAGTTCCGCCTGTCTCGCGGTCTCGAAAACCTGCGAAACGCTGTGCTGTGCCATCAGCACGGCCTTGTCGTCGATGGTATTGGCCATCATCGGCACCGGCATGAAGAACGTCTCGCCCGGAACCCGTTCCGCCAGCCGGTGAATGACATCATAGGGGTTGGCTGCCGCATGACGGGTAAGGCTGCCCAGCAGCGACACGAATTTGCTGTCGCATTGCGGCATGCGCGGCAGGCGGTCGATCACGGCGCCAAGTGTGCGCCCGTGTCCGAGCCCGACGATGTTGCGTGGACGCTGCTCCAGCGTGGTCAGCAGGAAATGCGAACCGGCGGCCGCCAGCGTACGCAGCGGAAGGTCGGTCTCGCCGATATCCGGGGCAACCACGCAGAACTCAAGGCCATAACCGTTGCTGAGCGTTTCCTCAAGCTCGATGCAATGGGCGGCCGACCCTTCGATGGTCACCCGGACCAGACCTTCCTTGTGGGCCATCGCGATCAGGCGATTGACCTTGACCCGGGAAACTCCAAGTCTGGTTGCGATATCCTCTTGTGTCATGCCGCCAATATACGAGAGCCATGCGGCTCGCGTCGCCATCCCCAGTTCATGCGCCTGTCGTTCATCGCCACCCATGAACATTTTTTCGCTGTTTGAACTATTATACATACTCCACGCATCGGGCCGGCTTGTCAAGCCAATGGTCGCGGTCGCGCCACCGAGATGACCAGATTGCCGAAACGGTCGGATTCCACTCTGTCGCCCGGCTCGACGACGATGGTGGTGTCGAGTTGTTCGATGATCGCCGGGCCGGCGATAACAGCTTCCAGCGGCAGGCTTCGACGGTTGTAGACAGGTGTCTCCATCCAGTCCTTGCCGAACCGGACCCGGCGTGTTCCGATACGGGCATCGGCAACGTCACGCCGGCGATCGCCGTCATCGCGAAGCAGGTCGGCGTGGACGCCGCTGCGCTTGGCAACGACGCTGGCCTTGAGGGCGACAATCACCGGTGTCATTTCAGGCAACTCTATGCCGAAGCGATCGAGGTAGGCGGCATCGAAAGCCGAGCGGATCGATGTGCGGTCGAGAGTTCCGGGTCTCGCGGGAACATTGAGGACATGGGTCTGCCCGCGAAACTGCATGTCGAGTGAGAAATTCACCTGCACGCTGTCGATGGCGACATGTTCGCGACCCAGCGCGATCCTTCCACGCGATTCGAGATCGTCCAGGATGTTCGCAATTTCACCATCCCCGACATTGTCGAGAGTGCGATTGATGGTCAGTGTCAGATCGTGACGGATGTCGGCGACAACGCAACCGATGGCGTTGGTGATGCCGGGGCGCACCGGGATCAGGACCCGCGGTATGCCCAATTCTCGGGCGATGGCGCTTGCATGCAGCGGACCGGCGCCGCCAAAGGCGAACAGCGCGTAGTCGCGGGGATCGTGGCCGCGGGCGAGCGAGACCATGCGGATGGCCCCGGCCATCCGGTCGTTGGCGATACGCAGGATGGCGGCTGCGGCCGACCTTGCGTCGAGGCCGAGGGGATGGCCGATTTTCTCCTCGATGGCGCGCTCGACCCGTTCGAGCGGCGCCCGGCCATCGACCGACAGCAGCCCCTCCGGATTGAGTCGGCCCAGTACCAGGTTGGCATCGGTGATGGTGGGCTCGCTGCCGCCGCGGCCGAACGCGATGGGGCCGGGCACGGCACCTGCACTGCGCGGACCAACCTGCAACATCCCGCCATCGTTGATGAATGCTATCGAACCGCCACCGGCCCCGATGGTATGAACATCGACCATGGGCACATGGATCGGCATGCCGTGTTCGAGTTCGAGTTCGTCGCTCACCGCCGGAACGCCGGCTTGTATGAGGGCCACGTCGGAACTCGTTCCCCCCATGTCGTAGGTGATGAGATCGGGAAATCCGGCAAGCTGACCGATGAATGCGGCTGCCATCACTCCCGAAGCCGGACCCGACATGACCGTCTTGGCAGCTTCCTCCGCTACGAGTTCGGCAGCCACCGTGCCGCCATTGCCCTGCATCACGAGAAGGTCGCGCGCGAAGCCCCGCCGTTTCAGCTCGTCGCGCAGATGCGCCACATAACGTGCAAGTACGGGCTGCACCACGGCATTGACCGTGGCGGTCGTGCCTCGTTCGAACTCGCGGAACTCCGAGAGCACCTCGTGGCCGACTGTGACATGCGCATTCGGCCAGAGCGAGCGGACGATCTCGCCAGCACGGATCTCGTGCCCGGGGCGGGCATAGGCGTGGAGGAAGTGGATCACGACGGATTCGCAACCTGCCTCGATCAAGGCTTCCGCGGCCTGCCGGACTCCGTCCTCGTCAAGCGGTGTCACCACGCGTCCCTCGGCATCGGTACGCTCTTCGACCTCCCGTCGCAATTCGCGGGGGATCAGCGGTTCGAATACACCGGTCATGCCATAGGGTTGTGGACGGGTACGTCGCCCCAGTTCGAGGATATCGCGAAACCCGCGGGTGGTGATCAGGCCGGTACGGGCGATCCCGCGTTCGAGCAGGGCATTGGTCGTGGTCGTCGTCCCGTGGACGATGGTCTCGATCGTGGCGAGGTCGAGAGCCGCCCGGGATATCGCATCGAGTACTCCGAGCGCCTGGTTTTGAGGTGTGCTCGGGACCTTGGCGACCAGCAGGCGGGAGCTTCCGTCCCGTGTCGGGGATCCCGCGATTGCGACAAGGTCGGTAAAGGTCCCACCCACATCGACACCGATAGTTCCGCCAGCTTGCCTCACCGGGTACCTCCCATGACCGACCTTGCGGCCAGCTTGCCCGTGCAGGCAGCCTGTTGCAAGGAAGGTGCTCTTGCCAACCCGCGGACCGACTGTTTATCACCATGGCATGTCAGGTGACCGGTTGGGCCTGGTCGAAGCTGTCGGGGAGCAAGAAAGAACATGAACGCAGGCATCGGGGCGGCAGGACCTCCCCTTTTGGCGAGGCTTTCCTTTCGAATCGAAAGCCTGGGGGTACTGCTGCTGCTCTCTGCGGCGATGGCCTGGATGTCGCCATATTTTCTTTCGGTCTCCAACATTCTCAATATTCTCCTGGCTACGGCCACTATCGGTGTCCTCGCGATCGGTGCGACCTACGTCATCAGCGCGGCCGGTCTGGACTTGTCCCTGGGGTCGGTGCTGGGGGTCTCGGCCGTGGTCGGCGCCTGGTTGATCGACCGTGCGGAACTGCCCTGGATCTTCGGTATCATCGGCTGTCTCGGTGCAGGTGCTCTGGCCGGTTTCATCAACGGTCTGTTGATCACCCGCGGTCGCATACCAGCCTTCATCGTCACTCTCGGCATGTTGGGGATCGCGCGCGGGGTGGCTCTGGTGATCGCCAATGGCCAGACCATCTATGGCCTGGCCCCGGAAATCGTCTTTCTGGGACAGGGACGACCGTGGGGCGTGCCCATGCCGGTATTCATCTTCATCGGTGTTGCGCTGGTGATGCATTACATCCTCGCCTACACGCGCTTCGGTCGATACACGCTGGTCATCGGCGACAACGAGATGGCCGCACGCGCCATGGGGGTGCAGGTCGAAACCCACAAGTTGAAGCTCTATACGGTGTCCGGCCTCATGGCCGGCGTCGGTGGCCTGCTGTTCATGAGCAGGGTGAATGCCGGCGATCCGACGGCGGGTGTCGGTTACGAACTCACCGCGATCACCGCCGCCATCATCGGCGGGACCAATCTGTTCGGCGGTCGCGGCTCGATCCTTGGCACCTTCATCGGCGCGCTCATCATGGGTGTCCTGCAGAACGGACTCAACCTGCTCGCCGTACAATCCTATTATCAGCAGATATCGATCGGTGCGGTGCTCATCTTCGCGGTCTGGCTCGACCAGACGGGCAGGCGGAGGCGCGACGCATGAGTGCACTGCTCGAACTCACCAACGTGCAAAAGCGCTTCGGCAGTATCCAGGCCCTGTCCGGTATCAGCTTCTCGGTTGCCCGCGGCGAGGTGCTGGCCCTTGTCGGGGACAATGGTGCGGGCAAGTCGACGCTGATGAAGACCATCTCGGGTATCTACAGTGCCGACGAGGGGACCATCCGCTTCGATGGTCAGGATATTACCAGAACCTTGCCGGGCGAGATCCGCGAGCGCGGGATCGAGATGATCTATCAGGATCTGGCGCTGGCCCGGCAGCAGAATGTCGCTGCCAACATCTTCCTCGGTCGGGAACCGGTGCGCAAGTGGCTGGGCTTCCTGCCCATGATCGACCGGGGCCGGATCGACGAAGAGGCGAGGCGGATGGTTGAGCGCCTCGGTGCAAGAATTCCATCGATCCATGTCGATGTCGGCTATCTCTCGGGCGGCCAGCAGCAGTCGGTGGCGATTGCGCGAGCGCTGACCTTCGATCCCAAGCTCGTCATCATGGACGAGCCGACGGCGGCCCTTGCCGTGCGCGAGGTCGAGCATGTGCTGGACCTCATCCGCGGCCTCAGGGAGCAGGGTATCTCGGTCATTCTCATCAGTCACCGGCTGACCGATGTCTTTGCGGTCTCGGACCGTATCGTCGCCCTGCGGCAGGGGCAGGTGATTGCCGAAGAGGAAACCGCGCGGACCAACATGCAGGAAGTCGTCGCCCACATCGTCGGCGCCCATTGACGTTTCTTCCTCGTTCCGGGGGGACTTGCTCGGCCATGTCTCCTGACGCGACGCCAGCCAATCGGCCCGGCATCCTGCGCATCAGGCTGCGAATGCGCGGCTTTCCCCGATTGTGGAAAACAGATTGGAGAATGGGGACGGGCCAGCTCTGCTGCGAGGCCGGATGAGGCGGTCGCTGCAATAAAATTGGGAGGAATTCACCGCGGGTTAACTATTCGGTCGGATAACTGGGGTAGGGGATCATCGCGAATTGCCGCGTTCGACCTATCGCAACATTCATGCGCCGAGGATCGTGCCAGGATGGATGAACTTCTTTCCGAGTTCTTGACCGAGTGTATCGAGAACATGACCGTTCTCGATGTCGAGCTTGTCAGGCTCGAACAGAACCCCAACGATCTGGACCTGATCGGCAGTATTTTCCGTATTGTTCATACGATCAAGGGAACTTGTGGTTTTCTGGGTCTTCCACGCCTTGAGCATGTCGCGCATGCCTCGGAAAACGTGCTCGGAAAGTTTCGCGACGGTGAGATGCCTGTTACACCGGCAGCGGTGACGGTCATTCTCGCGGCGCTCGATCGCATCAAGGAAATCCTCGATGCCCTCGCGGATACGCAGGCCGAACCCGAGGGCGATGATTCCGACCTGATCGCCATGCTCGATCAGGTTCTGTCGGGGAGTGAAGTGGTCCCGGCACCTGCTGTGATCGCAAGGGCTCCGGCAGAAGCGGTGGCAAAGCAATCAGGAAAAAAAGCCGAAATTTCGACTGGAAACAATCCTGCCCCCGCCGATGTTGACGAGGACGTCGATGATGTCCCCTCGGCAGTGAAGGTGACCGATGCCGCTTCGGCGAGGCCAGCTCCCGCACGGGCTGCCGCAGCTCCATCGTCAAAGGCAACCGATGGCGAGGGAGGAGCCAGCAAGTCGGCGGCAATGACCGCGCAGACACTGCGGGTTCCCGTCGATCTTCTCGAAACATTGATGACCCTCGTGAGCGAACTGGTGCTGACCCGCAACCAGCTCCTCCAGATGGTGCGCAATACCTCGGACAACGCCTTCAAGGCCCCGCTGCAGCGACTCAGCCACATTACGTCGGAACTGCAGGAAGGGGTCATGAAGACCCGCATGCAGCCGATCGGCAACGCCTGGAGCAAGCTGCCCCGCATTGTTCGCGACCTGGCCATCGATCTGGGAAAGCAGATCGAGTTGAACATGATCGGTGCGGAAACCGAACTGGACCGCCAGGTTCTCGAACTGATCAAGGATCCGCTGACCCACATGGTCCGCAATTCCGCTGATCACGGTCTTGAGAAACCGGAGCAGCGAGCGGCGGCTGGCAAGCCCGAGCAGGGAACGATAACGCTCAATGCGTTCCACGAGGGCGGACATATCATCATCAAGATTTCCGATGATGGCAAAGGTCTCGATGTTGACAGGATCTCCCAGAAGATCGTCAGCAACGGGTTGGCCAGCGAAGCCGATCTCGCTTCGCTGTCGCCCCAGCAGATCATGCAGTTTATTTTCAAGCCCGGTTTCTCGACCGCGGAACAGGTCACCAGCGTTTCCGGCCGAGGGGTCGGAATGGATGTGGTGCGCACCAATATCGAGAAGATCGGCGGCTCGATCGAACTGGCATCGGAACTGGGCAGGGGGTCGACCTTCACCATCAAGATCCCGCTGACGCTCGCCATCGTATCGGCACTCATTGTGCAGGCTGGTGGCGAACGTTTCGCCATGCCGCAGATCGGAGTGGTCGAACTCGTGCGTGCGGGAGCCAAATCCGAGCACAGGATCGAGGTCATTGACGGTGCACCCATCCTGCGGTTGCGTGACCGACTCCTTCCCTTGATGTCGCTCGCAAAGCTTCTCGGTCTCCAAAGCTCGCGCAAGGAAGCGGACATCACCCAGGATGCTTATGTCGTTGTTTCGCAGGTCGGTACCTGTCTGTTCGGGCTGATTGTCGATCAGGTCTACGATACCGAGGAAATCGTGGTGAAGCCCGTGGCACCCATTCTGCGCAATGTGGGAGTCTTCTCCGGCAACACCATTCTCGGTGACGGAAACGTCGTCATGATCATCGATCTCAACGGCATCACGAGCGCCCTTGCAACGACCAGTGCCGCCACCAATGCCACCCAGTCGGCGGCCCCATCGTCACGTGACAACGATCGTGCCTCCTATCTGGTATTCAAGGCCGGCGAAGGTGCCCTCAAGGCCGTGCCTCTCAGTCTGGTCACCCGCCTTGAGGAAATCGAGGCCGCCAATATCGAGCGATCCGGTCATCAGACGGTCATGCAGTATCGCGGTGCGCTCATGCCGCTCACCGATGTCGATGGCATGCCGGTGTTCATCGACGGGGGGTTCAAGCCCGTTCTGGTGTTCACTGACGTCGGCCGCAACATGGGGCTGGTGGTCGACGAGATCATCGATATCGCCGAGACGGCGATTCAACTGGAGATCCAGAGCAAGGATCCCCAGGTCCTCGGTACGGCCGTCATTGCCGGCAAGGCCACCGACCTTCTCGATGTCGCCTATTTTGTCAACAGGATCTTCGGCGGCTGGTTCATGACCGAGGAGACCGATGCCTTCGAGGATCAGGGAGCATCGGTGAAGAAGTCCTCGAAAAAACGGCTTCTCATGGTCGATGACAGTGCCTTTTTCCGCAACATGCTCGCTCCGCTACTCGAATCCAGCGGTTACGACGTCACGACGGCGACTCTGGCGACCGAGGCCCTGGCCATGCGCCAGATGGGGGAGAAGTTCGACTACATTCTCTCCGATATCGAGATGCCGGAAATGAACGGTTTCGAATTTGCCGAGGCCTGCCGCGACGGCGGTCCATGGCAGGATACCCCGATCATCGCGCTGTCATCGCATACGACGCCGCAGGATATCGAGCGCGGGCGGAATGTCGGCTTCACGGACTATGTCGGCAAGCTCGATCGCGACGCACTGCTTCACGCTCTTGCCAATTGCCGCAGTTTTGTTGGGAACATGGGATGACGATCCAGCTGCAGGACAAAACCCGTTCGCCGGATGACCCTATCCTCAAGGGCGAACTCGTTTCGATGATCGTGGCGGGCCAGCTCGTCGGCATACCCGTCGACACCGTGCAGGATATTCTCGGCGCCCAGCGCATCACGCCCGTACCGATGGCGGCCCGGGAGGTCGCCGGTGTCCTGAACCTGCGAGGCCGCATCGTCACCGCGATCAACCTGCGCCGCAGGCTCAAGATTCCCGATCCTGCGGATGGCCAGACCTCCGGGATGAGTGTCGTCGTCGCGCATGAGGGCGAACTCTACAGCCTGCTCATCGACCAGGTCGGCGAAGTGCTCACGCCACCTGCCGACCGCTTCGAACGCGATGTCGTTTCCCTGTCTCCCGCCTGGCGCGACGTTGCGACCGGAATTTTCCGCCTCGACAACCAGTTGCTCGTGTTGCTGGACGTCGGTCGCGTTCTGCAATTCGACCGCTGATCTTCATGGGTGAACCAGTCAATGTCCAATTGTATCATCGTCGATGATTCGGCTACCGTCCGGCATGTCGTCCGTCGAATGCTCGACTCGATGGGGCTCGAAGTCGAGGAGGCGGAAGATGGCCAGCGGGCCCTGGATGCCTGCAGGAAGAGAATGCCGGATCTGATCCTGCTGGACTGGAACATGCCGGTCATGGATGGCCTCACCTTTCTCAAGCATCTTCGAAGGTTGCCTGCCGGTCAGCAACCCAAGGTCATTTTCTGCACGACGGTCAACGACCTGCCGCATATCGAGGAGGCCCTCGATGCCGGTGCGGACGAATACATCATGAAACCGTTCGACGAAGCCATCATACGCGCAAAACTGCACCAGACGGGCTTCCTCGAAGCATGACCGGCATCGCCGAGGCCAGTCAGCGGTACCGGATCCTGATTGTCGACGACTCCATGGTGGCCCGCAGTGCCATGCGTCAGGTCATGGAAAGGGCCGGGCTGGCGTCGACGCTCGATATTGCCGTTGACGGGCAGCATGCACTGCGCACGGTCGCCCGCATGGCGATGAAGGGGACGCCTGTCGAAATCGTGCTGCTCGACATCGAGATGCCGGTCATGGATGGTTTGGCGGCATTGCCCAGGATTCTCGAGGTTGCCCCTGCGCCAAGGGTGATCATGTCATCGGTACTGACCCGTCGTGGCGCTGCGGTGAGCATGCAGGCCATTACGCTTGGAGCCAGTGACTATCTTTGCAAGCCCACATCGCAGGAGGGGTTGTATGGCGAACAGTTCCAGTCGGAACTGATAGAAAAGGTTCATTGCTGGGGACGTCTCGCCAGGCGTGCCGCCTCCGAAGTTCTGAACCCGAAAACAGCTGCGTCGACGGTTCGGCCCGTTGCTTCAGGCAGCGCGCCATCGTCGGGTGCGGCCGGGTCTGCTCAAGGTGCGCGAGCGTCGCTTGCCAGGATGCCGGACAAGCAGCCGGTGGATACCCCGGGGCTGCGGGCGCGGCCGGATATCCAGGCTCTGGCGATAGGCTGCTCGACCGGTGGACCTCAGGCCCTGATGTCGATCTTTCGCGGAGAAACGCTTTCGCTACGGTTGCCGATCTTCCTCACCCAGCACATGCCGCCGACCTTCACCACGATCCTGTCCGAACAGTTGTCGCGGGTGGCCGCACGCGATTGCCATGAAGGGATCGATGGGGAACTGGTCAAGCCGGACACGATCTATGTCGCTCCGGGTGACCGGCACATGCTGATCGAGAGAAAGTCGCCGGATGAGGTTCGTATCCGGCTCGATGACGGTCCACCCCGGAATTTCTGCCGGCCCGCGGTCGATCCCATGCTCGAGAGCCTCGTTGTCGCTTATGGTGCGAGGCTCTGTGCGGTCATACTCACCGGTATGGGGCACGATGGCCTGGACGGCTGCCGGTCTGTTCATGGGGCCGGAGGTGTCGTCGTCGCCCAGGATGCGGAGACCAGCGTGGTCTGGGGAATGCCCGGTGCAGTCGCCAGGCAGGGACTGGCCGATGCGGTTCTTCCGCTTGACACCATACCCGGGCAACTCATCCAATTGCTTGGCCCCAAGTCAAAAGAGCGCCGTCGTGCATCATAATGAACTTCTCTACCTGGCCGATCTCGTCAAGCAGCAGTCGGGCATTCAGGTTTCGGCCGACAAGGCCTACCTGTTCGAGAGCAGGCTGCTGCCGATCGCACGCCAGTTCGGGTATGCAACGATCAGTGATCTGGTGCAAAGGGTGCGCGGGTCCGGTGATCCCGCGATCATTGAGGCCATCATCGAAGCCATGACGACCAACGAGTCGTTCTTCTTCCGCGATCAGCATCCGTTCGACCGGTTCGGCGACTTCATGCTGCCCGAGCTGAAAAAGGCCCGTGGTGGCGAACGGCAGCTTCGCATCTGGTCGGCAGCAGCGTCGACCGGCCAGGAACCGTACTCCTTGAGCATGTGTGTCGAGGAAGCCGGATCGGAGTACCGGACCTGGCGTGTCGAAATCCTCGCCACCGACATTTCGGGTGAGGCGCTGGATCGGGCACGCGAGGGCATCTATTCGCAATTCGAGGTTCAGCGCGGTCTGCCCGTGCAGATGCTGGTCAAGTATTTCGACCAGAATGGTGCGCGATGGCGCATCAAGGATTCGCTCAGGAAGCGGATCGAGTTCCGCCGTCACAATCTTGTCGGGAACAATCGCTCTCTGGGGCTGTTCGACATCATCTTCATTCGCAATGTCCTGATCTATTTCGACATGGACACCAAGCGCCGAATTCTCAACGATGTCGCAGCCATGTTGCGCGATCCGGGATTCGTGGTTCTGGGAGGGACGGAATCCGTTCTCGGTGTTACCAGCGAACTGAAGGCCGTCGAAGGAAAGCGCGGCATCTTCGTCCGCAATGCCGTTCAGCAGGAAAGGCGCGCCCGCCCGGGCGAAAGGGCTGCCGATGTGTCGGGTGCTCCCGACACATCGAAGATCGACCGAAGGATTGCCTTCCAGCGCTGACCTCAGGAAGACCTGCCAGCAATCCCGTGCGAAAATGCCGGCCCGCCGTTAGCGGTGAGCGTTTGACTGGATATCTTCCGTAGTTCAGGATCATGCGCAGGGTTCAATCGGCGGGGAAGCGCGATCATGGCAGTGGTGCTCGGCAGTATCGCCGACGATTTCACGGGGGCCACCGATCTCTGCAATACTCTCGTGCGTCAGGGTATGCGTACGGTTCAGTTGATCGGTGTTCCGGACGAGGGGACGGAGGTTCCCGATGCTGATGCGGTGACCATTGCGCTGAAATCCCGCACCGTACCGGCCGGGGACGCGGTCGCCCAGTCGCTTGCCGCACTCTCATGGCTGAGGTCACGGGGAGCCCGCCAGATCCTGTTCAAGTACTGCTCGACCTTCGATAGCACCGACAAGGGGAATATCGGTCCGGTTGCCGATGCATTGCTTGAGACACTGGCCGATGAACCGGGTTCGGGCATGACGGTGGCCTGTCCTGCCTTTCCGGAGACCGGCCGGACAATCTACAACGGTTACCTGTTCATCGGTGAGGCCCTGCTTTCCGAGACGCATATGCGCCACCATCCACTCACGCCGATGACCGACTCCAGCCTGGTGCGCGTGCTGCAGTCGCAGACATCCGGAAAGGTCGGTCTGGTTCCGCATCGGGTGGTCGCGCAGGGACCGGCGGCGGTGCGAGACCGGCTGGCCGCCATGGAGACGGATGGATATCGCCATGCCATCCTCGATGCCATCGCCGACGATGACCTCATGGTGCTTGGCGAGGCGCTGGCCGATCGGGTGCTCATCACCGGCGGCTCCGGCATCGCCATGGGGCTGCCGCGCAACTATCGAAGGGCGGGGCTGATCGGCGAGGGGGGCGAGGCAGCCGCCTTGCCGCCGGTCGCGGGACGCGAACTGGTTCTTGCCGGCTCCTGCTCGGCTGCCACGTTGGCCCAGATCGAAGACATGCGCCGGTCTCGCCCTGCGTTGCAACTGACGCCGGATCAACTCGCCAGCGGCTATGATCCCGAAGAAGCTGCGAAATGGGCGCTCGAGCGGATGTCCGACGGGCCGGTGCTGATCTATGCCAGTGCCGAAAGCGGCGAGGTCGCGCGTGCTCAGGAGAGGTTCGGCCGCGAGCGGGCCGGACAACTGGTCGAGGATGCACTGGCGGCCATCGCGCGCATTGGCGTCGACCACGGGGTCGGCCGTCTCGTGGTGGCAGGGGGCGAGACGTCGGGGGCCGTCATCCAGGCGCTCGGCATCACCGGTCTGCGCATCGGGCCGCAGATCGATCCCGGTGTTCCGGCCTGCGTTACCACGGGCGACCGCACCTTGGCGGTTGCGCTGAAATCGGGAAATTTCGGCGGATCCGATTTTCTCACCCGAGCCTTTGCGGTGATGCCATGAACGAAACGAAAGCGAGGGACGAGATTGCGCGTATCGGCCGTTCGATCTTCGATCGCGGTCTCACCATGGGGAGCTCCGGCAATATCTCCGTACGTATTGACGATGGCTGGCTGATGACGCCCACTGGCGCCACGCTGGGAAACCTGGACCCTTCCCGTATCGCCAGGCTGGATCTCGAAGGACGCCATATCAGCGGCGACAAGCCGACCAAGGAAACGTTTCTCCATCTGGGAATGTATCGACATCGCGAAGATGCCCGAGCCGTGGTGCATCTGCATTCGACTCATTCGGTTGCCGTCAGTTGCCTCGCTGATATCGATGCCCGCGATGTCATCCCACCCATCACGGCGTATTATGTCATGCGTGTCGGGACACTGCCCCTGGTGCCCTATTATCGGCCCGGGGACCCGGCCCTGGGGCCGGCTGTTGAGAAGCTGGCCGGCAAGCATCATGCGGTACTGCTTGCCAATCATGGACCCGTGGTCGCCGGCAGTTCACTCGACAATGCGGCATTCGCCATGGAGGAGCTCGAGGAAACGGCCAAACTCTACCTTCTGCTACACGGTCGGCCGATCCGCGCGCTTTCTGCCGAACAGGTGGCCGAGTTGAGGGCTGTTTCTTCGAACTGAACCGGTTATGATCCTGACCTGAACCGCATGTTTCATCCACTCGCCGGGTCCGTGAGACCCTGTTGCGGCCGGCGAGTCCGAAAGGAGTGACAATAGGCATGAATGCCGTTGCCCAGATGGCCGATGGTGCCGCTTCCGCCAAACTGTCCGCGTTCGACTGGTCGGACCCGTTCCTGTTGACGCAGGAGCTGACGGAAGAGGAACGTCTCGTTCAGCAGGCGGCGCAGGATTATTGCCAGAACCAGCTCATGCCGAAGATCCTCGAAGCTCACCGCAACGAGACCTTCGACCGTTCGATCTTCAATGCCTTCGGTGAACTCGGGTTCATCGGTGTGACCATCCCGGAGGAGTATGGCGGTGCCGGTGCCTCCTACGTGACCTACGGCCTGGTCGCCCGGGAGATCGAGCGGGTCGACTCCGGTTACCGCTCGGCCATGAGCGTGCAGTCGTCGCTGGTGATGTACCCCATCCATGCCTATGGCAGCGAGGAGCAGCGCAGGCGCTGGCTACCCGGTCTGGCAAAGGGGGAGCTCGTGGGCTGTTTCGGCCTCACCGAGCCGGATCACGGTTCGGATGCGGGCGGCATGCGGACCCGGGCACGCAAGGTCGACGGCGGCTATCGCCTGTCCGGGGCCAAGAACTGGATCACCAACGCGCCGATCGCCGATGTTCTCGTGGTGTGGGCCAAGGATGAGGAAGGCGTCATTCGCGGCTTCGTGCTCGAACGGGGCATGGAAGGACTGGTGACCCCCAAGATCGAGGGCAAGTTCTCGTTGCGGGCATCGATCACCGGCATGATCATGATGGACGATGTGTTCGTGCCCGATGAAAACCTGTTGCCTGCCGTGCGCGGGCTGAAGGGGCCGTTCGGCTGCCTGAACCGTGCGCGTTTCGGCATCGCGTGGGGTTCGATGGGAGCGGCCGAGTTCTGCTGGCACGCTGCGAGGCAATACACACTGGATCGCAGGCAGTTCGGCCGGCCGCTTGCCGCCAACCAGCTCATTCAGAAGAAACTCGCCGATATGCAAACGGAGATCGCGCTGGGTCTCAATGCGGCGCTGCGCGTCGGCCGGATGCTCGACGAAGGGCAGGCGGCGCCCGAGACCATTTCGCTGATCAAGCGCAACAATTGCGGCAAGGCCCTGGACATCGCCCGCACGGCTCGCGACATGCACGGGGGTAATGGCATTTCCGATGAGTATCACGTCATTCGCCACGTCCTGAATCTTGAGGCCGTGAACACCTATGAAGGAACCCACGATGTTCACGCGCTCATCCTTGGTCGTGCGCAAACCGGTATCCAGGCGTTTACGGGGTAAGGGAAAGCGGTTGCCCGTCATTCCTCGCCATGCCTCGACGATCACGTCTCCAGAGTTTTGAGTTCACCCGATCGGAAAGCCCGTCCCTTGATCCCGCGAATGTTGCAACCCGATCTGAAGACATATGGATACGATCTCGAAGCACGGCTGGGCAGCGTGCTGAGGCTGCATTCGCAGATCCCGCCTGACGCCTTCACCGCGGCTGCCCTGGGCACCGAACGTGAAGGTACGGGCATATTGATCGGCGATCGCGGGATCGTCCTCACCATCGGCTATCTGATCAATGAAGCGGAACAGATCTGGCTCACCACGCATACCGGGCTCGTCGTTCCGGGTCACGCCCTCGCCTATGATTTTGTCACGGGCTTCGGGATCGTCCAGGCGCTGGGCAATCTCGGTTGCCCGGTGATGCCGCTCGGTTCCTCGGCGATGACGGGAATAGGCAGCGAATTGGTCATCGCCGCCGGTGTCGGTATCGAGCGGGCCATGCGCACGCGGCTGATCGGCAAGCGCGAGTTTGCCGGATACTGGGAATATCTCCTTGATGAGGCATTCTTCGTGATGCCTGCCCATCCGGCCTGGGGCGGGGCGGCCGTCATCGGCCCCGAGGGCGATCTCGTCGGCATCGGATCGCTGCTCGTGCAGGTGGGGCAGGACGAGTCCTCGACGGAGGACAGCAACATGGTCGTGCCCATCGATCTTCTCACACCGATCCTGGATGACCTTGTCGGCAGGGGACGCACGGTGAAGCCGCCGCGCCCCTGGGTCGGTATCTATGCCACCGAGGGCGAGACGGGAGTGCGGGCGAACAACATCGCTCCGCATGGCCCGGCGGAAAGGGCGGGTATCGAACAGGGCGACATCATCGTCGCCGTCGACGATGTTCCTGTCGGCGACCTTGCCGATTTCTACCGGCAGCTCTGGTCACGCGGGGATGCCGGAGTGCTGGTCGAACTCACCATCCTTCGGGAAGGGCAGCGACGGCGAATGAAGCTGGAGACGGCCAACCGGGAAGATCTGCTGCGACGCCCGCGGCTGCACTGACAAGGGCGGATCGGGTCATTCACCCGACGGGCGTCCGGTGATTGTCGGCAGCGGATTCGGCGGGTTCGTTCGCCGTCTCGCTCCGGATCTCGTCGATCCGGAGATTGGTGGCATAGGTTAGAAATTCCTGATGCGACGTATGCATCAGGGGTGAAGATACGTCGTGTTCGGCGAATGGCATCAACCCGTCGATGCATGGATCGCATCGGTTGAACGTCCTTGCCAGCACCTCCACCGCATGGGTCTGTACTCCGGGGTCGGGGACCATCGCCGTGAACCGGCATTCGTGATGCCTGAACGCGAGGGCCTGGGTCAGGTGGCTGATCGTTTCGATGATCGTGTCTTCCGCGCCCGCCTCGCCCGCAAGATGGATGTCGATCATGCTGACCTGTCCGCCGACCAGTCGCGATGGCGGCATGCAGGCAATCGACTCCAGTCCGCAAAAGGATGGAAATCCGCCGGAATACCATAAGTCACCTCGGCGAATATCCTCGAAGAGGTCATCCGAAGGGAGCCGGGTGACGGCAACCGCCGCAATGCCGCCACCGTCCGACCGCTCGAACCGCAGCCAGAACTGGTTGCGGCCGTTGCGCCGGTTGACCGGTGGCAAGGGGAACGTGCGCCGTATTGCAAAGCGATCGCAGACTGCCGTGAAGACAGTGGCGTCGCGCAGCAATGTCAGGCCGATGGTCTCCGAGGCGAGACGGTCGAGCATCTGTTCGATGACGCCCTGCAACAATCCGCGGCCTTCCGACATTGCCGATACCTCTCGTAAAACGCGAATATAACTCGGATAAACTAAATTATTAGTTGAATAATATCAAGATATATCCACTTGCATGTCCCATTCCCGTCGCTTCGGGCGTTCGTGGTTCCTTGCTGTTGTGGCGCTGCCGGCCAGATTGAATAAGATGGATCGTGACTGGTGAGCCATACTGGTGTGGGAGGTCGACGAAATGACATATGTTCGCAACAGCTGGTATGCGATTGCCTGGACGCGCGAGGTGGAGGGAAGTCTGGTCGCGCGGCGGATCATGGGCGAGCCCGTGGTCCTGTATCGTACCGCGGCCGGCGATCCCGTAGCGCTGGAGGACAGATGTCCGCACCGGTTCCTGCCCCTGTCGATGGGGCAGCGTAGCGGCGATCATGTCGTCTGCGGCTACCATGGCATGACCTTCGGCCGTGACGGCCGCTGTGTGCGCGTACCGGGCCAGGACACGGTGCCGCCGTCGGCTAGGGTTCGCTCCTACCCGGTACGCGATCATATGGGGCTGGTGTGGATATGGCCGGGCGATCCGGACCTTGCCGGATGCACCCCCCTGTTCGATCTGCCGCAATATGACGATCCCGATTGGGAAGTCGTGCACGGGGAGGCGCTGCATGTGCGGGCGGACTATCTGGCGCTGGCCGAGAATCTCTGCGATCCGGCGCATGTCGCCTTCGTCCATCAGTCCACGCTTGGCAACAAGGCTCACGAGGATGTGCCGATCGAGGTGGAGATCGAAGGTGATCGCGTCGTCACCACCCGCTGGACACTGGATGCCGAACCGATACCGTTGTTCAGGAAACTCGATCGATTCAAAGGGAACATCGACCGCTGGCAGATCTATATCTTCGATGCGCCCAACACGTCGGTCATCGACTTCGGTGGAGCGGATGCGGGGACCGGCGCACCCGAGGGTAATCGCGACGATTGTGTCTGGATGTTCGCGTGTCACTTTCTGACACCCGTCGATCATAACGAGGCAGTCGACCACTGGCTTGTGGTGAAGAACTACAAGGCGACGTCGCCCGACCGGAACGAGGCGCTCAAGGAGCAGCTGCGCATGGCATTCGCCGAGGACAAGGCCGTGCTTGAGGCGATCCAGCGTGAGGAGGAGAGGTTGCCCGACAGGCGTCCCCTGCGTATCGCCGTCGACAAGGGGGCCGTGATGATGCGGCGGATTGTCGAGCGGCTCGCGGAGGGCGATGACCGGTCGGTCGCGGCAAAGTGAGTTTGATGTATGACCTGTTGGTACCACAATCGTGGTTGCACATGGAAAACGCACCGTTTGTCGCCATCCAGGAAGTCATGACCCATACGAACCGGGGGAACGGATATCCATGAAGGTTTATGCCAGAACCGACGAGGCGGTGCGCGCGCTGACACCCGAGCAGTATCGCGTGACCCAGCAGAACGGCACCGAACGACCGGGAACGGGTGAATATCTGCACAACAAGGAGCCGGGCATCTACGTGGATATCGTCTCCGGCGAGCCCTTGTTCCTGTCCTCTGACAAATATGAATCGGGTTGTGGATGGCCGAGTTTCACAAGACCGGTCGAACCGGCGAATATCAATGAAAGGCGCGATACCACGCATGGCATGATTCGCACCGAGGTTCGCTCGATGCATGGCGACAGCCATCTCGGGCATGTCTTCCCCGACGGGCCGATGGACCGTGGCGGCTTGCGCTACTGCATCAATTCCGCATCCTTGCGTTTCATCCACCACGATGACATGCAGGCTGAAGGCTATGGGGCCTATCTCGACCAGCTGGGGAATATCGACCATGCCTGAACGCGCCGTTCTCGCCGGGGGCTGCTTCTGGGGAATGCAGGACCTGGTCCGCCGACTCGATGGAGTCGAACGCACCCGTGTCGGCTATACCGGCGGTGATGTGGAGAATGCCACCTACCGCAACCATGGAACCCATGCCGAGGGCATCGAGATCATCTTCGATCCCGCGCGAATGGATTACCGGCGGTTGCTGGAATATTTCTTCCAGATCCACGATCCGACAACCTTGAATCGCCAGGGCAACGATATCGGTCTCTCCTATCGCTCGGCAATCTACTACACGAGCGAGGAACAAAGGCGGGTGGCGGAAGAAACCATCGCCGACGTCGAGGCATCCGGCCTCTGGCCCGGACGGGTGGTCACCGAGGTTGTGCCGGTCGGCGATTTCTGGGAGGCGGAGGCGGAGCATCAGGACTACCTGCTGCGCTATCCCGCTGGCTACACATGTCATTTCCCGCGGGCTGACTGGGTCCTGCCCGAACGTGGCGAGGCGGCCTGAGCAACGATCACGGTCAGACCGTTCTCGCCGGTGCAGGGCGGTCCGTACGGGGAAGATCCGGCGGGCGGCCATCGCTGAGCGCTGATATTCCCGATGGGCCTGTTTTCTTCAGGTCGATGAAAGTCCACCGAACGGGGTTGGTGCCCAGATGACCTGTTCGATCTGGCGTGCGCCCGTGACGGCCATCACCAGCCGGTCGAAACCGAGGGCGATGCCGCTGGCTTCCGGCATGGTCGCCAGTGCTTCGATGAAGTCCTCATCGATGGGATATCGCTCGCCGTAGAGTTTCTCCTTCTCATCCATGTCGGCGGCAAACCGCCGGCGCTGCTCCACCGGGTCGGTGAGCTCGCCGAAGCCGTTGGCGAGTTCCATTCCCGCCGCATAGAGTTCGAAGCGTTCGGCAAGGCGCGGGTCGTCCGCTTTCGCCCGGGCGAGGGCGGCTTCGCTCAGAGGGTAGTCGATGAGGAAGGTGGGGCGATCATGGCCCAGGTTCGGCTCGATCCGCTCCACCAGGACACGACTGAAGATATCCGACCAGCTATCGTCATCGCCCGTACGGACGTTGCAGCAACGGGCAGCTTTTCGGAAAGCGGGAATATCGCTGACGGCGAAAAGATCGATGCCGGCGAATTTCATCAGGGCATCGGCGACACTCAGCCGTTCGAAGGGACGTATGAGCGGGATGTCGATTCCTGCCACCTGGAGCTGGTTGCGGCCCAGCGCTTGTGCCGAACGGCAGAGTATCTCCTCGCAATCGGTCATCAGGACATCATGGCTTTCCCGCGCGCGATACCATTCCAGCATGGTGAATTCCGGATGGTGGCGACTGCCCAGCTCGCGGTTCCGAAAGCAGCGGGCGAAGGTGAACAGGCGTTGCTCACCGGCCGCCAGAAGTTTCTTCATGGCGAATTCCGGCGATGTGTGCAGGTAGAGATGCCCCCGACCGCGCCCGGCAGTATCCAGCAGTTCGGTACGAAAGGCGTGAAGATGAATTTCGTTGCCGGGTGAAATCTGCAGGATGGGTGTTTCCACCTCGATGAAACCTTCACCCTCGAAATAATCACGCAATGTGCGCAGGATCGACTGCCGGTCGATCAGGAATGGCCGGCGATCGGCGTGGCGATGGGAATGCCACCAGGGACTCGGTCGGGTCATCTTGTCGTCATTCTCCCGCGCGTGAGGGCATCGGCATGCGCTTGGACTGGACCCCCGCGCCGGCAGGGGCTAAAGGAAGCGCCATCCGTCGGGCTCCCCCGTTCACGCAAGACCTGAAGAAAGCAAGCTTATATGGCCAAAGTGATCGCCAGCGCACTGCGCAAGGGCAATGTTGTCGATATCGAGGGCAAGCTCTATGTCGTGCTGGTCGCCAACAACATCCATCCCGGCAAGGGTACACCCGTGACGCAGCTCGACCTGCGCCGGATTGCGGATGGCGTCAAGATCTCCGAGCGGTACAGGACGACCGAGCAGGTGGAACGGGCCTTCGTCGAGGAGAAGACGCACAACTTCCTGTATGCTGACGGTGACGGGTACCATTTCATGAACCCGGAGAGTTACGAGCAGGTAACCGTTCCCGAAGATGTCATAGGCGATGGTGCTCCGTTCCTGACCGATGGCGCCGAGGTCCAGATCAGCCTGCATGAGGGGAATGCCATCGCGCTCCAGTTGCCGCAGCGCGTCGTGCTCGAGATCACCGAGACCGAGCCGGTGGTCAAGGGGCAGACGGCATCGTCGTCCTACAAGCCGGCCATGCTCTCCAACGGCGTTCGCACGATGGTTCCGCCGCACATCCAGGTCGGCACGCGCGTTGTCATCATGACCGAGGATGCTTCCTACGTCGAACGCGCCAAGGACTGAACGGGACCGCGTTCTCTCCATGGAGGTGCCGGAAGGTCGCCGCCTAGAAGACGTCTCCGGTTTGTCTTGTTCCAGCCGTGGCGATTTCGGCCTGTTGTAGCGGTTGAGGCGCACCGTCGGGAGAAACGCCTGCCGGCGTACCGTTCTTCACCGGATTTGCTGGATTTACATCCCGCATCGGATAGAGATCGTCCGATCTGTCAAATTCCTGTCGGAACAAAAGGGGTGAAGACGGTCGGGCGTGACGGGGTCACGGTTCACCGGTTCTTCGGGCGGTCACATGGACTCTGTTTCTCAGGCGGTTCTCGGGTCATCCCTGACGCTGGCCGTGATCGGCGACAAGCTGGGACCGAGGCGCTCGGTCATCTTCGGGGCGGTGCTGGGCACACTGCCGGATCTGGACGTGCTGGTGCCGTTGCACGACGCTGTGGATCGTTTCGTGTTGCACCGCAGCGTGACCCACTCCCTCATCATGCATCTGATGATCACGCCGATTCTGGTCGAACCCCTCCGGTTGTGGTTCATCAAGTCGGTGTCGGCATGGCGTCTTTATCTGGTTGTATTCCTTGTCCTGTCGACCCATGCATTGCTCGATGCCCTGACGATCTATGGAACCCAGCTTTTCTGGCCCGTATCGCGTCACCCCTATGGAACGGGCTCGATTTTCATCATCGACCCGCTTTATACGCTGCCGCTCCTCGCGGCCTCGGTGCTGGCGCTCATGCGAAGAACGTTCTCGGCCACCTTGCGCCGCGCAACGCTGGGAGCGCTGGCGGTGAGTACGGCCTATCTGGGGTGGAGCCTGATGGCCCAGAACGTGGCCCATGCCCGGGCGCTTCGCCAGTTCGACCAGGCAGGCATCCGCGTCCGGATGGCACTGGCGACACCAACGCCTTTCAACACGCTCTACTGGCGCGTGATCGGAATCGACGGCGAGCGCTACTTCAATATCTATCTGCCTCTTCTGGACAGTGACGATGGCGGCATGATCTACGAACACCGGCGTCTGGCCATCGACACTGATTGCCTGACGGGGAACGATGCCGCCCGCAAGCTGGAAGCCTTTTCGAAAGGCTACTTCATGACCGACGTCGAAGGTGACGATGTGCATCTGGCCGACCTGCGCATGGGGTTGCCAACCGGATATGTTTTCGACTTCGACATTGGCAGGATCGCGGATGGCGAGGTCCTGGAGATCGAGCCGCAGCGGATCCGGCACCGGTTTTCGGCCGAGGGCGACCTCGGGTGGCTGTTGGCCGGCATTACCGGCGATGACAGGATTCGTCCCGCCGAAAGCGATGCGCTGATCGGCCTTTCGCCGATCGTCCCACGGGACACCAGCCGCACGACGGATTGTCCATCTGATTGACGTGGGCCGGATTCAATTCCCGGTCACCTCGGGAACGGCAGTACCCACCATGCAGTCGCGGGTGACGATGGCCGCCAGTTCCTCCTCGCTCCATCCGTCGGTACCCGAGGGGCGGCGGGGCAGGACGAGATAGCGCATGTCCGCCGTGCTGTCATGAACACGAACCTCGATGTCATCGGCAATCTCAAGGCCGAATTCGCGCAGGACCGCCCGGGGTTCGCGCACGGCTCTCGAACGGTAGTCCCTTGCCTTGTACCAGTCCGGCGGCAGGCCGATGAGCATCCGCGGGTAGCATGAGCACAATGTGCAGACGACGAGCTGATGGACCTTGTCGGTGCTCTCGACGGCCCTGATGGGAATGCCGCCGGTGTCGATGTCCAGTTCGCGGGCTGCCGCATTGACATCATCCAGCAGGCGAGACCTGAAAGCCGGATCGACCCATGCGCGGGCGACCACCCTCGCGCCGGCAGCCGGTGAGCGGCTGTCGATGTCCTCGACGGTCCGTCGCAATTCGTCACCGGAGATGATGCCCTTGTTCTGCAACAGGGCAGCCACGGCTTCGGTGAGGGCCATGTGATAGGTCAGCGGGGCATCCTCGATGTCCGGCTGGCGGGGATGCGGATGGTCGTTGCCGGCACCATGAACGTGACCATGGCTCATGCAATCGGCTCCAGCCAGTGCTCATAGATATCGGCAACCAGCGTGTCGTCCTCCTTGCCGTCATAGTCGGCCCAGAGTTCGGACTGGCGGAAACTGATGCGGTAAAGCGGCTGCAGCGGTTCGCCGTCGCCTCCATAGGCCAGGCTCTCCGGATTGCCGAAAGTGCCCAGGACCTGCACCACCCTGCCCGATTTGCCGCGGGTGAACCACGGTGTGCGGACATGGCCGGGCGGCGTGAGCGGCTTGACACGGACGGTTGCCCCCGGGTCGAAACGTGGCTTGTCGGACATGTGACGTCATCCCTCTTGTTATTGCCCCCTTGTCAAAGGCGCGCGGCCCGGTCATGCCGCTGCCTCGCAACCTCTATCGCCTCACCGAGTTCGCTGACGCCGATGATGCGCTTTTCGAGAAGGTTGTTGGTGATCGATGTGATCCAGCGCTCGTAATAGCTCATCTCGTCATAGGCCCCCGGGCCGATTTCCTCGATCCCGCGGCGCAATTCGTCAACGGTCATGATTCCCTTGGCCGATACCAGTCGCAAGATGGCGTCGACCTTCTTTTCCCATGGAGCATGGTCATGCTCGTCGATCGAGATGGCTCCGGCATCGAGGCCGCCCATGTCGTGATGCCGTCGGTTCACCCTGGTCCTCCAGTCCGATTCGAGGCGTATTTGTTAATGAAGTCTAGGCTACAATACGGATCGATCAAGAGGTGAGGTTGTCCTGTCACCGCTGGACATTGTCCGCAGCGACTGTTGCCTGGTCTCCTCATGGCGTGCCGAACAGGTTTCGTGGCTGCCGGCGAGGGGAAAAAGGGCTTGTCCGGGGTGCGGGAAGAACCTGTTCTGCCTCCTTGACGTACCGATGCGACATGATTTCAAATGGATTATCGCCAATGCGCGAATTGTTACTGGCGAAATTAGCGCTTTACGTTATCTATTCGCCAATTGAACGGTGACCATGGATCTGCGAGAACTGGCCAGATGACCAATCCACAACGGTATATCAACCGTGTGCTCCTCTTCCTTGTTCTGGCCGCGATCGTCGTCGGTGCCATCCACGAGATCGTCTGGCGGGCCTTCATGCACAATCCGGCGCTCAACGGGCTCATCATGGGCGTGTTGCTGCTGGGCATATTGTATGCTGTCCGCCGGATCCTGCAGCTCAAGCCGGAGGTTCGCTGGATCGAGGCGTTCCAGACATCGGGCGCAGGCTTTGCCGTCGAGAGTCCGCCGAAGCTGCTGGCGCCCGTGGCCGGTGCGCTGGGCGAGCGCGAGCGCCGGGGGAGGGCATCGCTTTCGGCGCTGTCGATGCGCTATCTGCTCGACAGCATCAGCGCGCGCCTGGATGAAAGCCGGGACATCACCCGCTACCAGACGGGGCTCCTGATCTTTCTGGGTCTCCTCGGCACCTTCTGGGGACTGCTTGAGACCATCAGTTCGGTCTCGCTGGTGATTTCCGACCTGTCGGTCGGTGGTGGCGACGACATGGTGGGCATGTTCGATGAACTCAAGGCTGGCCTGGCTGCTCCGCTCAGCGGCATGGGAACGGCCTTCAGCTCCTCGCTGTTCGGCCTGGCCGGTTCGCTGGTGCTCGGCTTCATCGACCTGCAGGCATCGCAGGCGCAGAACAATTTCTACAACGAGATGGAGGAGTGGCTTTCGGGCCTGACGCGATTGTCCGGCCATGATTTCGGCTTTGGCCACGACAATGACGACGGTCCGATACCAACCCTGCATCTGCAGGCCATGATGCAACAGACGGCGGAAAACCTCGAAAACCTGCGCGAGACGGTGATCCGTAGCGAGGAGACCCGCGGCCAGCTCAACAACGTCCTCTACAATCTCAGCGAGCGACTGGGGGAGCTCAATCACCGGCTCCAGCGCGAGCACGAGGCGCGATCGCGCGGCGGCGAGGGTACCCCGCATGGCGCTGACCCTGGCGTTGCCGAAGCGACGATGGAGCACATGCGCAATATTGACATGAAGCTTACCCGACTGGTCGATGATCTCGCCTTCGGTCGCGAGGAATCCGTGCGCGAACTGCGCAACGAGATCAAGCTGGTATCGCGAACGATCGCGATCGCTGCCGGCGAGCCCCAGTCGATCCGGGGCTGACGCCGTGGCCCGTACCCGTTCGCGGCGCGATCAGATCGACATATGGCCGGGTTTTGTCGATGCCCTGTCGACCCTGCTCATGGTCATCATCTTCCTTCTGGCCGTATTCATGCTCGGCCAGTTCTTCATGAGCCAGCAGCTCCAGGGGCGCGACAAGGCGGTCGACGACCTGCAGGGAACGGTCGCCGACCTGACCCGCGATCTCGAGCTCGAACGCGAGATGAGCCGGGATCTGCGACGCAGTGTCAGCCGCCTCTCGGCGGATCTGAGTTCCTCGAAGGCGGAAGGGGAGGATCTCGCCCGCCGGCTCGATGAGTCCCAGGGCGAGCGCAACTCGCTGAGCGAGCGTCTGGCGACGGTGCTTTCCGAGCAATCGTTGCTGCAGGAGGATCTGCGGCAACGCAGGGATACCGAACAGGAGAGGACGGCGAGGATTGCCGCGCTCGAGGAAGAGCTCAGTGGCAACAGGGACCAGATTCAGGCCGAACGCGACAAGATCGAGATGCAACTCGCGGAAATGGACCGGTTGCGCGAGGAAATTGCCGATCTCACGGCGGTTCATGCGGAATTGCAGCGACAGATCGATGCATCTGCCGGAGAACTGGCCCAGCGGCAGGCTGCCGAAAGCGATCTCCAGACCGCGCTGGCCGACAGCGAACGCGAAAAGGCCGAAGCGCTGGCGCAGGTCATGGAACTGACCCGGCGCATCAACGGGCTTTCGGTCGAACTTGCCAGCGTCGGTCAGACCCTCGATCAAAAGCAGCAGGAAATCGAGCAGCAATCGGCAACCATCAGCGAGATGGGAGAGAGGCTCAACGAAGCCCTGGCCGACAAGGTGCAGGAACTTTCGCAGTTTCGCTCCGATTTCTTCGGCAAGCTGCGGGGGGTTCTCGGATCGCGGGAAGATGTGCGGATCGTCGGCGACCGTTTCGTCTTCCAGTCCGAGGTGCTGTTCGCTTCGGGCGAGGCCGAAATCGGACCGCGAGGCCGCGAACAGCTTGCAAAGCTTGCCCGGACCCTCAAGGAGCTCGCGGCCCGGATTCCCCCCGATATCCCCTGGGTCCTGCAGGTGGACGGCCATACCGACAAGCGGCCCATCAACACATCGCGCTTTCCGTCGAACTGGGAACTCTCTACGGCGCGGGCCATTTCGGTCGCCCGCTTCCTCATCTCGCAGGGGATTCCCTCGGACCACGTCGCGGCCCGGGGACTTGCGGAGTTCCAGCCGCTGGACGATGGCGAAACCGAGGACGCCTACCGGCGCAATCGCAGGATCGAAATCAAGCTCACCAGCCCTTGAGGTGGTGATGGCGGGATAATTTTCGACGCTCGCCGGTTGCATGGCGATGGGGGCATTTGCAATTCCGCCGGGTTGCGGCAAAGTAAGGGTGTCGCACGGGACTTCGTGACCGGTTGGCACGAAATTCAATTCGATGTTCCGGCTGTTCGCCGAGGGCATCCGGGACTGGCACGCTGAGACGGGGAATGAAGGGTGGCGAATGTTGACAGCCGGGGAATGAACTCCGATTCGAGATTGGCGACACCGTCGGGCGCAAGGGACGATTCACCGCCGTTCGACAGGCTGATCGCCGTCCATCGCCGCAACGGGCGTGGCATGGTCGCCTACGGGATCCTGCTCCTGCTGGCAGGCGTGGCCTTCATCGTCATGGGCTGGAACGGTACCTTGCCGTGGATGGTCGGCCTGATCACCGGGATCATGACCTTCTTTGTCGCGATCTTTCCTTACCGTGAGGCGCTGGAACGCGACGAGCGGATGGAGGGTCTGCAGATCCTTTCCGACGAATGGCATGAACTCACCCGGGGGCGATCGCCTACAACGCAAGAAAAGGATCAGTTCGGCGGTCTTCTTCATAGATTGTATTCTTCCGACAAGAGCGTGGGCTAGGCTGGAAACGATGGCGAACAGAGTGAGCGAACTGGAACATCATCTGCGGCAATGGGAATCCAAGAACCGCAAGCGTACGGCGCTTGTGACGCTGGCTCCGGTTGCCGCGGCACTGGGGCTTTCCTGGTATGCCTACAATCGGGTGGAAACCGTCGAGACCGGTCTGGACGATGCGCTGATGACCTTGCAGGTGCCGGCAGATGCGACCGGCGATGGCTCCATGCGGGACAAGCTCGGCGCGTTCACCCAGGTCAGCAACGAACTCCACCAGTTGCGTGGATCGCAGGCGTCGTTCGACGAGGCCCGCGCCAGTTTCGAAAGTCAGATCGCCGATCTGGCCCGGGCTCGCGATGAAGCGCTGGCACAGGCGCAATCGGCGCAGGAGGCGGCCAGCGCCGATGCCGATGCGCTTCGCGGCGAAGCCGAAAGGACACGTGCCGATCTTCAGGGCAGGATCGAAAGTCTGGCGGCGGCGCGGGATGAAGCGCAGGCCCAGCTGGAAGGGACCGCCGCGGCGCGCGACGAGGCTGCGCAGGCGCTCGATCGCCTGCGCAGCGATGCCGAACAGCGCATTGCCGGGTTGACGGAGCAGGTTGCTGCCCGCGAACAGGAGAAGGATGCCGCGGTCCAGCTTCTCGGTGACGCGCTCGAAAAGGCGACGGCGCGTTCCGATGAGCTGGAAAGGCAGGTGGTTGCGCGCGAAGAGGAGAAAAATGCAGCGGTGGCGCTGCTCGGCAATGCGCTTGACCAGGCCAATACCCGCAACGGTGAGCTCGAAGGCGAAGTCCGGCAGACGGTTTCGGATCAAGGTGAAGCCCAGGCGACCATCGGGAAGCTGACCTCGGCGCTGGCACTTGCCGGATCGAAGCAGGCATCCGCCGATCTTGAGCTGCGGGAGCTCCGGGAGACGCTCCAGAGTGCCCGGACCGAAGTCGAAGCGCGCACGGGCGAACTCGAACAGGCCAGGTCACAGCTTGAGGAACTTCAGCGTGACTACGGTTTGAGCCAGGAAGAGATCAACAAGCGTACGGAAGCCAGCACTGCTGCCGTAGATGACGCGAATGCAACCATCCAGCGTTTGACCTCCGAACTGGCCGTGGCCGGTTCCCGCGTCGCGGCGGCCGACGCCCGCGCAAGGGAGCTCGAACAGGTCCAGGGTGATGCTGAAGCCCGGATCGGCGAACAGGTCGCCGCCGCGTCCGAGGCTCAGGCCGCTCTTCAGGATCTGACCGCGCAGCGCGATCAGCTGGAGGAGCAGGTGACAGCGTTGAAGGCCGGCATGGAGGCCGAAGGCAGCGAGGCGCAGAACCGGATCGCGAACCTGATCTCGCAGCTTTCCGTGGCCGGTTCCAGGGTGGCCGCGCTGGAGCAGGAACTGGCCAGGGCCCATGAGTCCGCAGCGGTGGTGGAAGCTGGTGCCGGTGACGAGCTGACCGCGGCACGCGCCGACGTGGAAAGGCTCACCGATGACCTGGCTCTTTCGGTGACAAAGGTCGCGAAGCTGGAAGGGCAACTGGCCAAGGCGAGCGAGGTGAGTGCAGCCGACAGGACCGAGGCCAGGGGGATTGTCGAGAAGCTTACGAATGCGCTGGCGCTGGCCGGCTCCAAGGTGGCCGCGCTGGAAGGACGCATGCAGGGCGCGGAGCAGGAGGCGGGCGAGGCGGCGGCCACTGTCGATGGCCTGAAACAGCAGCTCGTCGAGGCGGAACAGGCCAATGTCCGGTTGCGCGAGGATGTTCAGGCTGCCGGGAACAGTCTCGCGCAGCAAAGTTCCCAGACTGACGAATTCCGGGAGCAGGTAGACGTCCTCAATGGCAAGCTGGAGGAAGCCCGGAGCAAGCTTGCCGATGACGATCAACTGCGCGGCAGGGTCGATGAACTGACTGCGCAACTCGCCACCAGAGCGGAAGAGCTTGCGCAAAGCCAAGCGGTCGCGGACGAATTGCGCGCGCAGGGGGAGGAAGCGGCCGCTTCCGTTGCCGATTTGAAGAAGCAGATCGCCGGCCTCGAAGCGGAGCAGCAGGACAAGACCGCTGCGTTGCAGGCTGAGCTCGAGCAGGCGCAGGGACGTGTCAGCGAGCTTGAAAAGGCTGTGGACGAGGCGGGGAGCAAAGCTGCCGCAGCTGCGGAAGCCGCAAGGCAGTCGGCCGAAAGCGAGCTCGCCGAGGCCCGCTTGGCGTTGGCCGATGCCAGGGCGAATGACGAGCAGGCAAGCCAGCGCGTCAGTGAATTGGAAGGCGCTGCACAGAAGGTGGCCGATCTGGAGGAACGCCTGTCGCAGGCCCAGTCCGTAATCGCCCAACAGGCCCTGGCCAGGGATGAGGCGACGGCCGAAGTCAGCCGCCTGCAGGGTGAACTTGCCAATTCCATGTCGGCAGCCGAAGCGACCCGGGGTCAACTCGATGAGGCGAACGCTTCACTTGAGGAAGCTCGTGCCCAGATTGCGACCCTTGAGGATCAGGAAGCTACCGTTGAACGCATCCAGTCGCAACTGGCGCAAAGCCAGGCTCCGGTCGAGGGTGCCGAGGCTTCTGCCGATGCGGCGGTAGCCCGTGACGGGGCCGTGCTCACGGAGATACTCGGGAACATTTCCGGTTCGGATGATGTCAATCTTGCGGCGGGCGGCAAGCTCGCGCTGGATTCGAGCGTTCTTTTCGCGTCCGGGCAGGCTGATCTGAGCGACGCGGGACGTGCCGAACTCAACAGGATAGCGCCTGAACTCAAGAAGATCGCCGACCAACTGCCCCAGGATCTTCCATGGGCGATCCGTGTCGATGGCCATACCGACAACCAGCCGCTGAGTGGTCGTGGCCGTTATCGCTCGAACTGGGAGTTGTCGGCTGCCAGGGCGGCATCGGTGGTGCGCTATCTCATCGACTGGGGAATTCCGGCTGATCGCATTATTGCCGCCGGCTTCGCGGATACCCAGCCGATTGCTGCCGGAAACAGCGCGGAAGCCCGTGCGAAGAACAGGCGTATCGAGATCAGGCTTACCGCGCGCTGAGATCGCCGCATGCTGCTGTCTGGAGAGTGAAGGAGTTTGCCGTTCGGGTATCCCTGCCTGAACGGCAATGTCTTCAGGCAGCCCGGATGTCGCGGAACTGGAGGCGTGCCAGCCGGGCGTAGAGACCGCCACGGGCTTCGAGCTCGCTGTGCCGGCCGGTCTCGACGATGCGCCCTTGGTCCATGACGATGATCCGGTCCGCCCGTTGTACTGTCGCCAGCCGATGCGCGATGATGATGCTGGTGCGGCCGGCCATGAGCCTTTCGAGGGCATCCTGCACCTGGCGCTCGTTCTCGGCATCGAGAGCGCTGGTCGCCTCGTCGAGCAGCAAGAGGGCGGGATCGCGCAGGAGGGCCCGGGCGATGGCAATACGCTGACGCTGCCCGCCGGAAAGGCGCACGCCCTTCTCGCCGAGGAAGCTGTCCAGGCCGTCGGGAAGCGCTTCGAGGAAATCGAGGGCCGCCGCAGCTCGCGCCGCATCCCTGACTTCGGCATCGCTGGCCTGCGGGCGTCCGTAGCGAATATTGTCCAGGGCGTTGGCGGAAAATATGACGGGTTCCTGTGGTACGAGCCCTATGCGGCTTCGATAGGCGCTCGGGTCGAAGTGTTCGACGGGAATTCCGTCGAACAGGATGCGTCCCCTTTGCGGATCGTAGAAACGCATCAGAAGCTGGAAGATGCTGGTCTTGCCCGCACCGGACGGGCCCACCAGTGCCACTGTCTCTCCCGGCTCGATGGCCAGATCGATGTTTTCGAGAATGGCGCGATCGGGATGGGAAGGATAGGCGAAGTCGACATTCTCGATGCGCACGGTGCCCTTGGGCCGGTCCGGTACCCGCACGGGGTCGGCCGGAGCCCTGATTGCGGACTGCGCCTGAAGCAGCTCGAACAGGCGCTCGGTGGCACCGGCCGCACGCTGAAGATCGCCGAAGATGTCGCTCAACCCGCCGAAGGCGCTGGCCACGATGGTTGCATAGAAAACGAAGGATGACAGCTGTCCGGCCGAAATGCGCCCGGCAAGGACATCGAGTCCGCCGATCCACAAGACACCGACGACGGCACCGAAGACAAGGGTGATGACGATGGCAGCCATCATGGCCCGGGCCCATGCACGGGCCGCCGCTGCCCGGAACGCGTCCTCGCTGGAGCGTTCGAAGGTGGTGGTCTCCCGCTCTTCCTGCGCGAAGGCCTGCACCGTACGCACGGCGTTGATCGTTTCCTCGGCCTGGCTGCTGACTTCGGCGATCTTGTCCTGTGAAACACGCGACAAGGCCCTGACCTGCCGGCCGAACAGGACGATCGGCACCACGACGAGTGGCACCGCCAGCAACACGATGCCGGAGAGCTTGGGGTTGGACCAGACGAGCAGGGTCACGCCGCCGACGACCAGCAGGACGTTGCGCAGCGCCTGCGTGACGCTGGCGCCGATGACGGTCTGGATGACCGTGGTGTCGGTGGTGATCCGGGAGAGGACCTCGCCCGTCCGGGTCACCTCGAAAAAGCCCGGCGGCATCCGGATGATGTGGCGATAGACGTCACGGCGCATGTCGGCGACAACCCGTTCGCCGAGCCAGCTCACCAGATAGGAGCGGGTAAAGGTGGCGACTGCCAGAACCGCAATGACGATGAGGACGGCTTCGAGAGCATGGGCCAGCGCCTCGCTGTGGCCTGCGGCGATGCCGCCATCCACCAGGTAGCGCAGGCCGATGCCCAGCGACAGCACTGCCCCTGCGGCGAACACCAGCGCCACCAATGTCAGCACGACGCGACCGGAATAGGGTCGCAGGTAACGCGCCAGCTCCCGGAGCTGGCGGATGTTCCTGCTGCCGCCGCGATCATCGCCGTTCCGGCCCAGCTGTCGCCCCGCTCCTTCCATGGTCGCTTCCTCCTTCTTGCCGATGGTTGCCAAGGACTGACCCGGCGTCGAAAGTCGGCAGGGTGACCGGCTCGAAACCATGGAGAACGACAAGCGGAAAAGTCAATCCCGCCAAGGGTCGTTTGCGCCCTTGAGCTTTCGCTTATGCGCCGCTATATACCGCCCACCTCACGAGGAGGAAAGTTTCGTGAAAAAGGACATCCACCCGGATTACCACGAGATCAATGTGGTGATGACCGACGGTACGACATTCAAGACCCGTTCCACGATGGGCAGCGAGGGAGACACCCTCACGCTCGACGTCGATCCGAAGTCGCATCCCGCCTGGACAGGTGGTGCGATGCAGATTCGCGAGCGTGGGCAGGTCGAAAAGTTCAATCGTCGTTTCCAGAGCTTCCGTCGCAAGAAATAGGCGACGGAGCCACCTGTTTGGAAGAGAGAGCATGAAGGTCCGCAACTCGCTCAAGACCGCCAAGCTGCGCCACAAGGATTGCCGGATGGTGCGTCGCAAGGGGCGTGTCTACATCATCAACAAGAAGGATCCGCGTTTCAAGGCTCGTCAGGGCTGAGGTACGGATCGTCGTGGCCTGATCGCTGCGACCGGAGATCTTGCGAGCGAGCCGGCGCATTCCATGCGGCGGCTTTCTCGTGTTGCGGGTGAGGTTGATTGCTCCCTGCGGGTAATGTCGCCCATCCGGTTGTCGCGATGAGAAGGGCGGCTCATTTCCTTCTCGTGGCAGGAAGCGGAATGGCGTAAGGTTGCTCGATACGAACTGGGGAGATGGTGTCGTGATGAGTACCGCATACGCTTCGCACGCAACTCTGGGTCCGATCAACGCGGTCACAGTTCACCAGCGGCTGCTGGAGGCCCTCAACAGTGTCCTGCTGCGCGCTTGCCTGACCGACGTCGGAATCGAAGATGTCTGCAATGAGGCCGGCATCGACCCGGATACGATCCTGCCCCGGTTTTCAGCGCCCGAAGACTTCTACATCTGGATCCTGCGCGAAGAGGACACCGCCTTTCGCCGTGCGATGCGGGCCCAGGTCGATGAAACCCCATGTCCCAATGAAGAGAAGCTTCTGGCAACTTTCGATCATCTGATTGAATGGTTTGATGACCTGCATTTCTTCGGATGCCCGTTCATCAATATCATGGGAAATATCCGCGACCGGGACAATCCCATCTACCTTGAGGCCGTGCGGCACAAGAGCCAGATGGTGGCGTATTTCGAGGACCTCGCCCGTTTCGGACGCTATGCCCGGCCCAGCGTGATTGCGGAGGAGATCAACCTTCTGCATGAGGGGGCCATTGCCGTCGCCCAGCTTACGGGCAGCAACCATGCAGCACTTCGCGGCAAAAAGATGGCTGCCCGCTTGCTGGCCAACTCGGAAATGGCCGTGGAGCGTCGGCAAGCGAAAATCGCCAGGAAGAAGTGATGTGGCGGTGGGATGTCGAAAGGGGGACCATTTCCGAGGGGCGATGATCCCGGTTCGTTGATCTGGTCCGTTGCGATGTATCGTGCGTCCGCCGGACATCCTGTCAGGCGCGATGCCGGTCACGCAGGAGTGATCCGGTATCTCTCGCGTCCGTGGAATCCACTACAGTGCATCTTGTGTCATCCACCCGATTGCCGCGATATAGTCGCGTCGTGTGGCTTGGCGGGACCGGCGTGCAGTTGTCGCAAGATCGGTGCGGTGATGGTTCGGGCCCGGACCTTTGGGGAAGGATTCAGGAGCGTTGGTCAAGGCCGTCGAGGATGCCGTGCCAGGCAAGAAATCGGGAAGCAGTGGTCAGGTGCAGTCGCTCAAGCGCGCACTCAGCCTGCTGAATGCCCTGGCCACCCATGCCGAGGGGATGACACTCACCGAACTGGCGCAGGCAGTCAAGCTGCCACCGTCAACGGCGCATCGTCTTCTCACCACGCTGGAAAGCGAACGCTTCGTGCGCTTCGAGGCGGGGGATCATTTCTGGCAGGTGGGGGTGCAGGCCTTTATCAGCGGCAATGCCTTCCTGCGCAGCCGCGATATCGCCCGGCTCTCTCGCCGCTTCATACGCCGGCTGATGGAGGAGAGTGGCGAGACGGCCAATCTCTACGTCCATGAGGGGGGTGAAGCCGTCTGTCTCGGCCAGGTGGAAAGCCGCCAGCTGATGCGGGCGATCTCGCGGCCCGGCGGACGGGTGAAGATGCACTGTTCGGGTTCGGGCAAGGCCATCCTCGCCTATCTCGATCCCGAGGAACTCGATAGCATCGTCGAAAAGCACGGACTGCCGCGCTTCACCAATCGCACGATCACCGACCGGACCCTCTTGTGCCGGGATCTGGCGGAAATCCGTGAGCGGGGCTTTTCCATCGACGATGACGAGCACGCCGTCGGCCTGCGATGCGTCGCATCGCCAATCTTCGACGAGCATGGACGGCCACTGGCCGCCGTTTCGGTATCCGGTCCGTCCGCCCGTATCCTCGACACGAATTTCCCGGCTCTGGGGCGTCTCGTGTCATCCGTCGCGATGGAGATTACCCGCGAACTGGGAGGTGTTCCACCGGGCAGCCATCTCGCGCTCGGTGCCTGACGCCATCGCCGCGACATTCCGGGGGCGACCGACCGTCGACACCGCACGGTCCGATGCGGTTGTCAAATGAGGGGCCGGCTGGAATCATGGGACGACATTGCGGTGGGGTGACGCGTCGGGAACGACCGCGGCGGCGGCCGCTCCATCGCGTTCAGGGAGGAACATGCTGATGCTGCCCGGCTCCTTGCTCAAGGCCATGCTCGATGCCGCCATTGATGCGGCCCTGCCGTCGAAGGTGGTGGCGGCGAACCTGCCCGCTCGTCCCGCAGGAAGGGTTCTGGTGATTGGCATGGGAAAGGCGAGTGCGGCGATGGCGCGAGCCCTTGAACAGGCCTGGGACGGGCCGCTCGAAGGGCTGGTGATCACCCGCTACGATCATGCCGTGGCCTGTGACCGCATCGAGATCGTCGAGGCCGCCCATCCGGTTCCGGATGAAGCCGGCCGGGCTGCTGCCGAACGGATGATGCGGCTGGTGAGCGACCTCGGCCCGGACGATCTGGTGATTGCACTGATCTCCGGTGGAGGCTCGTCACTCTCGGCCCTTCCGGCACCGGGCCTCACCCTTGCCGACAAGCAGGAGGTGAACCGCGCATTGCTGCGCTCGGGGGCCAATATCGGCGAGATGAACTGCGTTCGCAAACACCTCTCGGCGATCAAGGGCGGGAAGCTCGCGGCGGCGATCGCACCGGCCCGGCTCGTGACCCTGATGATTTCCGACGTGCCGGGCGACGATCCGGCGGTGATCGCCTCGGGACCGACGGTTCCCGACCCGACCACCCGGCATGAGGCGCTGGCCATCCTCGACAGGTACGGCATTGCGATCGCACCGCATCTCCGGGCCCATCTTGAGAATGACGATTGCGAAACGCCGAAACCCGGTGACGAGGTATTTTCGCTTGTCGACAACAGGATGATTGCGACACCTCAGGCATCGCTGGAAGCCGCTGCGGCCGTTGCCGGGGCCAATGGCTACAGCACCCATATTCTGGGCGATTCCATCGAGGGCGAGGCGCGTGACGTGGCCAAGGTCATGGCAGGCATCGTCAAGCAGGTCCGAAAGCGCGGCCAGCCGTTTGCGGCACCCTGCGTGCTGCTGTCGGGCGGTGAATGTACGGTGACGGTGCGGGGAACGGGACGTGGCGGACGCAATGTCGAATTTCTCAATGCGTTGGCCATCGAGCTGGACGGGGTTCCCGGAGTCCATGCCCTTGCCGCCGATACCGATGGAATCGACGGTGCGGCCGATGTGGCCGGTGCCGTCATCGGCCCGGATACGCTGGGGCGGGCCGAAGGACTGGGGATCAATGCCAGGACGGCACTGGCGAACAATGATGGCCATGGCTTCTTCGAAGCGCTCGGCGATCAGCTTGTCACGGGCCCGACGCTCACCAACGTCAACGATTTCCGCGCGATCCTCATCGAGGATACCGGCGATGACTGATGCGCCGGCGATCCGCACGGCTTCCACGGCGGATCTGGCGGCTGTCCGGGACCTGCTGCTGCGGACATGGAGAATGACCTACATACCCCGGCACGGTGCGCGGAAGGTCGAGGCCATCATCCGGCGCTGGCACAATGATGAAAGGTTGCTGGCCGATATCGGCGATGAGAGTGCGGTCTTCCTTCTGGCGGAAATCGATGGACGGGTGGTCGGACATGCCTTTGCACAGACGGCCGGAGCGACGGGAGTCCGGTTGCAGCGGCTCTATGTCGACCCCGACAGGCATCGGCAGGGTATCGGAACGACGTTGCTGGAGGAAATCATCGACCGGCTCGATCATTCGGTTCTCCGGCTTTCCCTGGAAGTCGACATTCAGGGATCGTCCGCTATTGCATTCTATCAACGGCATGGTTTTGTCGAGGCCGGGCGGACGACATGTAGCGGACCCGAAGACGACAGCGACATCCCGGCCGTGCTCATGGTGCGGGATCTGGGCCGGCACGGTAACGCGGGAAGGGGAGAAGCAGGATGAGTGGCATCGCGATGCCCGAACCGGATCGGGCGATCCTCGCCGACAGGGACAGGATTGTAGCGGCCCTGCGCGAGATTGTTCCCGGCGAAGGGGTCATTTCGACACGTGAGGAACTGCGCGCTTATGAATGCGATGCGCTGTCGGCCTATCGCCAGATTCCGCTGGCGGTGGTGCTGCCCGCCACCGTCGAGCAGGTTTCGCAGGTGCTCCGCTTGTGCGATCGCGAGGGCGTCAAGGTCGTGCCGCGCGGAGCCGGGACCTCGCTTTCCGGCGGAGCGCTGCCGGTCACCGACGGTATCGTGCTGGCGATGGGCAAGTTCAACCGCATCCTGGAGATCGATTTCGAAAATCGCTGCGTGGTGACCCAGCCCGGCGTCACCAATCTCGGCATCACCCGGGCGGTGGAACATGCCGGGTTCTACTATGCGCCGGATCCCTCGTCGCAGATTGCCTGCACCATCGGCGGGAATATCGGCGAGAATTCGGGCGGGGTGCACTGCCTCAAATACGGCCTGACGACGAACAATGTGCTGGGGCTGGAGATGGTGCTGCCCAATGGCGACATCATTCGCCTGGGCGGCAAGCATCTCGATTCGGAGGGATATGACCTCATGGGCCTGATGACAGGCTCCGAAGGTCTTCTCGGGGTGGTGACCGAGGTGACGGTGCGGATCCTGCACAAGCCGCAGACCCTGCGCGCCGTTCTCATGGGTTTCCCCAGTGTCGAGGCGGGGGGCGATTGCGTTGCGGCGATCATCGCCAGAGGGATCATTCCCGGCGGTCTGGAGATGATGGACCATCCGGCAATCAATGCAGCCGAAGACTTCTGCCATGTCGGCTATCCGCGCGATGCCCAGGCGTTGCTGATCTGCGAGCTGGATGGACCCCAGGCTGAAGTCGATCACCTGATCGGGACGGTCACCGCGATCGCAACGGATCTTGGTGCCACCTATCTCAAAGTGTCGCAGAGCGAGGAGGAGCGTCTCGGTTTCTGGGCGGGACGGAAGAACGCTTTCCCTGCGGTGGGAAGGATCTCGCCTGACTACATCTGCATGGACGGGACCATCCCGCGAAGCCAGCTTGCCCATGTGTTGCGGCGTATGCAGCAGATGGGCGCAAAGTACGGATTGCGGGTGGCCAATGTGTTTCATGCCGGTGACGGAAATCTCCACCCGTTGATACTCTTCGATGCAAACATACCCGGCGAGCTGGACAAGGCCGAGGCGTTCGGTGCCGACATTCTGAAGCTGTGTGTCGAAGTGGGAGGTGTGCTTACCGGAGAACATGGCGTTGGTGTGGAAAAGCGCGACCTGATGCCCGAAATGTTCACCGAGGACGATCTTGACCAGCAGGCGCGCGTGAAATGCGCTTTCGATCCGTCACAGATCCTCAACCCGGGAAAGATGTTTCCGCGGTTGCATCGCTGTGCCGAACTCGGCCGCATGCACGTCCACAAGGGCGAGATACCGTTTCCCGAGCTCGAACGGTTCTGACCGGGCGGGATCGGGCATGTTGCCTCAGCGGCGCTGCGACCGCCGTCCGAGCCAGACGAAGAGGATGGTGAGCGCTGCGGCTGTCAGCAATCCGGCATCGAGTGGCTCATGCAGGAAAACCGCTCCTGCGGCGATCGTCATGTAGACCTGCAACAGCTGGACTTGCCCGACCTCGGCAATGCCGCCCAGTGCCATACCTCTGTAGAAGAAGAAAAAGCCGACGAATTGAGCAAAGATGGTGATGTACAGGAGGCCGGCCCAGGAGGGAGCTCGCACGAAGGCGAAGTTCCCGGGTGCGCCGAAAACGACCAGTGGCAATGTTATCGGCAGGGCGAGGACCAGCGCCCAGGCGATCACCTCCAGCCCCGCCCGCCTGCGGGCGAGCGCTCCGCCGGCAGCGTGACCGATTCCGGCGCAGGCGGCCGCAATGACCAGGTAGAAATCTCCGACTGTCACTGTTCCCGAACTGTGTTCGAGAACATAGGCGAACACCGTTGCGGTCCCCAGTGCGGCGAAGAGGAAGAAGGGCCAGCCCGGTCGTTCCCCTCCCAGCGGGATGGCGGCGATCGCGGTCATGAACGGCATCAGCGCGAGCACCACGCCACCATGCGAGGAGTCGACGGTGAGCATGGCGAACGCCGAGAACAAGGGGAAGCCGAAGACCACGCCGAGGACGACGATCATCAGCCGCGTGAACTCGGCACGTCGCGGGAGGGATGCGCGGACGGCGGCCAGATAGGCGAGCGATATCAGCCCGGATCCCGCCAGCCGCACGCCGGTAACGAAGACCGGCGGCAGGTCGATCACCGCCAGGCGGGTGCCTGGCAGAGACAGGCTGTAGATCGCGACACCGGCAAATCCGTAGAGCAGCCCCTTCGACCGGTCATTCATGGCTGCTCCTCGATGTCGGTTCTGGCAAAAGCTTGCTATGGAGTGTCGGGCAGACGATCGCTTCGGACAAGATCGTATGTAAACAGGGGGAGGAGGGGCTTTGACTTCGAGCCATCGCTTCAGGCCCGCAAACATCGGGCAGTTGCAGCAGGTGGTGGCCCATGCGGTCGCCGAAGGAATGTCGCTGGACGTTCGCGGGCATGGCAGCAAGGCCGGTCTGGGACGTCCGACGGAGGCGGCAGGTTGCCTGGATACGAGCGGCCTTGCCGGTATCGACATGTACGAGCCCGACGAGCTGGTGATGTCGGCCGGTGCCGGGACGCCGCTCGCCGACATCGAGGCTGCATTGGCCGAAAAGGGGCAGGTCCTCGCCTTCGAACCGGCCGACTACGGCCTCATTCTGGGCGGTCCGGCGGGGTGCCAGACCATCGGCGGGGTTTTCGCCGCCAATCTTTCCGGGCCGGGACGGATCCGCTCCGGTGCCGCCCGCGATCACCTGCTCGGCCTGCAACTCGTCACGGGGCATGGCCAGATCATCAAGACCGGCGGCCGGGTGGTGAAGAACGTGACGGGCTACGATCTGTGCAAGTTGCTCAGCGGTTCGATGGGCACGCTTGCTGTGATGAGCCATGTGACCTTCAAGGTTCTGCCGGCAGCCGAAACCTCGGGTACGTTGGTGTTATGTGGCAATGATGAGACAGTGTTGCTGCAATGTCTTCGGGCAGCCATGGGCTCACCCTTCGACGTGTCCGGTGCCGCGATGCTGCCGGCCTCCGCCGCAGCGCGATCGGCCGTCGGCGAGGTGGCGGCGGCCGGCCAGTCTCTCGCTCTTGTCCGCGTTGAGGGACCATCGCCATCGGTCGATTATCGCGTCGACGAGTTGAAAAAACTGCTTGCCGGCAACATTGTCGAATTCGGTCTGCTCGACCATGCGAGCGGGTCGGCAATCTGGAAGGAAATTCGCGATGTCCGCCTGCTTCCGACGGACGGACCGCTATGGCGGGTGTCGGTGGCACCGACGGCGGCTCTGGACGCCGCCGGATCGACGGGTGCCCGCATCTTCGACGGTTCAGGCGGGGTGATCTGGCTGGCGGGCGATGAGGACGGCGTGGTGCGCCAACGGGCAATCGCCGCAGGCGGGCATGCGATGCTGGTGCGTGGCAGCGGGGATCTTCGCCTGCGCATCCCGCCGTTCCAGCCGCAACCCGATGCCCTGCACCGGCTCAGTCAGCGCGTGAAGAACAGCTTCGATCCGAGACATGTCCTCAATGCTGGCCGGATGTACGAGGGGATTTGACCCATGCAGACATTCTTTACCGAAGCGCAGCTTCGCGATCCCGACATCGGCGAGGCCAATGCCATACTGCGCAGCTGTGTCCATTGCGGTTTCTGCACGGCCACCTGTCCGACCTATGTCCTGCTCGGCGACGAACTCGACAGTCCCCGCGGCCGCATCTACCTGATGAAGCAGATGCTGGAGGAAGACCGGCCGGCGACCGAAGAAGTAGTCAAGCATATCGACCGGTGCCTGTCCTGTCTTTCCTGCATGACGACCTGCCCATCGGGTGTGCACTACATGCATCTGGTCGACCATGCGCGAAAGCATGTCGAGGAGACCTATGAACGGCCGCTCGAACAGCGCCTGCTGCGCCGTATCCTGGCGCGCGTGCTGCCGAACCCGGGACTGTTCCGCCTGTCGCTGATCGGTGCCGCCATCCTCCGGCCGTTCGCCCGCTTCCTGCCGGGTTCGTGGGGAGCGATGCTCGCGCTCGCTCCCCGCAGCGGGCCCCGGCCGCCCAGTCCTGTCGATCTGCCCGGAACGCATGCGGCCGTGGGCGGCCGTCGCATGCGGGTGGCGCTGCTCAGCGGTTGTGCCCAGCAGGTGCTGGCACCGGAGATCAACGAGGCGACGATCCGCCTGCTGACCCGCCACGGTGTCGAGGTGGTGATTGCCGACGGCATGGGCTGCTGCGGCGCACTGACCCACCATATGGGGCAGGAGGAACAGGCCCTGGTCGCCGCTCGTGCCAATGTCGATGCCTGGACCCGCGTGCTCGACGAGGGCGGTCTCGATGCGGTGGTCATCAATGCCTCGGGCTGCGGTACCACGGTCAAGGACTATGGCCACATGCTGCGCAAGGATCCGGCCTATGGCGAAAAGGCGGCAAGGATCGCGGCGTTGACATGTGACATCACCGAACTGATGGCCCGTGTCGAACTTCGCCCGCCGGTCCATGGTCGCGATCTTGCCGTCGCCTACCATTCGGCCTGCTCGATGCAACATGGCCAGAAGATCACGATACTGCCAAAGGACCTGCTCACCCGTGCGGGTTTCACCGTCAGGGACGTGCCGGAAGGCCACCTGTGCTGCGGATCGGCGGGAACCTACAACATTACCCAGCCCGATATCGCCCGCCAGCTCAGGGATCGCAAGGTCGCCAATATCGGGCGTACCGGCGCGGACATCATCGCTGCGGGCAACATCGGCTGCATGGCCCAGATCGCCGGGGGGACGTCGCTTCCCATAGTGCACACGGTCGAGCTGCTCGACTGGGCCACGGGCGGACCCGAGCCGGCAGCACTTGCCGGCCTCCTTCGGCAGGTTCGGCGATAGGCCGCCGATGCCGGTCATCTCGCTCGATCATCTCGTGCTCACCGTCCGTGACGAGGCGGCGACGAGGGCCTTCTACTGTGACGGCCTCGGCATGATCTGGACCACGTTCGGCGACAATCGCCATGCGCTCGCCTTCGGGACCCAGAAGATCAACCTTCATCATGTGGAGCGGACATTCGAGCCGAAGGCCGAACGGCCGACCCCTGGTTCGGCCGATCTGTGCTTTCTTTGTGACGAGCCGCTTGAGGATGTTTCCCGGCGCATGGAGGGGGTGGGGCATCGTGTGATCGACGGCCCGGTCACGCGTACCGGTGCTGTCGGGCCGATTCTCTCGATCTACTTTCGCGATCCCGACGGCAACCTCATCGAAGTGTCTCGCCCGGCGTGAATTCGAGGGCCACACCGAAGGCCTCATCGGGCTGTACGGTCAGGCCGCCATCGGTTTCGACGCCATAAGGTACGCCCTGCACATCGAGAAACCGGCGCGCTTTCGCGGAATTGCCGGTTTCGATTTCGAGCACTGCCAGAATCGGTTCATCCACCTCGTCGGGCCAGTCGAAGGCCGGATGGAGCAGGGCGGCGTCGCCGGGCGAGGTGAGCAGGATGGTGGTGGTGCCGGCATGGGCGGTGACGACGTCATCGGTGCGGGTGAGGGCCGATCTGCCGAGCAGGCGGGTAAAGGTATCGGCCACCTGTTCGACGCCGGGAACCAGAACCGTGACGCTTCTCAACCTGCGGGCCCCGTTGGGATGGCTGGTCCATCCCGGGCGGCGCAGCAATTCCGGGGTAAGGTGATGACATGCGAAGAGGGGCACGCCGGCGCAATCGGCCCGGTCCAGCATGACATTCTCGAAGGCCACGTCGATATCGCCGTCGGGACTTTCGAGCAGCCGTCGGAGCGGGCGGAATTCCGCGCTGGCAAGTCCCGCCTCCCGCCACACATCGCGGGTGATGTGAGGATCGCCGGAGCCCAGTGCCAGTCCCATCATGCCCTGCCGCTTCTCCAGGAAGCGGTCCAGGCCGTTGGTGAATTTCTCCGCATCGACGATGCCCAGAAGCTCGATATAATCATCGTCCAGCATGATGCAGTAGTTGGCTGTCCCCCAGCCGATATGTTTGCCTTTGGGTGAGGAGTTGAAGCCCAGACGGGCAAAGCCGCTGCGCGCCGCGTCGAGGTCGCGGACGCCGACCAGCACATGGTCGAGCCCGGTGATGGCGCGGTTCGATGTAGCCATGTCTGCGCTGCCCTGTTCTCGTCCTGCCGGAAGGGATGGGCGAAAGCCGTCGTCACGCGGCTTTTACCCGATTGCGGCGCTGTCGTGTGCCAGCGCCAATGAAGCATCTTGGCATTCTTGTAAAAATAAGTAAATATACCTATATATTGTATATTTCCCTATCTGTATCTATCTGGCCGATATTGTGCCGTGCGGACGGCTGGACTGGTCACCCGGATGGTGACAATGGTCTCCGGGCAGCCCGACACGATCAGGTCTGCTTGCCGCAGGCATGAAAATTCAGCGTTTCCGACTATCGACAATTCGGGAATACTTCCAAGTGGAGAAATACCATGAGTCGTTTGACGCTCGTTCTGGGCAACCGCAACTATTCGTCATGGTCATTGCGGCCATGGCTGCTCATGCGGATGCTGGACATCGATTTCGAGGAGATCGTCATTCCCCTCGATCAGGCGGATACCCGAAAGACCATTGCCCGATACACTCCCGCGGGCCGGGTGCCCGTGCTCATCGACGGCGACCTGCATGTCTGGGACTCGCTGGCGATCATGGAATACCTTGCCGAATCCCACCCATCCGCATGGCCGGCCGATCGCCGCGACCGTGCCCGCGCGCGCTCGCTTGCGGCCGAAATGCATTCGGGCTTCATGGGGTTGCGTGAGGAATTCCCCATGAACATCCGCGCAGGCGGACGCAGGATCGAGCCCGGTGCCGCAGCAGCACGCGATATCGAGCGGGTGCGCGGTATTTTCGAAGACTGCATGGAAAAATCGAAGGGACCGATGCTGTTGGGGAACTTCTGCGCACTGGATGCGATGTTTGCGCCGGTGGTCATGCGCTTTCGCACATACGCCCTCGAATTGGGTCCACTTGGCGCAGTTTATGCTGATAAAATCGTCAATCTTAAGCCAATGCGCGAATGGTCAGAGCATGCTCACGAGGAAACATGGCGAATTGAACATGAAGAAGTCGGATAACCACCATCGGAAATATTCTCTCTACTGACGGTTTTAACGCGTGAATGAAAAATGAACGCGCATTTCTTCTCGCCTAGCGACAAAGATGGCCTTATACTGATGTAGTCGTCCATAGCTCAAGGTCATCGTCGCACGTTTTTTCATGCAATCATCTCGAAGTCGAAAGCCACGAACGGTACCCGGCGCGGGTACGAGGTCAGCGGCGATGACAGGCGCATGGCGCGGGAACGGCTGGAGACGGTGGTATATTGAAATGACGGCGGCAGTCGTGGGCTCTTGGAGGGCGGGTCGTGCACCTTGTCGTCTGCTGGAGCTGCTCTATGAGCAACAAGATTTTTGTCGCCAACTTTCCGTTCTCCGCCACGGTGGAGGAACTGACCGATCTGTTCAGTCAACATGGATCGGTCGTATCCGCCAAGATCGCCACGGATCGGGATACCGGTCGGTCCCGTGGTTTCGGTTTCATCGAAATGGGCAGTGCCGAAGAGGCATCCCAGGCCATCGAGGCCCTCAATGGGCATGATGTCGGTGGTCGGGCTCTGGCAGTTCGTGTTGCCGAAGAGCGTCGCGGTCCTGGTGGTCCGGGCGGTGGTGGCGGTCGTCCTCGCCGTGGCCCGGGTGGTCCACGCTTCGGCGGTGGCGGCTTTGGCGGCGGTGGTTTCGGCGGTGGCGGCGGCTACGGCGGTGGCCGTGGCGGTCGTGACTACTGAGGCCGGCGTTGCGGGCTGAGTCTTTTCCGCGATCGTGACAGGCGTCGGGTGACCGGCATTTGCCGGTGCCCGGTGCGATGGTGGCCGTTCGCTGGAAGGGGTGTCGTCATGTTCGTGCCCTGTGTGTGTCATCCGGCCATTGATACGGCGGGGCCGGGTCCATACATAGAGCATGGTTCACGACAGCATCGCTTGTAGTCCCACCGCATGATCGTCCAGCTCAACGCTCGTTCCCGAGAGGTCTTCAAGCACATCGTCGACTCCTACATGGCGTCGGGTGTGCCTGTCGGTTCGCGCACGATCTCCCGTCGCCTGCAGGAGCAGCTCTCGCCGGCCACCATCCGCAACGTGATGGCCGATCTTGAGGACCTGGGCCTGTTGTTCGCGCCTCACACCTCGGCCGGCCGCCTGCCGACCGAGGCGGGCCTGCGCCTCTACGTCGATGGCCTGCTCGAAGTCGGCGGCGTCAGCGACGAGGAGCGCGAGCGCATTTCCAGCCATTGCGCCGGTGTCGGCCGCAGCGTCGAAAGCGTGCTCTCGGATGCGCTGGAAACGCTTTCCGGCCTTACCCACTATGCCGGCATCGTCATGGCGCCGACAACCGAGCGGGGATATCGTCACGTCGAGTTCGTGCCGCTCGGCCCCGGCCGGGCCCTCGTGGTGACGGTCGCCGACAACGGGCTGGTCGAGAACAGGGTGATCGAGGTGCCGCTGGGCATGTCCGCCTCCACGCTCGTCGAGGCGGGGAATTTCCTCACGACGAGACTGGGCGGCTGCACTCTTTCCGAGGCGCGGCGACGGATCCAGGACGAGATACGGACCCAGCAGGGCCAGCTCGACGAACTGACCCGCAAGGTCGTCGAGGCGGGGCTGGCGACCTGGTCCGACGGTAGCGAGAAGGACGGCCTCCTCCTTGTCCGCGGGCAGGCTAAACTCCTGGAGGACATCAACAATCTTGTCGACCTCGAACACATCCGCAATCTGTTCGAGGCGCTGGAAACCAAGCGCAGCTTTCTCAACCTCATCGAGATGACCCAGCAGGGCGATGGAGTGCAGGTCTTCATCGGTGCCGAGAACGAGCTGTTCGCGCTTTCAGGCTATGCGGCGATCATCGCTCCCTATCGTTCGGGCGAGGATCGTGACCGTTCCGTTGTGGGTGCCATCGGCGTGGTCGGCCCGACCCGGATGAACTACTCACGCATCGTGCCGATGGTCGACTACACCGCAAGGGTGATCAGTCAGATGCTCGGCAGTCCCGATAATGGCGAGAAGGATCCATGACCGATATCAGGAAGAAACCTGCGTCCGCCGAGCAGCCGCATGACGAAGCCGCGACGTTCGACGATGCGCAGATCAACCATGAAAACCCGCCCTACGGCGCTGATGCCGGCATGGCGGGCGAGGCGCTCGACCCGCCGGTGGGCGAGACCGTCGAAGCCCCGGCCATTTCCATCCGTTCATGGACCGACGAACAGGTTCGCGAACTCAAGGATCAGGCCCTGCGGCTGATGGCCGACATGGAGAACCTGCGCAAGCGGCATGACCGGGAAATGGACGATGCGCGCAAATATGCGATGACCGGCTTTGCCCGCGACCTGCTCGAGGTGGTCGACAATCTCGGCCGGGCTCTGCAGGCCGTGCCGCCGGACGAGCGGGGCCGGAACAGCTTCCTCGACACGCTGGTCACCGGGGTCGAGATGACCCAGCGCACCTTGCTGGGGACCTTCGAGAAGCACAAGATCCAGCAGGTCGTTCCCAATCGCGGGGAGCGCTTCGATCACAACCGCCATCAGGCGATGTTCGAGGTGCCGACCAACGATTTGCCGGCCGGATCCGTTGCCGATGTCATCCAGCCGGGCTATGTGCTCGCCGAACGGCTCCTGCGGCCGGCTCTGGTCGGCGTCGCCAAGGCAGCGCCTCAGGGGATGCCCGGACAGGCGCCCCAGGGCGGCGGCACGGTCGATACGTCGGCCTGACGGCCCGGATCGGGGATGCCGCCGGCCTGGACGGCCAAACAAATCATGACGAGCAAGTGTTGAAGGGGTAGGGGATGTCGAGCGACGTCAGGAAGGTCGTGCTTGCCTATTCGGGCGGGTTGGACACATCGGTCATCCTGCGATGGCTGCAGGATGTCTATGGATGCGAGGTCGTGACCTTCACGGCCGATCTCGGTCAGGGCGAGGAGCTGGAACCCGCGCGCTCCAAGGCCGAGATGATGGGGGTCAAGGAGATTTACATCGACGACCTCCAGGAGGAGTTCGTTCGCGACTTCGTCTTCCCGATGTTTCGCGCCAACACCCTCTACGAGGGCACCTACCTGCTCGGGACGTCGATTGCCCGGCCATTGATCGCCAAGCGCCTGATCGAGATTGCGCATGAGACGGGAGCCGATGCCGTGGCCCACGGTGCGACCGGCAAGGGCAACGACCAGGTGCGCTTCGAACTCGGCTGCTATGCCCTTGATCCCTCGATCAAGGTGATCGCACCGTGGCGCGAGTGGGATCTCAACAGCCGCGAGAAGCTGATCGCCTATGCCGAGAGCCGGCAGATCCCGATCCCCCGCGGCAAGCGCGGCGAGCCGCCCTATTCCACCGATGCCAACCTGCTGCACATCTCCTATGAGGGGCAGGCGCTGGAAAATCCGTGGACCGAACCGTCGGACGAGATGTTCACCCGTTCGGTTTCGCCGGAGATGGCACCCGAAACGCCGACCTATGTCGAGATCGGTTTCGAGCGTGGCGATGCCGTCAGCGTCGATGGTGAAGGATTGTCGCCGGCGAAGCTGCTCATCCGGCTGAACGATCTGGGCGGAGCCAATGGCATTGGCCGGCTCGACCTCGTGGAAAACCGTTTTGTCGGCATGAAGTCGCGTGGCGTGTACGAGACGCCGGGCGGCACCGTGCTGCTGGCGGCGCACAGGGCGATGGAGAGCATCACGCTCGATCGCGGTGCCGCTCACCTCAAGGACGAGATCATGCCGCGCTATGCGGAGATGATCTACAACGGTTTCTGGTTCGCGCCCGAGCGTGAAATGCTGCAGGCACTGATCGACAGGAGCCAGGAGAACGTGACCGGCACGGTGCGTCTCAAGCTCTACAAGGGCAATGTCAGCGTTGTCGGCCGCAAGGCGCCGCGCAGCCTCTACAGCGAGGAATACGCGACCTTCGAGGCGGATACGGTCTACGACCAGCGCGACGCCGAGGGCTTCATCAAGCTCAACGCCTTGCGCCTGCGCATCAAGGCCCTGTCCGAGCGGCTGGGCTGAGGCGGCTGACCGTGACGGGCAGGGTGCGTCCTTCCGTTGCCGGCTGGCCGCCAGCGCGGGAGCGCTCCTCTGCCCGGAGGCAGCCGACCAGTGCCGTTGCGGCCAGCGGCAGGACCGGCAGGCCGTGGGGCATCAGCCCGATGGACAGGAAGGGTGCGAACCACACGGCAACCAGCGTGAGGCGCAGATGCGGCCCTGAGGGGCTCCGGAGGAGCATCCGTTCGGCTGCCAGCATCACGGCCGGTACCAGCAGCACGCTGTCATAGGCATAGCAGAAGGGTGTCGCCGCGAAGGTCGCGGCGAGCCCGGCGGCGATGAGGGCCGGCCTGTCCGTTCGGCGGGCGATGCCGGCGAGCATGGCGGCCAGAGCGAGAATCAGGGCAAGCTGGCCGAGTTGTGCCACTGGCGGGGACAATCCCCAGGACATCAATGTCGCGGCCAGGGATCCGAGCCAGGGCAGCAGGTGGTCGAGATTGACGGTCATCTGTCCGGAAAACATCTTCACCGCCGCCAGCCAGCTCAACCATAGGTCGAAACCGTGGAACAGGGCCGACAGGGCCACCATCATACCGGTGGTGAGGGTGGCTGCGACCAGTACGGTCCAGGCACGGGCCAGGATGAGGACCAGTGGTATCATGAGGCCCAGTTGTGGTTTTATGGTGGCAAGGCCGATGAGAATACCGGCGCAAACCGGCGCGCGGTCGAGGCGCAGCAGCCCGCCGGCGAGCAGCGCCGCCGTCCAGAACCCGGTCTGGCCGAACGCGATGTTGACGAGGCTTGCCGGTGCTGCGGCGATGACCAGCAGCCGCACCGGCTTGCGGTGGCCTTCGACGGCCCAGCCGAGGATGCCGAGCGAGACCGCAAGCCAGAGGAACTCCGCGCTTGGGTAGTCGAACATCGCCAGCGGGCGGATGACGGGCAGCATGGTGGGCGGATAGACGAACGGGTGGAATTCGCCCGTATGCCAGCGATAGTGCTGTTGAAGCGCAGTCAGCGCCTGAGGGTCGTACAGGTCGGCGACCGTTTCGAGCAGACTGCCCGCCAGGATCCGGGCGGTCGACCAGAAGACGAAAAAATCGCTTGATGACGGCCCGTTACGCCAGGTCATGGCCAGATGAGCGATCATCACCAGCATCGACAGGCCGAGGATGACACCGCAAAGCCCGCGCTCGCGGGAAGGCTCGACGACCCCTGCCGAAGACGCGGGACCGGCGCATGGCATGGCGGTCATGCCTGCGCTTCGGCCAGCAGCAGGCAGCCCATGCGGTCTTCCAGGCCCAGCGAGCGCGAGCGTGCGGCGGCATCGCTGGCCCTCCGGCCGATCGGTGCGAGAAAGGGCCCCGAGAGCTGGAAGGATCGGATCCGCACATCCTCGAAGCCCGCGCATTCGATGAGGTGGCGCAGGCTGTCGCGGTCGTAGCGGGTGATGTGCTCTATCCTGTAATCGACCTCGCCCAGCATCGATACCAGCGGCTCCAGCAGCCGCCACGGGCTGCGGTAATTCGGTGTGGTCAGCACCAGCCTTCCGCCCTTGCGCAGGATCCCGTGGACCGTGCGCAGCATGGTCAGGGCGGCTTCGCGCGGAATGTGTTCGATGAGTTCGACCGAGGTGACGACATCAAAGCTGGCCGGTGCGAAGGGCAGGGCATCGGCGGTGCAGGCGACCCAGCCCGTGCCGCCATGGGTCGCCTTCGCATAGGCGAGTTGCCGGGTGGCGAGGTCGACGCCGACGGACCGGCCGTCGCCGAACATCCCGATGAACGTGCCGGGGCCGCAGGCGATGTCGAGATGGCTGTCGAAATCGCCCATGGCTTCGCGTACACGCTCGAATTTCTGCCTGTGCCAGCTCGACTGGATGCCCGGCCGGCGGGTCGCGCGATCGTAGTATCCCTGCGGTACCCGGTCCTCGAAGCCACAGCCGACGTTTCCCGGATCATGGATGGCCCGGGCGGACGATGAGAGAAGGGTCAATTCATGTGCTCCTGCAGGATGCCGGGTTCGAGTGGTGCCGGCGGATCGGGTGCGGGGTGCCGCGGCCGGGACCAGACGAACAGCGAACTCATGGCGAAATTCAGCGGCGAGCCGATGGCCGTGCCGAAGAGACCGGCCACCCACCAGCTCGCGCCGAACTGGTAGAGGAAGTCGGCGACCGCGAGATTGGCCAGCATTCCCACACCGCTGATCATGTAAAACCGCAGGAGGCCGGCGACCTCGCCCAGGCCGTGCAGGCGCCGTGCGCGATAGGTCAGTCGGTTGTTGACCGCGAAGTTGATGGTCATGGCGGCACCGGTCGCGCTGGCCTGGGCGATTGCAAAGGATACGCCGCTGCCCAGGTGGAGCAGGGCGAGGGCCAGCATGTGAACGATGGCGCCAATGACGCCGGATGCCAGAAAACGCAGGAATTGGGGCGGAAGCATCCGGCGCATGCTCTTGTGCGCGAGCAGGACGAGCAGGTCGATGGCCACGGTGAGGTCGAGCTTGCTCGTGCCGAGTTCGCGACTGCGCATGGTATAGGGCAGCTCCAGTATGCGCGGCGGGCGTTCGGCCGACAGCAGCAGGTCGACGAGAATCTTGAAACCGTTGCTCGACAGGCGCCGGGCGGTGCGGTCGAAGAAGGTACGGCGCAGCATGAAGAAGCCGCTGAGCGGATCGCTGACCGGTTGCCGCAACACGGCTCGCACGATGAACGTGCCGATCCGGCTGATGCGCAGGCGTTCGCGCGCCCAGTCGCCGGTGCCGCCGCCGTCCATGTAGCGGCTGCCGATGACCACGTCGTGCCGGCCGTCCCGCAGTCGTTCGAGCATCAGCGGCAACAGTCTTTCGTCATGCTGCCTGTCGGCATCGATCACCGCCATGAAGGGGGCAGATGTCGCCAGCATGCCCTCGGTGCAGGCGGTGGCGAGACCACGGCGGTAGAGCCGCTGGATCACACGGATGCGGGGATCGCCCTGCGCCATCGACCGGGCGCGGGCCGCCGTGCCGTCCGGTGAATCGTCGTCGACGATGATGATCTCGAAGGCCGTTCCGTCAAGGGCATTCGCGATGGCATCGACCAGTGGCCCGACATTGTCGCGCTCGCGGTAGGTGGGAACGATGACCGCGAGCAGCGGGGCCACGGGCAGCATCGCCCGTATCGCCTTCGGATCGCTCGTGGGTTCATCGCTCATCGGTCGGGCATGTACCGTCCACTGTCCTCGCCTTGGACCAGTCTCGCACGGCCCGGTAAACATTGCGTGAATGCCACGCGCCGGCTGCCATCGGCAGGACGCGTGTTGTCAGGCGGGTTCGTGGCGGTCACAATCGGGTGGCCAGCGACGGTGAGAGCGAGAGGGAGAGGGCGGTTGACGGATGGGGTGACGGATGGACAGGCTGCGGGGCAGCGATGGTCGGCTGATGGATATGCGCGCCATGCGCGCTTCGTGGCCGATCTGGGCATGCCGGTGGTCGAGTTGCTGGCGCCGAGCCTTGGCGAACGTGTGCTCGACCTGGGTTGTGGCGACGGGGCGTTGAGCGAGAAGATCGCCGCATTGGGTCCCGAGGTGGTCGGTGCGGATGCCTCGCCCGATCTTGTCGAGGCAGCTCGCGCGCGGGGGCTGGAGGTCGTGCTGGTCGACGGCCACGAGCTTGCCTTCGACCGGGAATTCGATGCCGTGTTCAGCAATGCGGCGCTGCACTGGATGAAGCAGCCCGAACGGGTGATCGCCGGTGTCGCAAGGGCCCTGCGTCCGGGCGGGCGGTTCATCGGCGAAATGGGCGGATTTTCCAATGTGGCGGCCATCTGCACGGCCCTTCGGGTGGCCATCGGCGAGCAGGGGGCGGACGGGTTGGACGTCCGGCCCTGGTACTTTCCGAGCCCGGCGGAATATCGCGGGCTGCTGGAAGCGGCGGGCTTCACGGTCGAGCAGATCGACCTGATCCCGAGGCCGACGCCGCTGCCCACGGGCATGGCGGGCTGGCTTGAGACATTCGCATCCCCCTTCCTGCGGCACATACCCGAAGATCGCCACGCGGCGGCATTGACCCGGGCCGTCGATATTCTTCGTCCGGCCCTGTGCGACAGTGCGGGAAACTGGATCGCCGACTATGTCCGCCTGCGTTTCCGGGCGGTCCTGCCGGTCGGCGGCTGAGGGGGCGGCGATGCGCATCCTGCGCCATCTGGACCTGCCGCCGGTCTATCTGCTGTTGGTCGGGGCAGGCATGAGCCTGCTCGATTCAGCAGTGCCGCTGGTACGGTTCTCGAATGGCGACGCCCTGTCGGTTGCGGGATCGGTCATCGCACTGGCGGGGCTGGTTCCGGCGATCCTCGCCGCCTGGCGCATGTGGCGTGCGCGAACGACGATCCATCCGCATCACCAGCCCAGCGCGCTCGTGACCGGTGGCATCTTCGCCCTGTCGCGCAACCCCATCTATGTCACCGATCTCCTGTTGCTGGAAGGCTGGGCGCTCCACCTTGGAAGTCTTTCACCCTGGATTGGGCTTCCGGTCTTCATGATCGTCGTCACGTGGCGATTTATCCGACCCGAGGAAGATCGCCTTCGAGAGACATTCGGCGATGCCTACACTGCCTATTGCCAACGTGTCCGCCGCTGGATCTAGTGCATCGATCCAGACAGATCATACTGATCTGTCTGGATAAATTGATGCAAAAACAAGGAACTGGTGCTCGGGTGAATGAACGAAGTGAATGCGTCTGAGCGCCAGGGTCGTTCCCGTTCAGGTGGAACGCATGGACGACAGGGAGTGCGGCGAAACAACGGGCTGGAGCCTCGGGCCGATCGCCCCGATTCCCCGGCCCATCAAGATCCAACCGCAAGACGCTCCGTTCAGCGTCGATAGTTTGGGGCTTCCCGGGTGATGTCGACGTCATGCACATGGCTTTCACGCACGCCTGCCGGGGTGACCCGCAGGAAGCGGCAGTTCTGCTGCATGGCGGCCAGGTCGGCATTGCCGGTGTAGCCCATCGCCGCCTTCAGCCCCCCCACGAGCTGGTGGACGATATTGGCTACCGGACCGCGATAGGGCACCTGCCCCTCGATGCCCTCGGGAACCAGCTTCAGCTGATCGGAGACTTCGGCCTGGAAATACCGGTCGGCCGAGCCGCGGGCCATGGCCCCGAGCGACCCCATGCCGCGATAGGCCTTGTAGGAACGACCCTGATAGAGGAACACTTCGCCCGGGGCTTCATCGGTACCCGCCAGCATCGACCCGAGCATGGCGCAGTCCGCCCCGGCGGCAATGGCCTTGGCGAGGTCGCCCGAGGCGCGGATGCCACCGTCGGCGATCACCGGAATGCCCCGGTCGCGGCAACGCCGCGCGACATCCATCACCGCGCTGAGCTGCGGCACGCCGACGCCGGCGACGATCCGGGTCGTGCAGATCGAGCCGGGGCCGATGCCGACCTTGATCGCGTTGCAGCCGGCATCGACCAGCGCACTGGCGGCATCGGCGGTGGCGACATTCCCGGCCATGATCCTGGCCGCATTGGAATCCCTGCGGATGCGCGAAACCGCGTCGAGCACGCCCTTCGAGTGTCCATGCGCCGTATCGACGACGATGAGATCCACGCCCGCATCGATGAGTGTCATCGCCCGCTCGTAGCCATCGTCGCCGGTGCCCGTTGCCGCGCCCACCCGAAGCCTGCCGTGCTGGTCCTTGGCGGCATCGGGAAAGCGCTGGGCCTTCTCGATATCCTTGACCGTGATCAGCCCCTTGAGTCGATAGGCATCGTCGACGACCAGGAGTTTCTCGATCCTGTGCTTGTGGAGCAGGTGGCGGGCTTCCGCCCGGGTCACGCTTTCGCTGACGGTGACGAGGTTCTCCGAGGTCATCAGTTCATGGACGGGCGTGTGGTCGCTGTCGACGAAACGCACGTCACGGTTGGTCAGGATCCCTACAAGACGGCCGGTTGCCGGGTCCACGACCGGCAATCCGGAGATCCGGTGATGTTCCATGATGGCGAGAGCCTCGACCAGGGTGGTGGAAGGCTCGACCGCGCGCGGATTGACCACCATGCCGGCCTCGAAGGTCTTTACCTGCCGGACATGCGCGGCCTGCTGGTCGATGCCGAGGTTCTTGTGGATGATTCCCATGCCGCCATGCTGGGCCATGGCAATGGCCATGGGCGCTTCGGTGACGGTGTCCATGGCTGCCGAGAGGAGGGGGATCCGCAATTCGAGACCGTCGGCAATGCGCGTCTGGACACGGGCGCCGGCCGGAAGGATTTCGGAATAACCGGGTTCAAGCAGGACATCGTCGAACGTCAGCGCTTCACGTGCCACAGCCTCGTACTGGTGTGCCATGATCGTTTCTCCGGTTTTCCGAGAGCTGGAATTGGCAAGGACCTATAGAGCCAGATCCTGTCGATCGAAAGGCCAAACAGGTCGCGGGCAGGTGGTTGAACGCCTCGATGGAGAGGCGTTGTCGAGGCTTGGAACGCCGGATGAGCGGTCCCTGTCGCCTGCATCGTCCTTGAAGGTTAATGCGAAAAAATACTCCGGTAACGCATCCGCGTGAAAAATTTTTGACTGTCGCCGGACTTTGGTAGGCTTCGATCAATCAAGGCATCCTCAAGGCAAGGCATCCTCAAGGACAGAGATGCCGCAAGAGAGCATTCACCACGTCGGTAAGGACCCGGCAGGTCCGATCGCGGGCCTGCCAGCACGAATGAGAAGCGAGCCGCTTTCGCAACGCCGCGACGGCTCAATCGAATTTTGGGGGAACCGACAATGGCCGATACCGGCTCGAACGCTGCATCAATCATCGAACTTCCGGAGCGGGCCGATGTCTGCATCGTTTCCACACCGGGCGAGGCTGCCAGGGCGCAGGCTCTCGGCGACATCAAATCCCAGGATGCTGAAGTTCGGATCGCCCAGGGACAGGTCGTCGATCCCGTCCTGCACGTCACCCTTCCGGTCGACGGTGCCAGCGTGGCCTATGTCGTAGAGCCCGGGATGACCGTGGAGCTGGCAAGGAGTGGCTTCGAGGGGGCCGCATACACCGTTGTCAACGGGGGTCTGCTGATCGAGCCGGTCGGCGGCGGTGCGGTGTTCATCGAGGAGTTTGCCTCGTCGGCCGTGGCCAGTCCACCCCTCCTGATTTCGGCCTTCGGTTTCCCGGCCATGCCCGTGGGCGAAGTCCTCGCGGGATTCGACCCGTCTTCCGCCGACCCGGCGGCCATCGAGCCTGCAGCCGGTGATGAAACCGCCCTGCCGGTCAGCGACGGTGGCGGTGCCGATTTTTCGGCCTATGCCGCCGGGTCGATCGGTGCCGGGCTGGGCGTGACCGGCGTCCTCGATCCGACCCAGCTCGGACGATCGGTGACATTCCCGGACCTGCACGGAGCGCGTGCGTCGGAGGCGAGGCACGCATCGCTGTCGACGGACACGGGCAGCCACGGTGCGGGAGAAACCGGGTCGGGTGGTGGTGATGGCGGCGGGGAGACCGGGTCCGGCGGTGGTGATGGTGGCGGCAGTGGCCCGAACAACCACCCTCCCGTTGCGGAACCGCACAAGTTCATCATCCTGCCGGATCATGTCGACGCCATAACGATGAATACCCATTCCGCCACCGATGTGGATGGTGACACGCTGACCTACCAGCTTGGTGACATTCCCGACCAGTCCATTGCTACCATCACGCTCGGAAGCGACGGCACGCAGGTCAAGTCGGGGCAGATTCTTACCGAGCAGGAATATCTCTCCTTGCAGATCGACCCGGCACCGGGTTCCGCGGGCTCGGAATTCGAGTTGTACTACACCGTCCGCGATGGCAAGGGCGGTTCGGACCAGGGGTCCTTCACGATCCGCCTGCAGGACGCGACCGGAGGTCCCTGGGCCGAGACCGGCGGCGATGGCCACGATGTCATTCGCGGCTCCTACGACAGCGACAGGATTTATGGCGGCGCGGGCGACGACTACATCAAGGGCGGCTCCGGTGACGATCAGCTCTGGGGGCAGTCGGGCGATGACCGGGTCCATGGCGGTGGCGGCGACGACATCATCGTCGGCGGAGCCGGACATGACTATCTTGTCGGCAATGAAGGCGACGATCTCATCGTCGATGATCTTGCCGGCATTCTCGATACGAATTCGCAGACCCATATTTTCGGCGGCGAGGGTCACGATACGTTGCGGCTCGACGGCTCGGGCATGACGCTCGATCTCAACCTCGTCGATGATGCCCGGATCCAGGGGATCGAGGAAATCGACCTTGCCGGCGGGGGCAACAGGCTGGTGCTCGATGCCGGCGAGGTCCTGAACATCTCCGCCACCGGCAATGTCCTCACCATCACGGGCTCCGGCGGTGACGCGGTTTCCGGCCACTTCGGCGGCGCCACGGTGGATACGAGCCACGCTGACTACACGTCCTATTCCTTCAACGGGGCGACGCTGGTCGTCGAGAACACCGTGGATCAAAGCGGCATCGTCGTCTGATATCGCAAATCCGACCGACATCATTCCTGCCTTCCCCCGAGCGTACGAGGCTCTTGCCAGTCGCAGGAATTGCGCCTAGTTCGTGGGGTGTCTCAATGGGGTGTCCGCGTCGCGGCGGACTGAGAGGCGGTGCCGCCAACCCGTGGAACCTGATCCGGATCATACCGGCGTAGGGATTTGGGATGCCCGCCACGGATTTGCGGGATCGTCCGTACTCCCATACCGGTCATGAGCGGCTAGATTGCCGTTTCGAGGATCCGGACAGAGGGAGGAAGGCATGACGCCCGAAGAATTGTACGCCAAGGCCACGGAGAATCTCGAGCTCATCCGCAGCGAGAGGCCGCGGGTGCATGTGCTCACCAATTTCGTCGCCATGAACGTTTCGGCGAATGTGCTGCTCGCGGCCGGGGCCATACCGTCCATGACCATCGACGAAACGGTGATCGAGGAGTTCGTCGGTTCGGCACGCTCGCTGGTGGTCAATCTCGGCCAGCTCGACCCGTGGCGCAAGATCAGCGTGCCCATGGCCATTGCCGTCGCCAACAAGCTGGGGCGCCCGTGGCTGCTTGATCCGGTCAAGGTCGACCGTTCGGGCCGCAGGCTCGCCTTTGCGACCCTGCTGATGGATCTGCGGCCGACCGTCCTGCGCTGCAATCGTGGCGAGGTCGGGACCCTCGAAGGGGCGGCCGGCCTGGTCATCGCCGAGACCGGCGAGGTCGATCATGTCACCGACGGAACCCGGCGGATCGACATTCACAACGGCAGTCCGTTGATGGCCCGGATTACCGCCATGGGTTGTGCGCTTTCCGCGCTCAACGGCGCCTTCCTCGCGGTTGACCCGGATCCGTTCACGGCCACGGCCAGCGCCCTGCTGGTGTTCGCCATCGCCGGCGACATTGCGGCCGGGAAGGCCGGTGGACCCGGCACCTTCCAGCCGCATCTGATCGATGCGATCTATCACCTCGATGGTCCCACCATTGCACGACGGGCGAGGATAACGTGAAACCGGCACTCGACCTCAGGCTGTATGGCATTATCGACCCGGCGCGGACCCGGAACAGGGATCCGGTCGAACTGGTCCGGGCGGCGCTGGCCGGCGGCATCACCCTGCTGCAACTGCGCGACAAGCATGCCGGCACGCGCGATTTCGTCGACATGGCGCGGGCGCTGCATGATGTGTGCGGGCCGGCAGGTGTGCCACTGCTCATCAACGACCGGGTCGATGTGGCGCTGGCGGCCGGGGTGGAGGGCGTGCATGTCGGACAGAGCGACATGCGGGTCGGGGACGCGCGGCGACTGCTCGGCCCGGACGCGCTCATTGGTCTCACGGTGGACTGTGCCGACGATGCGCGCGAGGCAGCGAACGGCGAGGTGGACTATGCCGGTATCGGACCGGTCTATGCCACCCGGAGCAAGGATGATGCCGACCCGGCGATCGGGCCGCAGGGGTTGCGGGAGCGACTGACCCATCTGCGCGGCGTGCCCTGTTGCGGTATCGGTGGCATCACCCATGGGAATGCTGCCGGAGTGATCGAGGCCGGTGCGGGCGGGGTCTCGGTCATTTCGGACATCTTCATGGCTGACGATGTGGAAGCGTCAGCGCGGCGGTTGCGCCGTATCGTCGAGGACGCGCTGTCATGACGGTCGCGAGGGCGCTCACCATCGCCGGTTCGGACAGTGGCGGCGGCGCGGGCATCCAGGCCGATCTGAAGACATTCTCCGCTCTGGGTGTATATGGCATGTCGGCCATCGCCGCACTGACGGCGCAGAACACGGTGGCGGTCACCGGGATCTTCGACGTCGAACCGGATTTCGTTGCGGCGCAGATCGACGCGGTGATGATGGATATCGGCGCGGATGCCGTGAAGATCGGCATGCTCGGCCAGGCCGAGGTGATCGAGGTGGTGGCCCGCCGCCTGCGGCACTGGAAGCCACGCTGGGTTGTTGTCGATCCGGTGATGGTTGCCAAAAGTGGAGATAAATTGCTGCGCGATGATGCGGTCGAGGCCCTGCGTTGCGAACTGTTGCCGCTCGCGTCGGTGATCACACCGAACCTGCCGGAGGCGGCTGTTCTGCTGGACGCGCGCGAGGTGGACGACCGGTTGTCGATGGTCAAGGCTGCTCGCGGGCTGGTCGATCTCGGCGCTTCCGCTGTCCTGCTGAAAGGGGGACATTTGCCAGGTCGGGAATGTCCCGACTTGTTGTTCGACGGGCGTGACGAACACTGGTTCGAGACGGCCCGTCACGACACGCGCAATACCCATGGCACCGGCTGCACCCTTTCCTCGGCGATCGCCGCGAATCTCGCGCTCGGCCGGAGCCTGCCCGAGGCCGTTGCCGCGGCCAAGGCCTACATCGGCGCGGCCATTCGCGCCGCCGACAGGCTCGACATCGGCAAGGGGCACGGTCCGGTGCACCACTTCCACCGCTTGTGGCCAGGAACGGGAGGCGACGCGCCATGAACCTCCGCCATTGCCGCATCCCCATGCGGCCGGATCCTTGCGTGAACGGGCGATCCAGAGCCTTCCCGGGAGCCCGGCCGGTTGGCGTGCGGGGCTGAGAAGGGATGGCAGCGCGCCATCGTCACCGCCCTGGGCCTGCTGGCCCTGTGGCAGGCGGTGGTCGTCGTCAGCGGCGCGCCACCCTACATCCTGCCCGGTCCGGCAGGCGTTCTGCACACGCTCGTCACCCGCGCCCCGCTCATCCTCTCGCACGCCTGGATCACTGCGTCGGAGATCCTGCTCGGCTTCGCGATTGGCGTCGCGGTGGGCATCGCCTCGGGGCTGCTGCTCGCGAGCTTCGATGGCGCACGCCGCTGGCTGCTGCCGGTGCTGGTCATGAGCCAGGCCCTTCCGGTCTTCGCGCTCGCCCCGGTGCTGGTGCTGTGGCTGGGGTACGGCATGGGCTCGAAGATCGCCATGGCCGTGCTCATCATCTATTTCCCGGTCACCGCCGCGCTCCATGACGGCCTGCGCCGCTGCGATCGCGAGATCCTCGACCTGGCCCGCCTGCTCGGCGCCACCCGCCTCGACACCCTGCGGCTCATCCGCATCCCCGCCGCCCTGCCGGCCCTGGGCTCGGGGCTGCGGGTCGCTGCCTCGGTGGCTCCCATCGGTGCCGTGGTGGGCGAATGGGTGGGGTCGTCCGGCGGCCTTGGCTTCCTCATGCTGCACGCCAACGCCCGCATGCAGATCGACCTGATGTTCGCGAGCCTTCTGGTGCTGGCCGCCATGGCGCTGGCCCTCTACCTCGCCGTCGACCGTACCGCCCGGCTCATGGCCCCCTGGCAGCTCGAAACCGATCTCGACAACAATATGGGAATTTCCTGATGCGTGTCCTTCCCGTCCTGGCAGCCGCCGCGGCCCTGGCTGTCGTCGCTGTCGCAGCACCGTCGCAGGCCGCCGACAAGCTTACGGTCATGCTCGACTGGTTCATCAATCCCGACCACGGCCCGCTGGTGGTCGCCCGCGAGAAGGGCTTCTTCGCGGCCCAGGATCTCGACGTCGAACTGATCGCTCCTGCCGACCCGAACGATCCGCCCAAGCTGGTTGCCGCCGGCGACGCGGACATCGCACTGACCTACCAGCCGCAGCTTCACCTCCAGGTCGATGCGGGCCTGCCGCTGGCGCGCATCGGTACCGCCATCGCCACGCCGCTCAACAGCCTGGTCGTTCTCGCCGACGGTCCCATCGCCTCGATCGGCGACCTCAGGGACCGCAAGATCGGCTTTTCGGTCGGCGGTTTCGAGGAAGCCATCCTCGGTGCGATGCTCGGTGCGCACGGCCTGTCCCTCGATGACGTCGAACTCGTCAATGTCAATTTTTCCCTGTCGCCCTCCGTCATTTCCGGTCAGGTGGACGGTGTCATCGGCGCCTTCCGCAATTTCGAGCTCAACCAGATGGACCTTGTCGACCGCCCCGGCCGGGCCTTCTATCCGGAAGAGGAGGGAGTGCCGGCCTATGACGAACTGATCTACGTCGCCCATGCCGGCAATCTCGACCGGCCGGAACTGCGCCGCTTTCTCGCCGCTGTCGAACAGGCCACCCACTGGCTCGTCAACCATCCCGATGAAGCCTTCGACATCTTCAGGGCCACGGGCGAGGAGCTGGATGACGAACTCAACGCCCGGGCATGGCGCGATACCCTGCCGCGATTCTCGCTGGCACCGGCCGCACTCGACCATCATCGCTATATCCGCTTTGCCCGGTTCCTCGCCGACCAGGGGCTCGTAAAGGATGTCCCGCCGATCGATAGCTACGCCCGCGACCTGTTCGCGGAATAGGAAGGTGCCGGTCCTGCCTCCAATTTTCGTAGAATTTTATCGATCGGGGCGAATCCGGTGCGCGCGTGTGATGGCTCTTGCGGTGGGGAAGGTCTCCACGGGGGGAGGGATGGCGCTCCGGGATGCATGGCCCGCCGCCCGCAGTGGCCGGGCATCGGCCGGAGCCACAACCGCAACGCGCATGTAGCGAAGGGCTACAGGTGCGGCGGGAGCGGCCGCGATGAGGGCAGGCCGCATCCGCTGCCACGCCTCGCGCCGATGGGTGCGATGGGCCAGTTCGGCGTCAACCGTCCGCGGGCCTTCAACCTCGTCCAGGTACATCATCCGCCAGAAATCGCGGTAATACCCGGCCGCCATGATGGCAAAACGCAACTGCCGGGCGAGATCGCCGCCCCTGAGCGTGGCGTAGCAGAACGAACCCGCCGGTATCCGCAGGAAGCCGGGCAGGGCCACCTCGCGGACCCCGCCATGTGCCCTGCGCCGCGACACCAGCAGCCAGCCCAGCAGCAGGAGCCGCCCCAGGCACAGCAACAGGATCTCCCGCCCCGCCGACAGCGGCGGGCGCACGGGATTTCCGGCAGGAACGGGGCTCGGGGCACATCGTGTCATGCTCCCGTACCTGCCATGAACCCTATCGAAAAGTCAAGGAAATAATTCCTTGTCAGAAGCCTTCCAGCCGTTCGCCCTTCGGCCAGGTGATCGCATAGCCGAAGCGCAGATCCATGGATGCCCCCGGCTGGAGCGTTTCCGTCCAGGCCATCACGCCGCGCTTGCGGTCCCGGTCGACGGTGGTGGGCGGAGTGGTGTCGTCGAGCATCTCGACCGTGATATCCTCGTCCTGGGGCACCGGCATCTGGTCGAGGATCGTCAGTTCGATCGCCGTCCGGTGATGGTTGGTGGCATCGATGAGGTAGCGCCGTTCCTCGCGCTGATAGCTGTTGATGATGCCCTCGCTCGAACGCGCGCCGGTATCGAGCCGGTAGTCGATGGCAATGGCGTCGTCGAGCCCGAAGGACAGGTCCCGGGTTTCGCCCGGCTGCATCGCATCGAGCCGGCCCGTGCCCACCAGCGCGTCGTCGCGGAACAGGGTGATCATGCCGGCCGGCCACGGCGCCCCGCCCGGCTGTGTCAGGCGGGCCACCAGATAGGCATGCCGGTCGAACTTCGGCACCGCCTCGGCGCGAAGCTCGACCGGAACCTCGCCGCGGCCGATGACCATCTCGTGCTGCGACCGGTCGGACGGCACGCTCACCCGACCCTCGACGTTGTAGCTGGCCGCGAACTCGGAAACCTCCGCGGTGGCCATCACCGGTGCAGGCGCGCTTCCGGCCGTGACGTCATCGGACATCGCGAGATTGCCGGCCATGTCCTGGGCTTCCGACTTGCCGAACTGGCTACGGCTCATGACGACCGACGGCTGAACCGGGCGTGCAATATCCACCCGCCAGGGTTGCAGTTCGGCCAGTTCGCCGCGCCCTGGCGCGGTGGTCGAGAAGGCCAGCAGGACATTGTCCCACGCCTCGCCGGTCCCCTGTGACACCGAACCGTACTGGGTCACGGTCACCGTGCGGCCTTCGCTCGCCAGCCGCGCATCGTATTGCGGCTGCCATGAGGCCCCCGTCACCTGATAGGTCAGCTCGAAGGTCACTTCCGTGGCCCGGTCGGCCTGGACATCGACAGCCGCCTCCAGCACGGCGCGGGCCCCGGTGGCGAGCTGATGCAGTTCGCGCCGGGCGCGGTCGGCCCGTCTGGCCAGCTGGGCAAGGTCCTCCTCGGCCAGGCGGATGGCATCGAGGGCCTCGCCGGAGCCCGACACCAGCTTGGCCCAGCCCCTTTCCCACGTGTCGGGGTCGATCGCGCCGGTGTCGACCCTGTCATTGATCTGCGCGGCGGTGCTTTCGCCCAGCCTGCCGATGAAGTCGAGCTTGATCCGCTGCGCCTTGATCCGGTCCTCGCGGATGCGCTGCTGGCTTTGCAGGGCCTCGATCTCCTGGGTCAGTTCGCGCTCGCGCTCCTCCACCAGCTCGGCCTTCTCCCGCTCGGTCAGCGCTACCCGGCCCAGCTGCCAGTCTTCGCCGCCGCCGCGGCTGCGCAGGCTCGCTCGCATGACGGCCACCGGCAGGTCAGAGAGGATCACCCGGTTGCTTCCGGAGGGTACCTGCGCGCGCACCACCCGCGTGACCTGGGCCCGGTCGGCGTAGACGGTCACGGCGTCGATCCGCGAGGTTCCCTCGACATCGGCCGCACACGCCGAAGGAGGAATGGCCAGGAGTGGGACCGCAAGCAGAACGGGAGCGGCACAGGCAAACCTGAGGGTCATGAAACACGGCCTTTGCAAGCATGAAAACAACTGGGGATCGTTGATAAGGCCATATGGACGCTGGGAAAAGAGGTTCGTCGCCATTGGGGGAACTACGCATGACGGCGGGGTTCGCGGCGGGTGGGATGACTTCGTCCATGGAGTGGAAATGCCTGGAACAGGAGGCCATGAGGGGCCGGCCCGCGATGTCGCCGGCTGGACAGGGAGGATGGTTCCGGTCTAGATTGTTCGTGAAATGTTCCTGGATGGGGAGAGTGGGAAATGACAAGGGCGACCGTACTCAAGGGCCGCGGTGCGGCGAGCAATCCGGCCAGCCGTTTCGACAGCCTGAGCGGGGAGCCGGTCGATGACGGCTGGTCGTCGCTGGAGGAGGTGATGGGTGCGCTGCCGCCGGTGACCGAGATCCTTGCCGATGCCACCCGTACGGTGATTGCCCGCAACGACAGCCCGGACATCCCCTTCGACCAGTCGGTCAATCCCTATCGCGGCTGCGAGCATGGCTGCATCTACTGCTATGCGCGGCCGACCCACAATTATCTCGGAATGTCGTCGGGCATCGACTTCGAGACGAAGATCCTGGCCAAGCATGACGTGGCGGCCCTGCTGCGCGCCGAACTGGCGAAGCCCTCCTACCGCTGCCGGCCACTGGCGCTCGGCACCAATACCGATCCCTACCAGCCGATCGAGCGGCAATTGTCGCTGACCCGCTCCATTCTCGAAGTGCTGCGCGACTGCCGGCATCCGGTGGGGATCGTCACCAAGTCGTCGCTCGTGCTGCGCGATCTTGACATCCTGGGCGACATGGCGCGCAACGGGCTGGTACGGGTCTATCTGTCGGTGACCACCCTGGATCGCACGCTGGCCCGGCGGCTGGAGCCGCGGGCCACGGCACCGCACCGGCGGCTGGAGACCATCGGGATGCTGGATGGAGCGGGCATTCCGGCCGGCGTGATGACGGCACCGGTGATCCCGGGACTGAACGATCACGAGATCGAGAGCCTGCTCGAGGCCGCGCGCGATGCCGGCGCGAAGGGCGCGGGTTATGTGCTGCTGCGGCTGCCGCACGACGTCAAGGAGCTCTTCCATGAGTGGCTGGAGCAGCATTACCCCTTGCGCCGGCGCCATGTGCTCTCACTTCTCGGTCAGATGCGTGGCGGGAAGCTCAACGATCCCGCCTTCAACACGAGAATGCGGGGGACGGGTGTCTATGCCGATCTCATCCAGCGACGTTTCCGCCGGGCCTGCGAGAGGCTGGGGCTCAATCGGGAGCGCATGCCATCGCGCTGCGACCTGTTCCGTCAGCCCGGGCGCGACGGTCAGCTCGACCTGTTCGCCTGAGGGGAATGTTGCGACGAGGGGAATGGCGCCATGGGGATGATGCCGACGCTGATCCTGCTCCTGGCCGGGCTGGGACTGGGTGGCTACTGCCTGTGGTACGAGCGGCGGCCGCGAGAACTGGGCGACGTGGGGATGTTCCCCTCGACGATCCTGCTGATGGTTTCCGTGCTGGGAGTCGTGCTGGCGCTCGCCCATCTCGTGACCCTGGTGACGGGGGTGCAACTCAGGGGACGCGGCATGTTCTGAAAGGCCGGGGTACGGCGGCCGATGTGCAAAGCGGCATGGACGCCGCGCCTTGCCTTGCCTTATATGGGGTGGAGAATGATCGCCGTGCCGACAGGGCATCGGGCCGAAGACGCCGAGAAAGTGGAAAGCGACATGGAACCGTTTACGAGGGTCGAGGGCATTGCCGCCCCGTTACCGATGATCAACGTCGATACCGACATGATCATTCCCAAGCAGTTCCTCAAGACGATCAAGCGCACCGGCCTTGGCGTCAACCTGTTCGACGAGATGCGCTACGATCTCGATGGCAGGGAGATCGCCGATTTCGTGCTCAACAGGGAACCCTACCGGCATGCCGGCGTTCTCATCGCCGGGGAGAATTTCGGCTGCGGGTCGAGCCGCGAGCACGCTCCCTGGGCGCTGCTCGATTTCGGCATACGTTGCGTCATCGCCCCGTCCTTTGCCGACATCTTCTTCAACAACTGTTTCAAGAACGGCGTGCTGCCGATCGTCCTGCCGCAGGAAACCGTCGAACTGCTGATGAAGGAGGCCGAGGAGGCCGATGGCCGCCCGTTCGTCATCGATCTCGAGAAGCAGGAAATCGTCCGTCCGACGGGCAATGCACCGGTGGCCTTCGATGTCGACCCGTTCCGTCGTCACTGCCTGCTCAACGGTCTCGACGATGTCGGGCTGACCATGCAGAAGAGCCGGGAAATCGACTCGTTCGAGGGGGCACAGAAGTCCAGCCAGCCCTGGCTTTACGGTTCAGCGGCTTGACTGTGAACGGTCATGCTGGCAGCCTTGCCCGGTCGAGATCTACAGCGGTCTGACCGCTCTATCGGAAAAAACGCCTCGAATGACAAAGTCCGATTTGACCAAGCGCCTGGCAGAAGCGAATCCGCATTTGTACCTGCGGGATATCGAACGTATCGTTGCCACGGTGTTCGAAGAAATGACGCAGGCCCTCGAACGTGGCGATCGCGTCGAGTTGCGTGGTTTCGGGGCTTTTTCGGTCCGGTCCCGCGGTGCCCGGGTCGGCCGCAATCCGCGAACCGGCAGCGAGGTGGATGTTCCCGACAAGGCCGTGCCCTATTTCAAGACCGGCAAGGAACTGCGCGAGCGCCTGAACGACATGAACTGACCATTTTCGTTTGTCCGGGCGCGGCGGGGGCGTGGTCTCCATGATACGGCTCCTGCGCCTTCTGCTTGCCGTCTTCGGCACAGTGGTGATCGTGTCGTTTTCCGTGGTCAATCGCGGCGACGTCGAAGTGAGTTTCTTTCCGCTGCCCTTGCCGGGCATCACTCTGCCCGTCTACGGCATTCTGCTGTTCGGTGTCATGCTCGGCACCATATTGGGCGGTTTTACCCTCTGGCTGTCGATGTCGCCCATGCGCGGCGAGTGGCGCGCCCTGCGCAAGCGGGCAAGGGCGCAGGAGCGCCAGGAACGACTGGCCAAGGAGCGCGAGGAGGCCGAGGCGGCCGAACGTTCCCTGCAACGTCGCGAGGAGGCCGAGGCGGCCACCGCCCGCCGCGATCAGTCGTTGCTGGAGCGCTGACCGACTCGTTCTCCTCTCTTCGACAGAATTACCGATCTGTCAGCCAATGGCTCCCAGGTGGTGGATGATGCCGCTGCTGATGCGACGGATCAGGTCGTGATACCGGGCGATGGGCGTGAAGATCTTCTGGTGCTCGTGACCGTAGGATTGCGTGTCATCGCCCTGATAGGATGCCTGTTCGCCGAAATGGAGCTTCTGGTCGGTTTCCGTCAGCGGGAACACTTCGCCCAGCAGCGCCAGTGCCGGCTCGACGTCGAGCCGGAGCAGCCCGGCCACCAGTTCGTCATGTGTGGTCGCATGACGGTCGCTGAAGTCGGGTACATGCACGGCGCGCAGCATCAGCATCTGGATGATGGCCAGCCGCAGGGCATGCAGCATGTGGAGATTGTCGCGAATGGCCGGGGCGATGGCGATGGGCTCGTCGCCGGCGTCGCGCGTCATCCGCCGGTGATCGCGCAGGGCGCGGGCCAGACCGTTATAGTCCTTGTGGAAGGTGCGGAAGATGCGGGCAAGCCGGTAGTGCTGGCGCATCTGTTCGAGGAAGTCGGCGACGCGGGAGAGTTCCTCCTCGTGCTGGTCGTCCTTCTCCAGCTGGGCACGGCGCAACCACGCCTCGGGGTCGAACAGGTCGATATAGGCTTTCACCACGTCCAGATCCGTGAACATGAAGGCATGCTCGACCATGTTCATCAGGCGGCGGAAGCGCGGACTCTCGCGGTAGAGGCGATGGAACCAGTCGGGATCCTTGTCGACCGCCTGGCCGACGCCTCCGATCGTATTGGCGAGGATCCCCAGTTGTTGAAGGATCGAGTTGTGCGGGATGGCGCGCAACTGCGAGGGGTGTTCCAGGTCGGCAGCGCCGACCCCACGATCATGCTGGCGCTTCAGCGCGCGGCTGCCCGTGGGATAGAGCATGTTGACGCCATAGGCGCCAAGGAAGGCCGCATAGCAGGGATCGTCGATGACCTGACTGTTGTACTGCTTGATCGCGGCAAAGAACTCCTCGGTCCGATGGGTCAGGTCATAAAAGGGATCGGGACCCTCGTCGCAGTCGCCGAAGCAATGTTCGAGGATGCGGGTGAGGACGGCGAGCGAACTCTCGGTCCGCAGGAAGTAGGTGTAACCGTCACCGCCCTGGAAGCTCGTTTCCTGAAGCATGTGAATGCCGGCATCGGTGAAGAGCTTGCGGCTGTGCGATGTGCCGTAATAGCGAAAGCGCTCGCTGAGGCACCCGGGATGAGCACCGCGGCCGATACTCTCTCCATGAGTGTCGAAGATCACCACTTCGAGATTTTCTAGCCCGGTTTCCACCAGCAGGTCATGCAGGGCGATGCGGATGCGTTCGACCGCATGGGAGGCCGCGATCTGGCCCATGTAGCGGCCGGCATCGGAAAACCCGGTCTGGATGCAGATACGCCCGCGTTTCCTGAGATAGTCGCGATAAGCCTCGACCTCCAGCGTGCCGCGGATGAGGTCGATGCCCCGGTCTAGGGCCTTGGCGGTTTCGAACAGCGGCGAGATGTCGACACGCTCGTCCACGCCGAACAATCTTGCGTAATAGAGCGCGGTCAGCAGCGTCAGCGGCGTTTCGCACTCGGCGATGAGGAAACGTACCGGTTCGCTGGCATCGTAGTGACGCAGCATCTGCCGGATCAGCATGAACACCCGCTTGGCGGTGGCCTTTTCATGCATCACCGAGCCGAAATTGATGCTTACCGGCTCGACATTGCGGATGAGCTCCTCGACCGCTTCGAGATAGCTGGCGCGATGGCCGGGATCGTCGGCCGGATGGTCCATGCCGATGCTCTTGCGCACGGCATTGTGCAGCTGCACGGAGTTGATGCGTACATGAGTGCGCGCGGCGGTCAATCCCTGGTTGGCAATCTCGGCACGCAGCACCCACAGTTCACGACGCGTATCGGCGTCTTCGGCCAGGTCCATCGTCCGTTCGACCAAACCTGCGAGCTGTCGCGAATCGGCAAGCCGGGAGCGGTCCGCGACCATTTCGCGTGAGATGGTGGCGATTTCTCCCACTGTCGAAGGTTCGCGTGCGTCAAAAGCTTCCAGCACGGCAAGTTCGTCCGTGAGGGCCTTTTCCGACAGCGCCAGCCGGGCGTCGATCAGTTCCAGGTTGGCTTCGAGCACGGCGGAAGGCGGCGCGCTCCGGCGCAGGCCGGCGATGCGGTCGCGATAATAGCCGAGCTGGTCGAGCTGGGTGCGGATGCGCTTGGACAGGGTCACCGACCAGCCGATGTCGGAGCGGCCGTCGGTATCATAACCCACCCATGTGGCGACGTTCACGAGCGAGGGGCAGAGCGTGATCCACATGTCGGGATAAAGTTCGCGGGCGACATCGCCGATGACCCTGTACATGTCGGCAAGGGCGGTGCGGATGTTGCCGATGGCATGGAGCGACTGACGGTGTTCCTCGTCCAGGTCGAGCTGAGGCTCGGGACGGTGCCTGGCCAGCGATGCCCGGGCAACGACCTCGGCACGTTCCTCGGCCGCCAGGGGATCGCCGTCGATATTGCGTTGCAGCGCAAGTGTCACGAGATCCTGTTGCAGCGCCTGTGCCAGGCTGAAGGTTGGGTGGGCCGTGAAGACAATCCCGAAATGGCAACGCTCGACAAGTGTCCTGAATTCGGCGAAGGGCAGGGGTTCGTCGCCGGCCATGGCCCTTTGGCGGACGAGTTCGGCGACCTTGAGAAGATTGGCCTGCGGATCGACTTCGCCCATGTAGCGGCGGACACGCTGCGCCCGTTCGTCGAAGGCGGTCATGGAGAGCTGCTGGACGAGCGCCTCGATTCCGCCTGAATCGATGGTGCCGTCCTGCATCGCCTGAAGGATCTCGCGTGACAGCAGCTTGATCGGATTGGCCAGGGGATCGTCGTCGATTCGGGAGCGGTGAACCTCAAGATGCTCTCGCCATGTCTCGATCATGGAGGTTTCCTGCTTTGTCCGTTCGATCACTTGATCCATGCGCACCTCAGTCGGGTTCTGGCCGGTATTTCCACGCGGTGGCCCCACCATAGGCGATTTGTGTTGCGCTGCAACAAAAGGTCGCAAATCCGAAGGTCCGCCGGTGTCGCCGGGGATCGTGCCCGTAAGGCGATCCCCTTGGCCGAAAGCCGGGCACCGTCTTTCCCTTCCCCCCATGTCGGCTGGAGCGGGCTTGATAGCCGGAGTGGAACGTGGAAATGTCCCACCCGACAGGCGTATCGTTGAAGGGGGGGGATGATGAGGGCGGCGGATCATCTGGCGAGGCGGTTGGCGGAGGCGGGGTGCCGGCATGCCTTCGGCATTCCCGGCGGTGAGGTTCTCGCCATCATCGATGCGCTCGAAGCGGCGGGAATCACCTTCCATCTTGCCAAGCACGAAACGGCAGCGGGCTTCATGGCCGAAGCCTGCTGGCATCGTACGGGAGCTCCGGGAATCCTCGTCGCCACTGTCGGGCCGGGATTGAGCAATGCCATCAACGTGATCGCCAACGCCCGCCTCGATCGCGTTCCGCTGATCGTCATCGCCGGGGCCGTCGATGCCGATGACCGGTTGTCCTACACCCATCAGGTGATCGATCACGCACGGCTGGTCGAGCCGGCCGTCAAGGGCAGTTTCGAGCTGAATGCCGTCCGTCCCGACCTGGTCGCTGAGCGCGCCCTGGCGCTGGCCGGCGACCCGCGGCCGGGCCCTGTCCTGATTGATGTGCCGATTCGTGTCGCTGCAATGTCTGTCGAGGGCGCCGGCAGAAAACTGCGGCGGCCGCCCGTGGGTGCGAGCGGCCCTGCCGAGGGAGACGCTCTGGCGCGTGCGCGTTCGTGGTTGGCGCAAAGCCGTCGTCCCCTGATGATTGCCGGCTTCGATGCCGTGATCGATGACGCCGGCCCGGCGATACGGGATTTCGTCGAGCGGTTCCGGGTGCCGGTGATCCAGACCTACAAGGCCAAGGGCATCCTCGACGAGGATCATCCGATGGCGCTCGCTCCGGCCGCCTTGTCGCCGGTCGCGGACGCGCGGCTGAAACCGGTGATCGAGTGCGCCGACCTGATCATTCTGGCAGGATATGACGCAGTGGAAATGCGGCCGAGCTGGCAAAATCCCTGGGATGAGACAACCAAGAGGGTTGTCGAATTTTCAGCGACCGCGAACGACCACTACATGCATCAGGCCGGCCTGTTCTTCGTCTGCGACACCGGTGCCGGCCTGCGGGCACTGGCAGGCGGCGGTGCCGAGCCAAGTGGGCAATGGAGCGACGAGGAGATCGCCGGGCTTCGCAGCGCCGTGCTCGAACCGTTTCGCATCGATGAAGAGTGGGGGCCGGCGGCGATCACCGACGTCGCACGGAAGGTGCTGCCACCGGAGACCATCGCGACCGTCGATGCCGGAGCGCACCGCATCCTCTTCAACCAGGTCTGGCGATGCCCGCAGCCTCGCACGCTCCTCCAGTCCAACGGCCTTTGCACGATGGGTGGTGCGATGCCGCTGGCCATCGGCGCCAGGATCGCCGAACCCGGCCGGCCGGCCGTCGCCTTCTTCGGCGATGGCGGCCTGCTGATGTTCACCGGTGAACTTGCGACCTGCAGCGAACTCGGCCTGCCGGTGATCTTCGTGGTCTTTGTCGATCGTTCCCTGGCGTTGATCGAGAAGAAGCAGCGCGAAAGCCAGTTGCGGAAACTGGGGGTCGATCTGGGGCGTTTCGACTACGAGGCGATTGCCCGCGGTTTCGGTGGACATGGAGTGACGGTACGCGACCGTCCGGGTCTGGAGGCGGCGCTGCGTCAGGCGCTGAATGCCGATCGTTTCACTCTCATTGCCTGCGAGATCGACGAAAATGCCTATGATGGCCGAATTTGACAAAAGGAGCATCTAGGTGCGCGCCGGTCCACGGGGAGGACGGACCGGCGCGCCACGAGAACTCGGCTATTGATGTCAAGCCGCCTTGGGCTCGGCCAATGCACCGTTCTCGATCTCTTTCCAAACCTCAAGGGCCCGGGTCTCCGGCAGCTCGACATCGTCGAGGCCGATGATCTGATCCTTTTCAATGCGCCGCTTCATCGTGAGCTGCTCGGCCAGACCGATCGGGAGATGTCCCCGGTTCTCCCGCATGCGCACGCAGATGCCCCGCATCTCGAAACTTCCACAACCGCGATCCACCCGCTCCCCGGGCTGAAGATCTCTCTTCGCGACGGCCGCAACGGAAATAGAGGGGGTCGCATGATTGTGCAATAGGGGAGTCTTCAGTTTGATCATGCGTTCGAGCGTCCTGAAGACCTCCAGATGGACGAAGATGTTGTTGCGGATGAGCGTATAGTACGGTCCGTCACCCATCTTGAGATAGCGAAGTGCGTCGATTTGCTCATCCTTGTGCCGGGCGACGATGAACACGCCGTGGGGCAGCTTGCGGGACACGACGTAGTCGGTGATCGGACGGCCGAGTTCGGCGGCGGCGTCGCCGAGGATCTGCGAAACCTCCTTGAGATCGTCGGTTTCCGGGCCGATGAGCTCGTTGCGGGCGATGTCGAAGCCAAAGAAATTGCCGACGAGGGCCTGTTCCACCTGCATTTTGGTGCCATCGGTGAAAGAGGTCACCATGGGCATGCTGATGCCCTGCTTGCCGGCCCAGAACTTCATGTCCTCGGGCGTGGGATGGCGATTGAGGAAGCCCTTCATGTTGCCGAGCACGATCGGTTCGAAGCCCATGGCGGCCGCTTCCTCGAACAGGGACGCCTGGCAGCCGGGCTGGTCTCCATCCGCTTCGGTAAGGAAACCCCTGTTGACGAAATAGGAGCCGGTGGTGACATGGAATTCGGGATTGAGTGTCAGGACGGGCTTGCCCGCTGCCAGGGCGGCTTCGACGGTCTCTGTCGCATGCAGGACGTCCCCGGTGCATTCGAAGATGATGTCGCTGTTGTCGATGAGTTCGTTCAGCGATCCCGTCAGCGCATCCCTGAAGGGAAAGTCGGCGCAGCTTTCGACCGGCCGCCGGGTGAGGACCCGCGAAAGGGCATATTCCTTGCGGTGATGCAATTCCATGGTGAAATGCCGGGACACGAAGCCCGTTCCAATCACGCCGATACGTACAACTCCAGAACTCTGCATGGTCCAGTCACCCGGTAATTCTGTTTCAGATCCGTTCTCGTTCGGGCTGCGTCAACCCGATGCGGCTCACCTGCAAGTATCCTACTATGAACCCTTTATGGAGGTGTTAACATCCCCGTCATGAGCGTCTCGACACCGGAGTTGTTGATGTACCATAGCCCGCCAAATTCAGGTTACCTCTTTTCCCTAATGGTTGCCGTGCTCGTTGCGGGCTGCAGTTCGACACCGGCACCGGCGGTCGTCGACGGTTCCGACACGATCGAGGCGCGCAGGCTGCTGACCGAAGCGGCGAATTCCGGCCCGGTGACGCTGATCGTCCTCGACGAACCGGGCGGCATGTCCCTCGACCATATTGCCGACGCCATTGAGTCGGGGATCCGCGGTGTCACCGTCCGGCTGCTGCCGGTGACGGACGATGCGGGCGACGAGTGGGCCGATGCTGTCTATGTTGCCTATATCGCGGGCACCGGCGGCGGACCCGCATGCGGCAGGTCGGCCAGTGCCCATGGCCGTGGTTTCCGGCTCGCGCTGTGTCACGGAGAGCGGTCGGTCGCCGTCGTCGCGTCCGGCCCGGATGCCGGCCCGGTCACCGAGCGCGAGCTTTGGCAGGCTTCGGCCCGCCTGTTTCCCGATGACTATGTCGACAGCTACGGATTCGGCTGGTTCGGCGATCGCATTTCGCTCGGGGTCGGGATGGGATTCTAGCTGTCAGTGTGCGTAAGCTCGCGGATTTCCGTGCCGAAAAGGGATTATCGTTCGTGGTTGATGCTTGACCTGCGGACGATGGTCATTGACATAGCCACAAACGGGTGGCGTGGACCGCCCCGGCGATCGAGTTCAATTGGAGAAGAGTTTGGCGAAAGAGGATCTCATCGAGTTCAACGGCACGGTCACGGAGGTGCTGCCCAACGCCATGTTTCGGGTGAAGCTCGAGAACGAACACGAAATCCTGGCCCATACTTCGGGCAGGATGCGCAAGAACCGTATCCGTGTTCTCACCGGCGACCGGGTGACGGTCGAGATGACGCCCTATGATCTGACACGCGGTCGGATCACCTATCGTTTCAAATAGGCTTGACTGCCAACACTCCTCTCGTCCTGGCCTCCTCCTCGCCAAGGCGGCTGGACCTGCTGCGGCAGATCGGCGTGGTACCTGCCGAAGTCGTTTCGCCGGATATCGACGAAACACCCGGTGTGCGGGAGCTCCCCCGAGACCATGCCTTGCGGCTGGCGCTGGAAAAGGCGAGGGCGGTCGTGTCAGCCCGCAGGGATCGTGACGGACCGCCGTCGGCCGTTCTCGCTGCGGATACGGTGGTGGCCATGGGCAGGCGCATCCTGCCAAAGGCCGACGATGCCCCGACCGCCCGCCAGTGTCTGGAACGCTTGTCCGGCCGGCGTCACCGGGTCTTCGGCGGTGTCGCCCTGATCGGCGTCAATGGTGGGGAGCGTACGAAGCTGGTACAGACCATCGTCCATGTGCGCCGACTGGATCGGGGCGACATCGACCGTTACATCGAAGCGGGGGACTGGCAGGGCAAGGCCGGCGGCTATGCCATTCAGGGAGCCGCCGCGGCCTTCGTTCCGAGGATCAACGGGTCCTACAGCAATGTTGTCGGGCTGCCACTGTTCGAAACGGCGGGATTGTTGCGCTGGGCAGGAGTTGTCCCGTGAGCGAATTGCGGCTGGTGCTGGAAAGACGCCAGGATGGTGGCGTCGATGCGGCGATCGTCGAGGACGATCGATTGGTCGACCTCCAGCGGAGCCCGTCCGCGGATGAGGTTGGGGAGCGGCTATTTGCCGCACGCGTGAGCCGTCTCGACCGGCATCTCGCAGGCGCGTTCGTCGATATCGGATCGGCCTGGCCGGAAGCGTTCATCCTGGCCCGCGATGCCCGCTATCTGGGCAGTGGACGCGAGGGGCGCAAGCGGTCCGCGGAGGGGCAGAAAGGACGCGGCCCGTCTTCGGCAGCGTTGCAGGAGGGACAGCGGCTCATCGTCCAGGGACGGCGCGAGGCCGACGGCGACAAGGGACCGCGCGTGACGGCGGCCATTCAGGTCAGGGGGCGGTATCTCGTCTACCAGCCGCATGGGCGGGAACTCACCCTCAGTCCGCGGATCAGGGGACGTCAGCGTGATGAGATGAGCGAACGCTGTGCCCGGTTCCACAGCGATGGCGGGTTGATCGTTCGCCGGCTGGCCGTGGATGCCAGCGACGATGAACTTGCCGGCGAAGTTCAGCAATTGTCATCCTTCTGGACGAAGGCGGAAGCGGGGGCACTGGCCAAGGGTGCATCCACCGGCGGGATTGCCGAGCCTTTCGACGAGTTCGAAATATTGTTCTGGCACCTGCTCGATCACCGCTTTGCCGAGATCGGGATCGCCGATGACGGCCTGTTCACGCGCTGTCGCAAGATCGTCGAGTTGCTGCCGGAGGGGGAACAGCCGGAACTCGTCCGGCTCGCAGCCGATCGTCCGGCCTTCGCTCAGACCGGCGTGAATGCGGAGATAGAACAGGCGTTCGCCAGTGAATTGCCCCTTGCGGGAGGTGGGCGCCTGATCATCGAGCAGACGGCGGCCTGCGTTGCCATCGACGTCGATGGCGGCGGGCGGGCTGCTCTCGACGTGGACATCGAAGCGGCGGGAGAGATCGGCAGGCAGCTTCGCCTGCGCAATCTCGGCGGCACCATCATCGTCGACTTTGTCGACCTGCCCACGAAGCCCCAGCGTCAGCGGCTGGATGAAGCCCTGCGCCGGTCCGTGCGCGGTGATCCGTCGCCGGTGCAGATCTTCCCCATGTCTCCCCTGGGGATTGTCCAGCTCAGCCGTGCACGTCGCGGCGGAAGCCCGCTCGATCGGCGTACGGCCGTCTGTCCTGCCTGTTCCGGAAGCGGCAGGATTGCACGATGACGAAGCCGAAGCCAGCCGCCATCCAGGTGCGCAATGGCAAGGTGTTGCGCTGTCCGCTTTGCGGCAGGCCCCGCGACGAGGCCTTCCGCCCGTTCTGTTCGGCCCGGTGCCGCGATGTCGATCTCGCGAAATGGCTGGATGGCAGTTACGCCGTTGCGGCGGTCGAAAGTGGCGATGACAACGACGGGGAAGCCTGACCGTTGCCGGTCGATCAGCCGTGGATGGCTCCGCCGGTGAGTCGCTCAAGATAGCGCCGGCCGTCCTGCGAGACCTTGTAACGGCCGCGGGCAAAGGTGAAGACCCGTTTGGCCATCAGCGACTGGCGCACGCATTGCGAGGCATTGCCGATCTTGATGCCATGCTCCGCCAGCCGCTTGTTGGCTTCGGCAGTGGTAAAGGTGCCATCCGCACTCTTCTGTTCGAGGTAGAAACCTGCCGCGAGCATCTTGTCGACTTCGGTGGCACTGTTGGGCAGGTGGTGCAGGAAGGCGCCGAACGGTCCCAGGTCCAGGCGCGGTTGCTCCGGGGATTCGGCAACCGGCGATCCGACAGGATCGGCGACGGGGTCGCCCGCTGTGCCGTGGAGCAGACTGTCCATCATCTCTTCGAGCCGCGCGGCATAGCGTTCGACGAAAGTCCGCGACCCCTCGATCTCGATCTCCCGCCTCGACAGGTCGATGCGCAGCCTGACCCGCTCATCCACTGGCGTGCTCCTTTCTCCAACACCGTTGCACCTAGATAACCGAAATGCCCGTCATGAGAAGTCCGAACAGCGTCGCTTGACGATGACCTGCCCGCGAGCGATGAACGGGGCAGGATTTCATCGAAACGGGGAGGGAAATGTCATGTCCGTCTATGCGTCCTATCCGAGCCTCAAGGGGCGCTCGGTTCTCGTCACCGGCGGCGGTTCCGGCATCGGTGCATCGATTGTCGAGTGCTTCTGCGAACAGGGCAGCAAGGTCGCCTTCATCGATTTCGACGCCGGCGCCTCGAAGGCAACGGTCGACGCCGTGGCGGCGAAATTCGACAACAGGCCCTTGTTCCTCGAAGCGGATCTTCGCGACATCGAGGCCTTGCGTTCGAGCGTGAAGGAGGCTGCCGGCGCCCACGGTCCTATCACCGTCCTGATCAACAACGCTGCCCGGGATGATCGTCACAAGTTCGACGAGGTTACCCCTGAATACTGGGACGAGCGTATCGCGCTCAACCTCAAGCATCAGTTCTTCGCCGCCCAGGCTGTCCATCCGATGATGAAGGCGGCCGGCGGCGGGGCGATCGTCAACATGGGGTCGACCAGTTGGATGGTCGGGCAGGGCGGCATGCACGGCTACACCGCCAGCAAGTCCGGTGTGGTTGGTCTCACCCGGGGAATGGCCCGCGATTTCGGCGAAGACAACATCCGCGTCAATTCGGTTGCGCCTGGCTGGATCATGACCCAGCGGCAGAAGGATCTGTGGCTCAATCCCGAAAGCGAGGCAGAACTGATGCGGCGGCAGTGCCTGAAGCGGCACCTGACACCTGAAGATATTGCCCGTGTGGTTCTGTTCTTCGCATCGGATGACAGCGGTTGCATGACCAACCAGACCTACGTCGCCGATGGCGGCTGGGTCTGATCGATGGCGTGAGATGGCGAGGTGCGTCGTCCGGCTTCCGGGCGGCGTGCGATACGGGAGAAAGACCCGGCATGACCGGGCCTTCCTCCTGGCGCATGGCGTCAGTTGCGTGCGCGGATGGCGTCGCGGATTTCCTCAAGCAGGATTTCGTTGCGCGGCGGCGGAGCGATCTCGGTCGCCTTTTCTTCCTCCCGCTCCATCATCGACTTGAGCTTGTTGACGTTCTTGATGACAAGGAACAGCGCAAAGGCGACGATCACGAACTTGATGACCGCATTGATGAAATTGCCGTAGGCGATGACCGGCAGGCCCTCATTCCTGGCGGCGGCCAGCGACGCGACGTCCTGCCCCGACAGATTTATGAAGTAGCTGGAAAAATCGATGCCGCCCATGAGGACACCAATCGGCGGCATGAGAATATCATCGACCAGCGATGTCACGATCGTGGTGAAGGCGGCCCCGATGATGATACCGACCGCCATGTCGAGCACATTGCCCTTGAGGGCGAATTCCTTGAATTCCTTGAGCATGTTGCATTCCGTTCCTGCGCATTTTCCAAGTATGTTGGCTAAAGCAGGCAAACAACATGTTGCCAATGTAAATATCGGCCGGGCGACACTCCATGGGGTGGAAATTTGTCGGTTGTGGTCTTGGATCGCAAGGTGACGGTGTGGCGGGGAGCGGAAAGATTTGACAAGATTGGAACGTTCCAGTATCCGTCACATATCGTTTGGAACGATCTAAAACGGACCTGTCCAAACCGGGTCCATGAAAACGGGGGAGGCGCATGCGCTGGGGGTTGGTTGGAGCCAGCAGGATTGCCGCGAACCATGTCATCGACGCCATCCGTGCCCAGGATGGGCAGGAGATTGTCAGCGTTCTCAGTTCGGATGCGGGTCGCGGCAGGGAATATGCGCGCGAGCGCGGTATTCCACGGAGCACGACGGCATTGGATGAAATCCTGTCGGATCCGGAGATCGGGGCCGTCTATATCTCGACGACCAACGAGAAGCATCATCCGCAGGCCATTGCGGCGATCGACGCGGGCAAGCATGTGTTGTGTGAGAAGCCGCTGGCGATGACGGTGGCCGAAGCGGTCGGGATGGTTCGTGCAGCGGCGGACAAGGGCGTCGTTCTCGCCACCAATCATCATCTGCGCAATGCCGGTTCGCACATGGCGATCCGGCAGCTGATCCGCGAGGGGCGTATTGGTGATGTTCTCAGTGTGCGGATCTTCCACGCCGTGCACCTTCCTGCCGAACTGCAGGGCTGGCGGATCAGCGACGCCGCTGCGGGAGGCGGGGTGATCCCCGATATCACCGTGCACGATGCCGATACGGTGCGTTTTTATCTCGACGAGGACCCGGTCGAGGTGGTGGCGCGGTCCGTGGCATCCGGAATGGGGCAGGGCGTGGAGGACAGTGCGATGTCGCTCTGGTCCATGCCCTCGGGAGCAATGGTGCAGGCGCACGAGAGTTTCACCCATCCCTTTGCGGGAACCGGTATCGAGGTGCATGGAACGAAGGGGTCGATCTTCGGCCGCGAGGTGATGACGCAGAGGCCGGTGGGCGAGATCTGGCTCGTCGATGGCACAGGTCGTCATCCGATACCGTTCTCCGATCACGATCTTTATCATCGTTCGCTCGGTGAATTCACCAAAGCCGTCAGGGGGCACGGCAAACCTGCGGCCGATGGCGTGGACGGGGTCAAGTCTCTGGCGGTGGCGCTGGCCGTCAGGGCTGCCGCCGGCAGCGGCAGGGCCACGACCATCGACTATGGAGGAATCTGACAGGTGGTTTCCATTGCTGCGACTTCGAGAACCATGACCAAGGTCGTGACGGCCGCCGAAGCAGTAGCCCGCATCGCCGACCGCAGCACGGTCACCGTCTCCTCGTCATCGGGGCTCGGTTGCCCCGATCATGTGCTGGCGGCCATCGGCGAGCGCTTCGAGAAGGAGGGGCATCCACGGAACCTGACCACCCTGCATCCGATCGCTGCCGGTGACATGTACGGTATCAAGGGTGTGGATCATATCGCCCGGGACGGACTGCTGGAGACGGTCATCGCCGGGTCCTATCCGAGCGGTCCGTCATTGCTGCCGATGCCGGAGATCTGGCGGATGCTGGTGGAGAACAGGGTCGCGGCGTATAATGTGCCATCCGGTATCCTTTTCGACATGCATCGTGAAACGGCGGCAAGGCGACCGGGGGTGCTGACGAAGGTCGGTCTGGACACTTTTGTCGATCCTCTCCGTCAGGGTTGCGCGATGAATGACCGTGCCGCAGCAAGGCCGATCGTGTCGCGGGTCGAATTCAACGGCGATATTTGGCTGCATTTTCCCAATATCGTTGCGGATGTGGCGATCATTCGCGCGACCACTGCCGATGAGAGCGGCAACCTCACCTACGAGCACGAGGGGGCCTATCTGGGAGGGCTCGAACAGGCGATCGCGGTGCGCAATCACGGTGGTCTGGTCATAGCCCAGGTCAAGCGTGTCACGGCAGCGGGGTCACTGCGTCCCCACGATGTCCGGGTGCCCAGCCATCTGGTCGATCTCGTGGTGGTCGATCCCGGTCAGAGACAGACCACGGAGACCGACTACGACCCTGCGATTTCAGGCCAGATCATGCGCCCATGGTCGAGCTTCAGGCTTGCTCCGCACGGTATCGAGAAGGTCGTGGCGCGTCGGGCGGCCATGGAACTGCGTCGTGGCCAGACGGCCAATCTCGGTTTCGGCGTCTCGGCCATGGTCCCGCGCATCCTGCTGGAAGCCGGGCATCCGCAGGCCGTCACCTGGGCGATCGAACAGGGTGCCACCGGTGGCATGCCGTTGACGGATTTTGCCTTCGGTTGCGCATCCAATGCCGACGCCTACATGCCGTCGCCGCAGCAGTTCATCTATTTCCAGGGCGCCGGATTCGACGTCTCGTTCCTGTCGTTTCTCGAAATCGACACCGAGGGCAATGTGAATGTGTCGAAACTTGGCAAGAAGCCCTATCTGACTGCCGGTTGCGGGGGGTTCGTGGACATTACTGCCCATGCGAGGAAGATTGTCTTTTCGGGACTGTTCGAGGCCGGTGCCGATCTCGATCTCGGCGAGAACGCGCTCACGGTCAGGAAGCCGGGCAGGTTCACCAAGATGGTCGACGAGGTCGAGCATGTGACCTTCTCCGGCAGGCGTGCACGCGAGCAGGGGCAGGAAATCCTCTATGTCACCGAGCGTTGCGTGATCCGCCTCGAACGCGACGGGCTTGTTGCGACCGAGATCATGCCGGGCATCGATGCTGCCCGCGATATCGCCGAGGCGTCGAAGGGCAGGGTGAGGATTGCCGAAAATGCGGTGACCATGCCGGTGGCCCTGCTTTCGACCCGGGCGCTGGAGCTGGACCTTTGAGCGCGCTGCATCTGCTCAGGGATGGCCCGATTGCCGAATTGCGGCTGGACAATCCCGCCAGGTTGAATGCGTTCACCATGGCGATGCTGGACGCACTCGAAGCGCATTGCGCGGCCATCGAGCGCGATCCGTACATCCGTGCGGTGATCGTCACCGCCGAGGGTGACCGGGCATTCTGCGCCGGGGCAGACATCCGCGAATGGTCGAGCCTGAGCGGTGCCGAGTTCGCCCGGCACTGGATTCGTGATGGCCACCGCATCTTCGACCGTCTCGCCCGACTCTGCCGGCCGACCATCGCGGCGATACAGGGCCATGCGTTCGGAGGCGGTCTGGAATTCGCGGCCACCTGCGACATCCGCGTGATGGCGCCACTGGCGACGCTGGGCCTGCCGGAGACAGGCGTCGGCATCGTGCCGGGCTGGTCCGGCACCCAGCGGCTGACCCGGCTCCTGCCCGAACCCGTCGTCAAGGAAATGGCCCTCTTCGGCCGACGGATTCCGGCCGCGCGCGCCCATGCCCTGGGCTTTGTCGCGGAAGTCGCCGATGATGCGCGCGATGTGGCCCGGCAGATGGCCCACAGGCTTGCGGCAACCTCGCCGCGGGCCACGGAGGCGGCGAAATACATGATCCATGCCGCTGTCGGCGAGGATCGCGCGGCCATGGTCGAAACGCTGGGCGGCGGACTTGTGGCATCCACGGCCGACATGGCCGAGGGGGTGGCCGCCTTCAAGGGCAAGCGCCAGCCGGTTTTCACTGGTGAATGACCAGGGGCGATTGAGGCGTCAAGACGGTGACCATGCGTAACGGTCGCGCGCGGGTATCGTGATTGGAGATGCGGCCGCAAGCCGGGGCCCGACAAGGGGTCCCGTTTGAGAAGGGAGCTGTTTCATGCGAAATCTGTTGAAGACGATGACGGCGGTTGCCGCACTTGTGGCAGGTACGGGGGTGGCCCGGGCCAATGATGTCGAGGTCTTGCACTGGTGGACGTCCGGCGGAGAGGCCGCGGCACTGAACGTGCTCAAGGATGATCTCCAACAGCAGGGTATCGGCTGGGAGGACATGCCGGTTGCCGGCGGCGGCGGCACGCAGGCGATGACCGTATTGCGGGCTCGCGTCACCAGCGGCAACCCTCCGACCGCCGTGCAGATGCTGGGGTTCGACATCATCGACTGGGCGAAGGAGGGGGCGTTGGCCAATCTCAACCCGATCGCCGAGGCCAATGGCTGGAATGATGTCGTCCCTGCCGCCTTGCAGAAATTCTCGACCTATGACGGAAAGTGGGTCGCGGCACCGGTCAATGTCCACTCGACCAACTGGGTCTGGTCCAACAAGGCGCTGATGGACGAGCTGGGCATCGAGCAGCCGCAGACCTGGGACGACTTCGTCGCCGCCCTGCAGAAGGTCAAGGATTCGGGACATGTGGCTTTGGCCCATGGTGGCCAGGCGTGGCAGGATGCGACTCTCTTCGATGCGGTGGCGATGTCCACCGGCGGACCCGAATTCTACCAGAAGGCCTTCATCGACCTCGATACCGGCACGCTCGGTTCGGACACCATGAAGGAGGTCTTCGACCGCATGACGACCCTGCGCGGTTTCGTTGATGACAATTTCTCCGGCCGCGACTGGAATCTCGCCACCGCCATGGTGATCAATGGCGAGGCCGGCTTCCAGATGATGGGTGACTGGGCCAAGGGGGAATTCCTCAACGCGGGAAAGAAGCCCGGTGAGGACTTCCTGTGCTACCGCTTCCCCGGCACCCAGCAGCAGGTGACCTTCAATTCCGACCAGTTCGCCATGTTCAAGCAGGGCGATGAGGTATCGCCCGAGCAGGCTGCCCTTGCCACCGCCATCCTGTCTCCCGGCTTCCAGATCGCGTTCAACAAGGTCAAGGGCTCGGTGCCTGCCCGCACCGATCTGGATGTGGGCGAACTCGATGCCTGCGGCCAGCAGGGCTACGGGGAATACAAGGCCGCGGCGGGCAGTGGCAACCTGTTCGGTTCGATGGCGCATGGCCATGCGAACCCGGCCTCGGTCAAGAACGCGATGTACGATGTGATCACGGCGCAATTCAATGGCGAGTACGACAGCGAGACGGCTGTCCAGGAACTCGTCTCGGCGGTCGAGATCGCCCAATAGCGAAAATCGCGGATCCGGGGGGCGGCCGATTTCCCGCTTCCCGGAAGCCGGGGAGGTATCCGAAAATGTCCTTGACCGAAACGGCGGTCCGCGAAGGTCCGGGCGACCGGTTGCGCGACGCCCTGCCCAGGCTCGTCTTGAGTCCGAGTGTCGCCATCGTCGCGATATTCGTCTACGGGTTCATCCTCTTCACCTTCTATCTCTCCTTTACCGACAGCAGGATCCTTCCCAGCTATGGCTGGGTCGGCTGGAAGAATTTCGAAAATCTCTTCCGGATCCGTGCGTGGAACATCGCCGTCACCAACCTCGTCATCTTCGGCGTGCTCTATATCGTCATCTGCTGCGCCCTCGGGCTCCTGCTGGCGATCCTGCTCGATCAGAAGATCCGTGCCGAAGGGTTCATCCGGACCATCTACCTCTATCCCATGGCCCTGAGCTTCATCGTCACCGGTGTCGCATGGAAGTGGTTCCTCGATCCCGGTATCGGGCTGGAGGCCGTGATGCGCAGCTGGGGCTGGGAGAGCTTCATGTTCAACTGGATCAAGGATGGCGAGATGGCCATCTACACCATCGTCATCGCCGCGGTATGGCAGACCAGCGGTTTCGTCATGGCGATGTTCCTTGCCGGACTTCGCGGCATTGACGGCGAGATGCTGAAGGCGGCGCAGATCGACGGCGCCTCGACGCTGGCTCTCTATCGCCGGATCGTCATACCGCAGCTCCGGCCCGCGTTCATGTCGGCCTTCGTGGTTCTCGCGCACATGGCGATCAAGTCCTACGACCTGGTCATCGCGCTCACGGGCGGTGGTCCCGGCACGGCCACCGAGGTGCCGGCGACCTTCATGTACTCCTACACGTTCTCGCGCAACCAGATGGGTATCGGTGCCGCGTCGGCCGTCATCATGATGATGACGATCGCGGCCATCATCGTGCCCTATCTGTGGTCCGAGTTGCGGGAGAAAAAGTGATGACGGCGCACACGGCTTCCTCTTCCTCCGGTTCCATGAACCGGGCACGATATCTTCTCTACGCGGTACTCATCCTCTTTTGCCTCTATTATCTCCTGCCGCTCTATGTCATGGTGGTGAATTCGCTCAAACCACTGGCGGAAATCACTTCCGGCGGCATGATGTCGTTGCCGCATGAATGGACGATCGCTCCATGGACGAGCGCCTGGTCGACGGCCCAGGTCGGCGTCGATGCCACCGGCCTTCGGCCCTATTTCATCAATTCGTTCCTGATGGTCATTCCCGCGGTGGCCCTCTCCACGGTCCTGGGCGCGCTCAACGGTTATGTCCTGACCAAGTGGACCTTCAGGGGTGCTACCGTGATCTTCGGGCTGATGCTCTTCGGTTGCTTCATCCCGTTCCAGATGGTGTTGATTCCGATGGCGCGGATGCTCGGCCTGATGGGACTGGCCGGCACGGTACCCGGCCTGATCTTCGTCCATCTGGTCTACGGCATCGGTTTCTCGACTCTCTATTTCCGCAACTACTATGCGGCATTTCCCAATGAGCTGGTGCGAGCGGCCCAGATCGACGGAGCGGAGTTCTTCACCATCTTCCGGCGGATCATGCTGCCGTCATCGGGACCCATCGCGGTCGTCTGCATCATCTGGCAGTTCACCAACATCTGGAACGATTTCCTGTTCGGTGCCTCGTTCTCCGACTTCGACAGTCAGCCGATGACGGTGGCCCTGAACAATCTCGTCCAGTCGTCGACGGGCGTGAAGGAATACAATGTCCATTTCGCCGGTGCCATCATGGCGGCCTTGCCGACACTCTTCGTCTACATCGTCGCCGGACGCTATTTCGTCCGCGGATTGATGGCCGGCTCAGTGAAAGGATAGATCCATGGGCTTCCTTGATATCAACAACGCAACGAAGTCTTACGGTTCGGTCAAGATCCTGCATGAGACCGACATCTCCGTCGAGGAAGGTGAATTCCTTGTCCTCGTCGGGCCATCGGGCTGTGGCAAGTCCACATTGCTGAACATGATCGCCGGTCTCGAGGAGGTCACTTCGGGCGACATCGTGATCAAGGGCCGCAGCATGAACGGGGTCAAGCCCGCGGATCGCAACATCGCCATGGTGTTCCAGTCCTACGCGCTCTATCCGAACATGACCGTCAAGGGGAATATTTCCTTTGGCATGGAAATGCACGGAGTCGCGAAGGCGGAGCGGGAAAGGCGCATCGCCGAGGCCGCAGAACTGCTCCAGATCGCCCACCTCCTGAATCGCAAGCCCGGCCAGCTCTCGGGCGGTCAACGTCAGCGCGTGGCGATGGGCCGCGCCCTCGTGCGCGATCCCGACGTGTTCCTGTTCGACGAGCCATTGTCCAACCTGGATGCCAAGCTGCGGGTGGACATGCGCACGGAGATAAAGAAGCTGCACCAGAAACTGGGTACGACCATCGTCTACGTCACGCATGACCAGATCGAGGCGCTGACGCTCTCGACCCGGATCGCGGTGATGTACGGTGGCTACGTCCAGCAGCTTGGTACACCCAGGGAGATCTACGACAATCCGGCCAACATGTTCGTCGCCGGCTTCATGGGATCGCCGTCGATGAACCTGTTTCCGGCAAGCCTTGTCCATCACGATGGCGGGCCGGCTGCGGAGGTCCGCCTGGCCGACGGCTCAAGTGCCATCCTGCCGTTCCCGGGTGAAAGGCGGATCGCTGCCTCCGATCGCCGGGACATCATTCTCGGCATCCGGCCGGAGGCGATCACGGATCGCGACGGAGCCGACCGCAATTCACGCAATGTGCATGTCGTGGAGGCCCGGGTCGAGCTGACGGAGCCTGCCGGGTCCGACACCTTCGTCGTCAGCCAGATGGGCGGCAAGGATGTGACAGGCCGTTTCCGCGCCGACGTCGCGGTCAGGGCCGGGGACCGCTTTCCCTTTGCCGTCAACATGGACAAGGCGGTGGCCTTCGATCCCAAAAGCGAAAAACGGGTCGCCTGAACCATGCGGGATGCACCCGACATCGTCATCGTCGGCAGTGGCATGGGCGGTGCCACACTCGCTGCCGGTCTGGCGCCATGCGGTGCAAGGATCGTCATCCTTGAGCGGGGCCGGCCGATTCCGGCAGATGCCCCGGTGCGTGATCCGAACAGGATCTACACGAACAGCGCATTCCGTTCGAACGAGACCTGGCTGGACGAGGCCGGCCGGCCGTTCGAACCGGGAAATTACTACAATGTCGGCGGCAATTCGAAGTTCTACGGTGCGGTGCTGATTCGCTACCGTGCTGAAGACTTTGGCGAACTGGAGCATTTCGACGGAATGTCTCCGGCCTGGCCCTTTCCCTATGACGAACTGGCGCCGTGGTACGATGAGGCGGAGCGGCTCTATCGGGTGCGCGGGGATGTGGCGTCCGATCCGACCGAACCGTTGCATCGCGGTCCCTATCCCTATCCTCCCGTACCCGATGAGCCGGCCGTGGCTCTGGTACGCGAGCGGCTGGCGAAGGTCGGTGTGAAACCGTTCACGCTGCCGCTGGGGGTGGATATCGAGCGATGGTTGCGGGCGGGGCGAACGGGGTGGGACGGCTATCCCGACCTGCATTGCGGGAAGATGGATGCGGAGACCTGCGGTCTCTCCGCGGCGCTTGCCCATCCCAATGTCGAGATGGTGACAGGGGCGCGGGTCATCCGGCTTGAAACCCGTGGCAGCCGCATCTCCGGGATCGTCTACGAGAAGGGGGGCGAGCAGCGCCGCATGACACCGCGGATCGTTGCCGTCTGTGCCGGGGCGGTGCAGTCTGCGGCACTGCTCCTGCGATCGGGCGTCGCCAACGCATCGGATCAGGTCGGGCGCTGCTTCATGAACCACAATGCAAGCGCCCTGATTGCCATCGATCCCCGCTTCAGGAATGATTCCATTTACCAGAAGACCTTTGGTATCAATGACTGGTACCTGACGGATGGTGCCGATGGCAGGCCGCTGGGCAATCTCCAGCTCCTCGGCCGCGTCGTGCCCGACATCCTCAAAATCCAGGTGCCGAGCCTGCCGATGCCGGTGGCGCGCTGGATCTCCCGGCATGCCATCGATCTCTATGTCATCTCCGAGGATCTGCCGGACACCGAAAGTCGGGTCGTGCTCCGTGGCGATGACGTCCAGCTGCTGTGGCGACGTTCGAACATGACCGCGCACCGCAAGCTGGTCGCGAGAACAAAGGAGACGTTCAGGGCTGCCGGCTTCCCGATCGTGCTTTCGCGCCTGTTCGATGGCCGTGTGCCCTCTCACCAGTGCGGCACTGTCCGGATGGGAAGCGACCCGGCGACATCCGTCCTCGATCCGCAATGTCGTTCATGGGATCATCCCAACCTGTTTGTCACGGATGCGGGAGCGCTGCCAACCTCCGCGGCGGTCAATCCGGCGCTCACGGTGGCCGCCATCGCCCTTCGTGCTGCCGGCACGATCCGCCAGGAACTCACCACGTGATCCATCCGGCGTCGATCCGCCATATTTGAGGACTGTCTCCATGCGCAACGGATACGACTTCATCATCATCGGCGGTGGTTCCGCCGGTTGCGTGCTGGCGGCCCGCCTGTCGGAAAACCCGGCGACGCGGGTGTTGTTGCTGGAAGCCGGTGGCGGCGACCGGCACCCGTTCTACCACCTGCCGGCCGGCTTCGCGAAGATGACCAAGGGCATCGGCAGCTGGGGCTGGTCGAGTGTCCCCCAGCGCCACATGCAGGGCCGGGTCTTCCGCTATACCCAGGCAAAGGTGATAGGCGGCGGGTCGACGATCAATGCCCAGATCTACACCCGCGGCAATCCGCTGGATTATGACGAGTGGCGACAGAAGGGCTGCGAGGGATGGTCCTACGAGGATGTTCTTCCCTACTTCAGGAAGGCCGAGGACAACGATACTTTCGCCAATCGTTACCATGGCAAGGGCGGTCCCCTCGGCGTCTCGAAGCCCCGGGCGCCGCTGCCGATCTGCGAGGCCTATTTCGAGGCTGCCGCCGAACTGGGCATTCCGTTCAACGACGACGTGACAGGCGAACGCCAGGACGGTGTCGCCTATTACCAGCTCACCCAGCGCAATGCCCGGCGGTCTTCGGCCGCCATGGCCTATCTGGCTCCCAACCGCAAGCGGCCCAACCTGACCGTCGAGACCGGCGCCCAGGTACACAGGATCGTCGTGGAGAAAGGTCGGGCCACGGGTGTGGAATTGCTCGACGGACGCAAGCTGACCGCCTCCATCGAGGTCATCCTGTCTTCGGGGGCGATCGGCTCGCCACGGCTCTTGCAGCTCTCCGGGATCGGTCCCGCGAGCCACCTCGAAGGCCTTGGAATCGCGGTCGTTCATGACCAGCCCGGTGTCGGCTCCAACCTCCAGGACCATCTCGACCTTTACTGCATCTGCGAAGTCTCCGGTCCGCACACCTATGACCGTTATGCCAGACTTCACTGGTCGGCTGTTGCCGCGCTGCAATATCTTTTCACCCGCCGCGGTCCGGTCGCCTCCAGTCTCTTCGAGACCGGCGGCTTCTGGTATGCCGATCCGGATGCCCGCTCGCCCGACATCCAGTTTCATCTCGGGCTGGGGACCGGTATCGAGTCGGGAGTAGCGTCCATGCCGGATGGCGGAGTGACCCTCAACTCGTGCTATCTGCGTCCGCGTTCCCGCGGTTCGGTCCGGCTGCAGAGCCGGGATCCCGCGGCAGCACCCCTGATCGACCCGAACTATCTCGAAGATCCGCGTGACCGCGAGCTCTCGATCGAGGGGCTCAGACTTACCCAGAGGATCATGGCGCAGGCGCCGCTGAGGCCGTTCATAAAGGCCGAACGCCTGCCCGGACCGGATGTGAAGACCGACGAAGACTATTTCAACTTCATCTGCGAGCATTCCAAGACGTCGCATCATGCATCCGGAACCTGCCGGATGGGTTCCGATGCCGAAGCCGTGGTCGATATCCGGTTGCGTTTCAATGGAATAGACGGTCTTCGCGTCGCCGATGCCTCGATCATGCCCCAAGTGGTTTCCTCCAATACCAATGCCGCGGCGATCATGATCGGCGAGAAGGCCGCAGACATGATCCGTGAGGACAATGGCGTCTGAAGTGTGGCAGCGGAGCTTCGATCGGGTCCTTCAAGACCGTCCGTCCCGGACTCCTTCGACCATGATGCCGGTAGTCCCGTCCGGCTCGACCGGAGTGCCCTGCGGGGGCGTGCGAACATGAAGCGGCGACCGACGATCCTCGATGTGGCGCGTCATGCGGGAGTATCCAAGTCGACCGTATCGCTCGTATTGCGCAACAGCCCGCTGGTCAGGAACTCCACCCGTCTCGACGTGGAAAGGTCCATGGCGGCTCTGGGCTACGTCTACAACCGCTCTGCCGCCAATCTGCGCGGCACGGGGTCGGGGCTGGTCGGCCTGATCATCAACGACCTGCGCAATCCGTTCTTCACGGAATTCGCCGCAAGCGCGCAGATGGCGTTTTCCCGCGAGGGTTATGCCACCGCGATCGCCAATACCGACGAGGATCCGGCGATCCAGGCGCAGGTCGTCGATTCGATGATCGAGCATGGCGTTTCGGCCTTCGTCATTTCGCCTGCCTATGATGACGACAGGACGACCTTCGACAAGATCGAACGGGCGGGCATTCCGACCATGCAGGTCCTGCGCAGGATTGACGATCGAACCGACCTGTTCCCCTTTGCATCCCTCGACTATACGGCGGGTGGAGAGCTGGCGACACGGCACCTGATCGAGCTCGGATGCCGCAATATCGCATTCATCGGCGGGCTCGCCGACCGGCCCATCACCCGTGAGCGCATGACCGGCTATGAGCGGGTCATGATTGCGGAAGGTCTGGAGCCAAGGCATTTCCCCGGCCGTCCGTCACGGATGATCGGCCGCCGGATGGCCCACGGGCTTGCGCGGGAGTGCCCCGGCATTGATGCCGCTGTCTGTTTCAGTGATCTCGTGGCCCTGGGCATGCATTCGGGATTTGCCGAAGCCGGTGTGGTCCTGGGCGAGGATTTTCGCCTTGTCGGTTTCGACGATATCGAGGAATGCTCGCTGGTGTACCCGCAACTCAGCTCCGTGCGCTGCGATATCGCCCGTTTCGGCGAACATGCGGCACGGGCCATGCTCCGCTGGCTGGTCCACAACCAGCATCCGCCCTGCGAACGCCGCGAACCCATCCACCTCATCCCCCGCCAGTCGACCCTTGGACGAGGTTGCAATCCGGATCGATGCAATCCGGATTGATGATGGTGCGCACGGCAGGACTCGAACCTGCGACCTCATGCTCCGGAGGCATGCGCTCTATCCAGCTGAGCTACGCGCGCGACAGGGGCTCTATAACCCAGTCAGCGCCACCGCGCCAAGCGACTTTATCGTTTCCTTTCCTGCCTATCGACGTATGCTCAAATACAGGAAGCGAGTGTAAAACTTCCCGATCGACCGCATAATCCCCATCTGTGTAGAGTTTGGTGCCGGAGCTGCGGGTCCAAGGGGGAACAAGAGTCCGTCAACTTGCCAGCCATCCGGTGAAAATTGTTGGGAGCGGTGCGTGGCTCGCTGGAGTGTTTCCGTTTTTGCGAAGAATGAAGAGGATTCCGTCTCTTCCTGTCTTGCAGCCGTCGATGCCGCGCTGGCAGGCAGCCCGTCCGTTGTCACGGTGATCGTCAACGGGTCGACCGACCGGACCTTCGAACGCGTCTGCCGCTATCGTGATGGCAGGCGGCCGGACATGCGTGCCTTCCGGAGCAGCCTTGCCAGCAAGGCCAATGCCTGGAACAGTTTCGTCCACGATCTGAAACCCGACGCCGATCTGTACTTCTTCGTCGATGCCTATGCCCGTGTCGAGCCGGACGCCTTTCGCCGGCTGGCCGCGGCACTTGAGCGCCATCCGCAGGCCCATGCCGCGACCTCGGTTCCCACCACCGGCCGCAGCGCCAGCCTGGTTGCGGGCAACTCCATCGAACATGGTGGCCTGCACGGGACCCTTCATGTTCTCCGGCGCGAATTCGTCGACGGCATCGTGCACCGCGGCATTCGCCAGCCATTCGGCCTCTATCGCGGCGACGGGCTGATCGGTGCGATGGCCATGCACGATTTCGACGCGCGCCGGAACCGTTGGGACAAGCAGCGTGTGGCGGTGGTCACCGAGCCGACATGGCATCATCGACCGTTGTCGCCCTTTCGCCGCAAGGATCTCGAACGGCATTTCAACCGGCTCGTCATGCAGGCACGCGGGCGCCTGGAAAACGCAGCGATCCGCGACATCATCTACAAGGACGGATTCGAGGCCCTGCCGCAACATGCCGATGCGATGATCGGCGACTGGCTTTCCCGGCAGAGCGCCGCGACCTTGCTCCGGCTGTGGCTGGAGCCGTTCACGGCTCTCGCAATGCGCAAGCTGCGGCCGGGCCATGTCCCGGACCGGACCGGGTTGGAAATGCCGGGCCGTCCGGCGTGATGGCGGTACGCCATGCCATTTCCAGACGATCCGGCATGACGGTTGGCGCAGTCGGGTGTCTGCACCTGAAAATCTCGACTGGTGAAGGGGTTGGTGTGCCTATGGGCGCACAGGTGGAGTCACGCCCTCAACTCTTTCGCCTATTCAGCGGCTGTCAGTCCGGCTCGCGAAGGCTATAAGAGGGCAACTGCATTCGGGAGGAGAGTATTGGCCATCTCGATGGTCCGAACGGTGCCGCAGCGGCCATCGGCGGTTGACTTCGCGGAAGAACGGGCCGTCGGCAAGATCATCGCCGTCGGAAACCTCAAGGGGGGGACCGGCAAGAGCACGACGGCCGTCAACCTTGCCTGTGCCATGGCTTCCTACGGCCGGTCGGTCTGCGTCGTCGATTGCGATCCGCAGGAGACCAGCTTTCGCTGGCTGGCCAAGGGAGAGCACGCCATCGCCGCGGAGCGCATGCCGGTCGAGCGGATCAGCTCGGTGGAGGGCTGGATGCTCAAGGCCCGCCGTCTCGTCGACGAATATGACATCGTCATCGTCGACCTGCCGGCCGTGGTGACGCCGGCCGTGGCATCGGCCTTCCTGCTGGCGCATGTCATCCTGATCCCGGTGACGCCATCGGCCATCGATATCGACGGGACGGAACGGGTCCTCAGGCATGTCCGCATGGCCCGCGAGGAACGCCCGGCCGCGATGCCCAAGGTGATGCTCGTGCCCACGCGTGTCGACCAGCTCACCTTGCACCGGAACCGGCTGCCATCACGTCTGGCCGGGCTGCATGAGCGCATCGGTCCGGCAATCCGCGAACGCGCGACACTGGCCGAGGCGTTCGAGGCTCGTCGGTGGGTGGGCAGCTATGCACCGGATAGTGCCGCCCATGCGGATATCATGGTACTGGAAGCGGCCGTATCCGAACTGCTCGACCATGCTCCCGATCCTCCCTTGCTCAAGCGTTTTCCCGAGCCCCTTCGCAGGGTCGCCGATGAGCCCGTCCGCGAGATACCTGCCGTGCTCGAACCCGAATTGCCGGAGATTGGACGGAGATCGTGGTGGCGGCGTCTCTTCGGGAGTTGAGTGTCTCCTTTGACGCAAGATGCGCTGTATTTTACGCGTTATGGTTGCTGAAACCGCTTGCATCGCTTCCTGATAGTCCGCAGAACCGGTATTCGTTGAATCGGGAAGGCTGGCGAATGGCAGAGATTCGTCGCACTCGATATCTGGCTGATTGCTCACTCAGGAGTGCAGGATGTCCCAAAAAATCGAGCACATCGAAGGTATCGGCGAGAGTTATGGTGCCAGATTGCGTGCTGCCGGTATTACCACCACCCGTGCCCTGCTGAAGGCCTGCGCGGACAGGAAGGGACGCAAGGCACTGGCCGGCGAGACCGGGCTCGATGAGGGGCGGTTGCTGAAATGGGCCAACATGGCCGATCTGATGCGCATCAAGGGGATCGGCAAGCAGTTCTCCGAACTGCTGGAAGCCGCTGGGGTCGATACGGTCAAGGAGCTGCGCACCCGCAATGCCGAGAACCTCGCGGCGAAAATGGCGGAGGTCAACGAGCAGAAGAAATTGACCAGAGCGGTACCGGCGGAGAAAATGGTTGCCGGATGGGTCGAACAGGCCAAGCAGCTCCCGCCGGCCATCACCTACTGAGGCCCGTCCTCCGGCGTGCAGGCGGCGGTTCCGGGGCACCGGGCGGGTCTGTCCCTTGGGTACGGGATTGCGGCGAGAGGGAACAATGGAGATATTCCAGCCGACTGGAAGTGTCGCCAATGGGGGAAAGTGACAATGGGTCTTGGTGGTCTTCTGAAGAAGGTATTCGGCGGTGATGGCGGTGGCGGTTCCACCGCCGGCGAGATCGTCGAGTACCAGGGGTTCTCGATCGAGCCCGCGCCCAGGCGGCATGGCGGCCAGTATCTGACTGCCGGCCGGATCACCAAGGCACATCCGGATGGCGAGCGGGTCCATGAGTTCGTTCGCGCGGATACCCATTCAAGCCTCGACGAGGCCCGCAGCTTTTCGGTCACCAAGGCCCAGCAGATCATCGACCAGCTGGGTGACCGGATTTTCGAACAACGCCCATGACCAGTGGCCGGATCGGTGTCGTCAGCGCCGGTGAATGCATGATCGAGCTGGTCGAGCTCGGAGACGGGCTCATGCGGCGCTCCTTTGGCGGTGATACGCTCAATACGGCTGTCTATCTTCGCCGATCGCTCGATCCGGCCCGATACGACGTCAGTTACCTGACCGTTCTCGGTGACGATCCGTTTTCCGATGAAATGGTCGACGCCTGGCAGGCCGAAGGACTCGACTGTTCGATGGTCGGACGTTTGGGTGACCGGCTTCCGGGACTTCATGCGGTCCGGACCGACGAGCGGGGGGATCGCAGCTTCTACTACTGGCGCGATCGCGCACCTGTACGCGATCTGTTCAGCGACGTTTCGCTCGCACCCCTGCTCGATGCCAGCCGGTCTGCCGGGCTGTTCTATTTTTCAGGCATCACGCTTGCCATCCTCGACGAGGAATCGAGGGAGAAGCTGGTCGAAGACCTGGCTTTGCGCCGGCGCAACGGTGTCCGGGTGGCGCATGACCCCAATTTCCGCCCGCGCCTGTGGCCCGATCGCGAGCGCGCCCGCTATTGGCAGAAGGCGATATATGCCCATTGCGATGTGGTGCTGCCGACGTTCGACGATGAGCAGGCCCTGTGGGGCGATGACGATCCGGCCGGAACCATCGCCCGCCTGCGCGACAGCGGGGTAGGGGAGATCGTCGTCAAATGTGGTGGTGATGCCGCGCATGTCTGGACAGATGCGGCGCAAACCAGTCTTGCACCCCTGCGGACTGTCGATCCCGTGGACACCACGGGCGCCGGCGATTCGTTCAATGCGGCCTATCTGGCAGCCCGGCTCGAAGGCGAATCCCTTGAGCAGGCCCTGGCCGACGGGCATGCCCTGGCCGGGCATGTCGTCATGCACAAGGGAGCCATTGCTCCCCGGATCGTCTGACCCGGGCGAACAAAAATTCAACGCATCCGGAGATTTGCTCCGTCAGGCAAATTTACCGTGACAGTGCTTGAACTTGCGACCCGAGCCGCAGGGACAGGGCGCGTTTCGTGCGACCTTGCCATAGGGGCTCGGAGGCTGACCGCTGGCCGGCGCCTGCTGGTCGTCGCCCGGTCCGCTTTCGCGGATGGCGGCCTGCTCACGCGCCCCATCGCCGCCACCGATATTCGGGCCCGCCATGGCCATCTCCGGTGCCTGCTGCATGCGTATTTCGAGATGTGACAGCACCTGGGTCACCGTTTCGCGCAACTTGTCCAGCATGCTCTCGAACAGGTCGAAGGCCTCGCGCTTGTATTCGTTGAGCGGGTCCCGCTGGCCATATCCGCGCAGATGAATACCCTGCCGCAGGTGATCGAGGTGCAGCAGATGATCCTTCCACAGATGGTCAAGTATCTGCAGGAGCAGGTTCTTCTCGACCATGCGAACGGTCGATTCGCCATATGTGGCAACCTTCTGCTCCATCTTCCTCGTGCTTTCCTCCTCAAGGCGAGTGCGGATACCTTCCTCGTCGATGCCTTCCTCCTTGACCCACTCGGTAACCGGAACGTCGAGTGCCAGGAAACGCCTGACATCCTCTTGCAGCCCCTCGGCATTCCACTGCTCGGCATAGCTGCGGGCGGGAATGTGGCGGGCGACGATCTGTTCAATCGCCTCCAGCCGCATGTCATGGACCGTGTCGGCGAGGTGCTCGGCCTTCATCATCTCCAGCCGCTGCTCGAACACCACCTTGCGCTGGTCGTTCATCACATCGTCGAACTTGAGCAGGTTCTTGCGGATGTCGAAATTGCGCGCCTCGACCTTCTGCTGTGCCTTCTGCAGGGCCTTGTTGATCCAGGGATGGACGATCGCCTCTCCCTCCTCAAGGCCCAGTTTCTGCAGCATGCCGCCCATGTTGCCCGAGCCGAAGATGCGCATCAGGTCGTCTTCGAGCGATAGGAAGAATTTCGAGCGGCCCGGGTCTCCCTGGCGGCCGGACCGGCCGCGCAGCTGGTTGTCGATGCGCCGGCTCTCGTGGCGTTCGGTGCCGATCACGTAGAGACCGCCAGCCTCCTTGACCTTCCGGCCCTCGGCACCGATCTCCGCCTCGATGGCGCTGGCCCGGACAGGATCGGGATTTTCCCCGAGCTCCTCGAAAATGCGCATTTCGGCGTTGCCGCCGAGCTGGATGTCGGTGCCGCGGCCGGCCATGTTGGTGGCGATGGTCACCGCACCCGAGCGGCCGGCCTGGGCGATGATGAACGCTTCCTGCTCATGATAGCGGGCGTTCAGCACGTGATGCGGGATCTTGTGCCCGGCCAGTTGCCGGGCGAGATCCTCGGATTTCTCGATGGAAACCGTGCCGACCAGAACCGGCTGCCCCCGGCCGTGGGCCTCGATGATCTCCTTGATGATCGCCTCGTCCTTCTCGCGGCCCGTGCGATAGACCTCGTCGTCCTCGTCCTTGCGGACGACGTCGCGGTGGGTGGGGATTTCCACGACCTCAAGATTGTAGATCTCGGCGAACTCGGCAGCTTCCGTCGCCGCCGTCCCGGTCATGCCCGAGAGTTTCTGGTAAAGGCGGAAATAGTTCTGGAAGGTGATCGAGGCGAGCGTCTGGTTCTCGGCCTGGATACGCACTTTTTCCTTGGCTTCGAGGGCCTGGTGCAATCCGCCCGAATAGCGGCGGCCCTCCATCATGCGGCCGGTGAATTCGTCGACGATCACCACGCGGCCCTGGTGGACCAGGTAATCGACGTCGCGCGTGAACAGCTTGTGGGCGCGCAGGGCCTCCTGCACATGGTGGACGAGCGAGATGTTCTCGGGATCGTAGAGTTCTCCCGATTTCAACAGATCCGCCGCCTGAAGCAGCTCCTGCATGCGCTCCGTGCCGGTCTCCGTGAGCGAGACCGATTTCTGCTTCTCGTCCTTCTCGAAATCGTCGTCGCCGAGCTGTGGAATGAGCTTGTCGATGGCGATGTAGAGTTCCGAGCTGTCCTCTGCCGGACCCGATATGATCAGCGGTGTGCGCGCCTCGTCGACAAGGATCGAATCGACTTCATCAACAACCGCGAAAAAGTGCTCACGCTGGACCATCTGTTCCAGCGCCAGCTTCATGTTGTCGCGCAGATAGTCGAAGCCGAACTCGTTGTTGGTGCCGTAGGTGATGTCGCAGGCATAGGCTTCGCGGCGCTCGTCCTCGGGAATGCCCGGAACCACGCAACCCACGGTCATGCCGAGGAAGCGATAGATCTGGCCCATCCAGTTGGCGTCGCGGCGGGCGAGGTAGTCGTTCACCGTCACGACATGCGCGCCCCTGCCGGGCAGGGCGTTGAGATAGACCGCCAGCGTGGAAACGAGCGTCTTGCCTTCACCTGTCTTCATCTCGGCAATGTTCCCCTGATGGAGAACCATGCCGCCGATCAGCTGGACGTCGTAGTGACGCTGGCCGAGGGTGCGCTTGGCGGCCTCGCGAACCGTGGCGAAGGCATCCGGAAGAATGTCGTCGAGTGTCTCACCCTTTTCCAGTCGATCCCGCAGCCATGCGGTCCGGGCCTTCAGCTCCTCGTCGCTGAGCTTCTCCAGATCGCCTTCGAGGGCGTTGATCTGGTCCACTGACTTTTGCAGTGACTTGATGGTGCGGTCATTGGCCGAGCCGAAGATCCGCCGAGCGATGGCGCCGAACATGGTCAGGATGAGCCTTCATTGGGGAGCAGGCATAAGCAGTTAAGCTGTGAGATAGGCAGTCGGTATGACCGTGTCAACGCGGCTGGGACAAGTCGTGATGCCGTCGTGTCCGGGAACCCGGACCGTGCCCTGCGGGAAAGGCCGTTCGGCGCGCCGCACGGCAGGCGCGCCGAACGGCAAATGACAGGCCTGTTGTGTCCAAAGAAGGTTTGTGGCTTGATGCGGCCGCCGTCTTTTTGCCGAGACCTGTCCCGGATCTGGGAGCAGGTCCGGCCTTCCAGCGATTGGATAGTCCATGCGTTTTGCTGTTTTCATGGCCGCAACACTGGCCGCAACCAGTGCCTTCGGTCTCATGGCTGCTGCCCAGGATGCCGAGAATGATACGGTCGTCGCTGTCGTCAATGGCAAGCAACTGACCCGGGGCGACCTCGAGGCCTCCTATGCGGTCCTGCCCGAGCAGTACCGGCAGATGCCGCTCGAATCGGTCTATGACCCGCTGCTGCAGCGTCTGGTTGACGGCGAGCTGCTGTTGCAGGCGGCCGAGACCGCGCATCTGGAGGAAGACAAGGATATCCAGGCTGCTCTCCAGCGGGCGCGCGACGATGTGTTGCGGCAGTCCTATCTCGAACGGGCCATCGACGAGAAGGTCACCGACGAGAAGCTGCAGGAAGCCTACGAGGCCAAAAAGGCCGAACCGGACTTCGCCAAGGACGAGGTCAAGGCCCGTCACATCCTGCTCAAGACCGAGGACGAGGCCAAGGAGATCATCAAGGAGCTTGATGGTGGGGCCGATTTCGCCGAGTTGGCCAAGGAGAAATCCACCGGGCCATCGGGCCCCAATGGCGGCGATCTGGGATATTTCGAGAGAGGGGCCATGGTCCCCGAGTTCGGCGAGGCGGCCTTCGCCATGGAACCGGGAAGTTATTCCAAGGTCCCGGTGGAGACCCAGTTCGGCTGGCATGTCATCCTCGTCGAGGACAAGCGGCAGAACGTGCCGACCTTCGAGGAGACCGAACCGCAGCTGCGTCAGGAACTGGCCTCCCAGGCTGTCGGCGAGGTACTTGAGGACGTTCGCAAGGGCGCGGAAGTGACCCGTTTCAATATCGACGGCAGCGAACAGGCACCGGCCGAAGCGACAGACGAGCAGCCGGCAGAGAAGAAGGCCGAATAGGACGGCGGACCCGGTCATTTCAGGCCGGGTCTTTCCGCGGTCACTGGTGTGGAATAGGAGGCGGGCGGGCCAGCGAGCGGTGCTGCCGGTCGCCTCACCCCTGCCTTTCGGTTAGCGGACGGATCATCCCGCGCACCGATGTGGATGCCACCACCGCTCCGTCATTGGCATAGGCCTCGTGGTTGCGTTCGATATGTGCGGGATGATAACGGTAATTGACGAGAATGCCTGCCGATTCGTCCAGTCCCTTGGCCGAGATGTCGCCCATCCAGTTGATGCGTTCGAGGCGTGCGCCATTGTTCAGGTGGAAGCGGGCCACCGGGTCGCGCGGGCGGGACTTGCGTTTTTCCATCACCAGATAGTGCGCACAGAGGGCTTCGAGCCGCGGCTTTGCACTTGCCGCGAAGGCCTCGTCGTCGATCCAGCCGGGCTGTTGCAGCCGGCTGTACAATTGTTCGTCCGCCGCCGTGAGGATGCCCGCTGCCAGTGCATCCCGGAACCATGCGAGAAAGCCCGGGACCGGGGACAGCGTGGCGAAGCTGCGCAGTGACGGCAGCTCCTTCGTCAATTCGCTGACCACGGCCTTGATGAGGAAATTGCCGAGCGAGACGCCGCGCAGGCCATCCTGACAATTGCTGATCGAATAGAAGATGGCGGTATCGGCTTCCGCCGGATTGTCCGGCTGGCTCGCCGTTTCGATCAGCGATTGCACCTTTGCCGCCATGTCCCGGACCAGCGCCACCTGCACGAAGATCAGCGGTTCGTCGGGCAGGGCCGGGTGAAAGAATGCAAAACAGCGCCGGTCCGGGGCCAGCCTGCGGCGTAGCGCCTCCAGGTTGGGGATCTTGTGCACCTTCTCGTAGCGCATCAGCTTTTCGAGCAGCGATGCCGGACTGTTCCAGTCGATCTGGACGAGGCTGAGGAAACCCGGATTGAACCAGCCGGTCAGCAGCTCCTGCAGGTCGGAGTCGACTGGTGCCAGTTGGGGATTTTCCCTGATATGACGAAGTAACAGCTCGCGAAGCGAGACCAGGGCGCGGATGCCGTCAGGGGCCATGTTGATGCGCCGGAACAACTCCATGCGTGGCCCTTCTGCCACACGCCGGAGGCCCTGCAGGGCCTCCGGTCCCGGTTGCGTGCGATAGGTTTCCGCTGCCGAGATCACCTTTTGACTGTCGACAGCCATCTCGTTTGCGAGATGGAGTAAAAATGCGACCTTTTCTTCAGGTGTGACTGACTTGAGTTGTTCGACCAGTTCGCGTGCAAGGGCCGTGCCCACGGCGTCCCCGCGGGTCGAAAGGAGGTCGGCGGCGAGCGTCTCCGGGCGCGCGCGCCTCGGGCTGCTCCGCCCGCGAAGCAACTCGCGCCCGGCATCGGCGATCGACGTCCACAATGAGATGACGCGCATGTCCGCGGCTCAGCGCTTGCCGGTCGAGGCCGAGGTCTGGCCGAAGAGGATCTTGCGCGACTCGTCGTTCACGACCTGTTCTCCCGGCTTGCGGTAGCGCTCGGCCACGTCGTAGGCACGCCGGGTCGCCGGACGCTCGCGAATACCCTCGAACCAGCGCCGGAGGTGGGGAAAGTCGTTCAGGTCCTGTTTCTGCCGTTCATGGGGGACGATCCAGGGATAGCTCGCCATGTCGGCAATCGAATAGTCGTCGCCAGCCACGAAGGGACGGTCGGCGAGGCGGCGGTCGAGCACGCCGTAGAGCCGGTTGGTCTCGTTGACATAACGGTCCATGGCATAGGGAATGCGCTCGGGGGCGTAGGTGACGAAGTGGTGGTTCTGGCCCGCCATCGGTCCGAGGCCGCCCATTTGCCAGAACAGCCACTGGAGAACCTCGCTGCGTCCGCGGATGCCCGCGGGGATGAACTGTCCCGATTTTTCCGCAAGATAGAGCAGGATCGCGCCCGATTCGAACAGCGACAGGGGCGCGCCGCGATCGGCCGGCTCGTGGTCGACGATGGCCGGCATGCGGTTGTTGGGCGCGATCTTGAGGAAGTCGGGCTCGAACTGCTCGCCTGTGCCGATATTGACGGGATAAATCGTGTAGTCGAGGCCACTTTCTTCGAGAAACATGGTGATCTTGTGGCCATTGGGAGTCGGCCAGTAATACAGGTCGATCATCGGGTGCTCCTTGGTCGCGTTCATCGGGCTTGCCCCTGAGCAGCCTTCGTGGCCGGACCGGTCCCGTTTGGCAAGTCGTCGTTGCCCGGCATCAAGGTTTCGTTAACCATGATCTGCCAGGATTGCCCGCATGTGGATTGGACGCACTTCCCCCTCGATTGATCATGTCACCCGGCTGTTCGCCGAATGGCTGCGCATGGGCGGCATGCAGGGCGGACAATCCACAACCGCGTCGTTTCTCCGGGCCATCGACGGCATCGCCGCCCGCGAACCGTCGGCGGCTTTCGGCCCCTGGGATGCCGGTTCCTCCGACCGGGGCGGCATCGTCCGGATCGGGGTGCCACTCTCGATCCATGCCAACGGTCTCCCGCTTCCCGATCTCGCCGGCGGGATACCGAGCCCGGGCACCGGACCCGGTATCGACCGGGCCATGCGGGCCTATGACGACCGGCTTTCGGACCGCATCCGCATCGAGGGGCCGCAGCAGCCCGTCGATATCCGGGCCTGACGGCATCTTCCCATTTTCCTGCCGGGTCATCGCGGTCGGCATCGGGCACTCACAAACTGCGCCATGCCTCGACGAACGCGGTCGCGCGCCGGCCGACCTCGTCAGCCGCCATGCCCGCCTTGTAGAGCGCGGATCCAAGGCCGAAGCCCGTCGCACCGGCCTGCACATAGGGAGACATGCGCTCGGGCGTGATGCCTCCCACAGGCAGAAGGTCAACATCCGGGGGAAGGACAGCGCGCCACGCTTTCACCACTTCCGGCGGAATGCCCTCTGCGGGAAATATCTTGAGGATGTCCGCACCGGCGCGAAGGGCGGCGAATGCCTCGCTGGGCGTCGCCACGCCGGGAGCCGTCACCAGCCCACGCAGCCGCGCCGCGCCGATCACCGCCGGATCGAAGCATGGCATCACCGCCAGCCTGCCGCCGGCATCGGCGATCCGGCCGACCTCGGATGCCGCCAGCACCGTGCCGGCGCCGATCAGTGCACGCTCGCCGAACGCATCGGTGAGGATGCGGATGCTCGCGAACGGGTCCGGCGAGTTCAGCGGCACCTCGATGATGGTGAATCCCGCATCGACCAGCGCCCCGCCGACCTCCAGTGCCTCCTCCGGCCGCAGTCCGCGCAGGATCGCCACCAGCGGCAGTTCATCCATGCAGGCGCGCGCGCGGGTTGTTGTCGCTTCGCGAAGTGTCATGTCCTGTTCTCCGATACTGTCGGCAGAAGCCCCCTGGCCCGGGCGATCTCGACCATGCCCCTCGCGGCGGCATCGGGAGCGGCGACCGAACAGTCGATGCCCGCGATGCCAAGCGCCCTGCGATAGCGCGCCACCAGACCGCTCGACCCGATGAGGCAGGCCCGACGGGTCGCGGGACTGCCGAAAATCGCCCGCGCGCCACCGATTTCCGAGCCGATCAGCAGGCCGGACAGGTAGGAGGCCACGGCCTTCCCCGCCAGCCCGCCGGTCAGCGGCAGGGTGCGTGCGGAGAACAGGTCGTGCAGCAGGGCGGAACCTTCGGCCACTCCCGCTTCCACCCCCTTGTCGAATCCAGCCTCGTCATCCGGACCCGCCTCCATCAACCGGCCGAGGATCGAATGCTCGCCCAGCACGGCGAACACCTCGCCCGTCATGAAGGTCGAAAAGCGCTCGATCCGCCCATCCGCCACCAGGGCCCACTTGCTGTGCGTACCCGGCAACACGGCCATGGCCGCATCGGCGGCCACCGGCATGGCACCGACGATCTGCGTTTCCTCGCCACGCATGACATCCGGCCGCGCAGGATCGCTCATGTCGATCAGGCCGGAAATGAAGTGGACATCATGGCCCGACGCGATGGTCCGTGTCACCACGCCGGCCGCAATTTCCGCACCGCCGGCGGGACAGGGCGCATAGGGCACCTCGACCCAACCTTGGCGGCTGGTGATCATGCCCGAAGCCATCACCGGGACGCCACGCGGCGCCTCCAGTCGCGACAGTTCGCGCGCCAGCACCTCCTCGAACGCACCATCATGCACCTGCATGATGCCCGCCTTCGCATCGACCGACCGGATGACCTCGCCGTGCCGATCCATGACCGCAGCACGAAAACTCGTGGTTCCCCAGTCAACCGCCACCAGCGCCCCATCGCCCATGCGCCCGCTCCCCGATAAAGGATGTGTTTACCGCCACCGCCGATCCAGCAATACGGAATGGTTTTGGAAAGGAAAAGGGGAAGGGAAGGGCGAAAGTCTCTCCAACCTCACCATTTCCACTGTAGAATCGACTCGAACGAAGGCGTCAGGGGATGCCGGAGAGCGATTTTCCGAACACGGGGTGGGGTTTGCAGACCGGCAGCGGCCGCCTCGCCGACACGGGCCGCACGGGCGGCGGCGGCAGGTCGGGGAAATCGCCAGGCGGAAGCGCGCGGATGAGGCGCAGTTCGTCCGGCGCGAAGATGGCAAACGCACCCGCCTGCGGGGTCGTCATCATCGCGTCGAGGATATGCTCGTGGAGACTTTTCAACAGACGGGACCGTCCCCTTGCGCGGAGCCTTTCCTCCTCGCTGCGGGATTTCCTCGTCCTTGCGGGTTTCGCCGCCCCGGGAGTGTTCTCCGTGAGCGACCATGGCACCGGGCAGACATCCGGCACGTCGATCCCTCTGGCCACCGACTTCAGCAGCGAGGTGATGACATTCCCCATTCCCCTGCGTCCGGCACGATCCAGCCATGCCCTTTCGGCACCATCCGCCGATGCGACGGATTGCGCCAGGGAGTTGTCCTGCAACCGGCGGAACCAGTCGCGGGAGTGGAACAGCAGCAGGCGGTGGAGGATCGCCCGGAGGCCATGACCGCCATGTGGGGACAGTCCCGCCCGCATCGCCGACAGGACACCCGCCACATGCGGCAGATGTTCCAGCCCGTCGACCTCTGCCACATCGAGCCGGACCGCCGGCCCGGCCAGCACCCCGCGCCGCCCGGTCGCCACCAGCCAGCACACCTTCAGGAAACGAGGCGCGCCCCAGCGAAAGACCCGCCCGGCGAGTTTGCGCGGCAATATGGGGGGTGTGGGAGAAGTGTGGGACATGGGGGGAGGTTATGATGCAAGGGCAGTGCGAGAGTCAAGGAATATTTTCTTATTCATGCAAAATTCCTGACAGACCCGGGGCAGTGCTATCGGCAAGCCGGGGCAGGGCTGCTAAAGGGGATCCCGCGTTCCGGCCCGATGCCGCGAGGCATCTGTCCCGGTGCGATGCAATTCCTGCGGAAGGTCCGTCGCCGCTCGCTTCTTCGGGCCGCATTGTGGAGGAGTCCGATGTCGATCCATGTCTTCAGTCACGCTTCCGCCGCCGCCCACGATCCCGGGCCGGGGCATCCCGAGGGGCCGGTTCGCATCCAGGCGATCGAAGCCGCGCTGGCTGAAGCCTCGCCAAGGGGAATCGTCCGTCTCGAAGCTCCTCGCGCCAGTCGTGACCAGCTGCGGCTTGCCCATCCGGATCGCTACATCGATCACATTCTCGATAACGTTCCCTCAACGGGATATGCCCGCCTCGACGGCGATACCGTCATGTCGCCGGCCTCGGGAGATGCGGCGCTGCGGGCCGCGGGCGGCGCCTGTGCTGCGGTCGATGCCGTGTTCTCCAACGCGACCCGTCGGGCCTTCTCGCTGATGCGTCCGCCCGGTCATCATGCCGAGCCCGAAGAGGCGATGGGATTCTGCCTGTTCAACAGCATCGCCATCGCAGCACTGCATGCGCGGGCCGTTCACGGTGTGCAGCGTATCGCGATCTTCGATTTCGATGTCCATCATGGAAATGGCACCCAGGCGATCTTCTTCGACGATCCCGATACCCTTTACCTGTCGACGCACCAGATGCCGCTTTATCCCGGAACGGGGGCACGGTCCGAAACGGGATCGCATCGCACGATCGTCAATCGCCCGTGTCCGCCGGGCACGGGCTCGAAGGCATGGCGGCAGGTTGTCGAGAACGAGATCCTGACTGCAATCGACGGCTTTGCGCCGGGGCTCGTGATGCTGTCGGCCGGCTTCGATGCCCACGAACTCGATCCCCTCGCACAGATGGAGCTTGTCGAGGACGATTTCCGCTGGGCCGCCGAGCGGAGTGTCGAACTGGCGCAACGTCATTCGGACGGTGCGGTTGTGTCGGTCCTCGAAGGCGGGTACCACCCACCTGCACTGGGGCGCAGCGTGATCGCCCATCTGGAGGGGCTGGCTGGCGGCTCCGCCTGACCGGGAGCCCGCGGGACGACTCCCGGCGATCGGATCCGGACAGAAGCGCGAGGAAGGAAGCAGGCATGGCAGCAGGCAGGAAGACGGTCGAAGGCGGGGATGGTGCGCCGGCGGGCGAGGAACCCACCTTCGAGCAAGCATTGCAGGAGCTCGAAGCAATCGTGCAGAAGCTTGAGCGCGGCCAACTCGATCTCGAATCGTCGATTGCCGCCTATGAGCGGGGCACGGAGCTGCGCCGGCGCTGCGAAGTGAAGCTTGGCGAGGCGCGGCTGCGGGTCGAGAAGCTGACATTCGACAGGGAAGGCCAGCCGGCCGGCAGCGAGCCTTTCGACCCGTCATGACCGGGGAAGAGCTGGCAGCGCGAATGGACAGGGTGGCGGCCCGGGTCGAGGCCGAACTGGATGCCCTGCTGCCCGGGCCGGACGGGGCGGCGGAAGCACGCCTTTACCGGGCCATGCGCCATTCCGCCCTCGGCGGCGGCAAGCGTCTGCGTCCTTTTCTCACCCACGCGGCAGCGGGCCTGTTCGGCGTCGACGATGTCCTTTGGCTGCGTGCCGGCGTCGCGATCGAGATGGTCCACACCTACTCTCTCATCCATGACGACCTGCCGGCCATGGACAACGCCGAACTGCGGCGTGGCCGACCCGCGTGCCACAGGGCATTCGACGAGGCGACGGCCATCCTTGCCGGCGACGCGTTGCAGGCACTCGCATTCGAGGTCCTGGCTCGCGGCGACTGGCCGGCTGCCGCCGGAGTGCGCGCGGACCTGGTCGCGGGTCTTGCCCGGGCGGCCGGTGCTGCCGGGATGTGCGGCGGTCAGCAGATCGACCTTGAGGCGGAAGGGCAGGATGTCGATCTTGCGGCGATCACCCGGTTGCAGCAGTTGAAGACGGGAGCCCTCATCGCGTTTTCCCTCGACGCGGCCCATATGCTGGCGGCATCGCAGGGCAGGGCGGGACCGGAGGACCGTGCGGCGCTGGCGGCCTATGCCTCGGACATCGGCCTGGCCTTCCAGATCAGGGACGACCTTCTCGACATCAGCGGCGATCCCCTGGTCGTCGGCAAGGACCTGGGACGCGATGAAAAGAGCCGGAAGGCCACATTTCCATCGCTGATGGGCGAGGAATGCGCGATGGCGGCGTTGGTCGAGCTGCGCGACAGGGGGTGTGCCGAACTTGACAGGTTCGGCGACCGCAGCAAAGTGCTGCGAGATCTGTTCGATTATGTTATCAATCGAAAGTTGTAGAAATTCTCCACCAGAGAGCTTTCGTGATGTCCGAAACACCGCTGCTTGACCAGGTTCGCGATCCGGCCGGCCTTCGCCGATTGAACCCGGAGCGTCTCGTACAGCTCGCGGACGAGCTTCGCCGCGAGACGATCGATGCCGTATCGGTGACGGGGGGGCATCTGGGAGCGGGACTGGGGGTTGTCGAACTGACGGTGGCCCTGCATCATGTCTTCAACACTCCCTATGACCGGCTGATCTTCGACGTCGGGCACCAGTGCTATCCCCACAAGATTCTCACGGGGAGGCGTGACCGGATCCGCACCCTGAGGCAGCCGGGCGGCTTGTCCGGCTTTACCCGGCGCAGTGAAAGCGAATACGACCCGTTCGGTGCCGCGCACAGTTCCACCTCGATTTCGGCCGGGCTGGGGATGGCGGTGGCCTCCGAACTCGACGGCAGCCAGCGCAACGTGATTGCGGTGATCGGCGACGGGGCGATGAGTGCCGGCATGGCCTACGAGGCCATGAACAATGCCGGGGCCCGGCGTGCACGCCTGATCGTCGTGCTCAACGACAACGACATGTCGATTGCCCCGCCCGTCGGTGCAATGAGCGCATATCTTTCCAGGGTGGTATCTTCCCACACCTACAGGAGCTTCCGTCATGTCGGCAAGCAGCTGGCGGCGTACTTTCCCCGCCGCCTGCGCGCCGCCGCCGAACGTGCGGAGGAATATGCGCGCGGCCTCGCAACCGGTGGAACGCTGTTCGAGGAACTGGGTTTCTATTATATCGGCCCGCTCGACGGGCACAATTTCGACCATCTGTTGCCCGTGCTCCAGAATGTTCGCGACAGCGCGGATGCGGGTCCGGTGCTGATCCACGTCGTCACCCAGAAGGGCAAGGGCTATCCTCCCGCGGAGGCTGCGGCCGACAAGTATCACGGCGTGGCGCGTTTCGACGTCGCCACCGGAGCCCAGCACAAGGGCAAGAGCAACGCGCCAAGCTATACCGGCGTGTTCGCGGAGGCCCTGATCAGGGAGGCGCAGAATGACGAGCGCATCGTCGCGGTCACTGCGGCCATGGATAGCGGCACCGGCCTGGACAAGGTCGCGGCCGTCTTCCCGAAGCGGGTATTCGATGTCGGCATCGCCGAGCAGCATGCGGTGACGTTCGCGGCCGGAATGGCCAGCGAGGGATACAAGCCGTTCTGTGCGATCTATTCGACATTCCTGCAGCGCGGTTTCGACCAGGTCGTGCACGATGTCGCGATCCAGGGACTGCCGGTGCGTTTCGCCATCGACCGGGCCGGCCTCGTCGGGGCCGATGGCGCGACGCACGCCGGCTCGTTTGACATCGCCTATCTGGCGTGTCTGCCGGGCATGGTGGTCATGGCGGCGGCAGATGAGGCCGAACTCGTGCATATGGTGGCGACCGCCGCGGCCTACGATGGCGGGCCGATAGCATTCCGCTACCCGCGAGGCGAAGGGGTGGGGATCGACCTGCCGGAGCGCGGTGTGCCGATCGAGATCGGCAAGGGCCGGATTGTCCGCAACGGGAAGCGGGTTGCCATCCTGTCCCTGGGGGCACGCCTTCAGGAGTGTCTTGCATCGGCCGATGAACTCCTTGCTCGTGGAATTTCAGTCACCGTCGCGGATGCCCGTTTCGCGAAGCCGATCGACCGCGACCTGATCCGCGACCTTGCCAGACGGCACGAGCTGTTGCTGACGGTCGAGGAAGGTTCGATCGGTGGTTTCGGATCGCAGGTCCAGCAGTTCATGCTCGACGATGGATTGCTGGATGGAGGGCATGCGCGCCTGCGATCGCTGATTCTGCCGGATGAATTCCAGGAACATGGCACGCCTGCGGGGCAATATGCCGAAGCGGGGCTGGATGCAGCGTCGATCAGCCGCAAGGTGACCGAACTTCTTGAAATGTTCGATGGACACCCGAAGTCAACTGCCCGACCGGCCCGCGAGGCCCGTGCGAGGGCATGAAACTGATGGTTATCGAGATCGGCTGCTTCTCCAGATATTCAGGAGTCATCAACATCCTGGAACTATCTTGAGGGAGCTTGTCCCGAACTCCCGACACCGAGGTTGACTCGGTAAGACGGGCCGTTCACATTACAACGTGTTAACGTCTATTCGGTCGGAGACGACAATGAGATGGTTTTCTTCCAAACTACTGATTTTATTGATCGGATTTGCGATCATCCAGTCACCTGTCGTGGTGGAAGCGAAGCAGGTTTTCACGTTCCAGAAGGTCCGCGACGGCCAGTACCGGATGTACGTGAACGGCATCAAGTCGAAGTGGCTCGACTTTCGCAAGAACACCATCATCAGTGCGGGAATCAGCTGTCGCTCGATGAAGGAGAAATTCGGCGTTGCCGACGCCTGCAATCCTTCGAAGCAGGTTTTCAATCGCGATCTGCAGAACAATGCCTATCTCGGGCAGGACAGCAAAAATCGTGATTCCATCCTGTTCGACTTCAGCAACGAATTCGCTCTGGGCATGACGAGGGCGAGCAACAGCCCTGACCGCATACCCCGGCCCGTGTTCGATTTCCAGCGTGTGACCGACCGGTCGTTCGATCTCTACATCAATGGGATCAAATCCCGAAGCTTTGACCTTGCCGCCGTCGAGTCGTCGACGTTTACCGTTTCGAAGTCCGACCTGAGGCGGGTGTTCGGTATTACCGGCAACCTTGACCGCGTTGTCGATCGCGAGTTCGGCAACAACTGGAGCAAGGTGGGGGGCAACTATCAGATCAGCGCCAGTCGGGCCCGGATGGGACAGTTCGACGACACGTTGTTCTACTTCGATCAGGTTCGCAAGACCGGTTTCCGTCTGTACATTAATGGCCGGAAAAGCAAGTGGATCGATACCAAGAAGTTCACCAGCGATCCCTTCTTCAGCATCAGTGCCAAGACCCTTGCCGCCAGATATGGTTTGACCGGCAGTGTCGAGGATGTTCTCAAGGCGCTGATGGGAAGTACGCTGACCGAGAATGGTGTTTCCGTCGAGCAGTATCGGGAAGCGAGTGGTGAATATGCGTTCCGTTTCACGGTGGATAACCAGTTGTTCGTCAAGGGCGGGACTCGTACCGTCGTCGACTCGACTTTCATCGTCCGCCGCCAGAACATGGCAAGCCCTTCCTGATTTGACATGGTTGTCGCGGGCTTCGACTGCATGGCCCATCCTGCCAGCTAACGGATTTTGAACAGAGGAGGCTTGAGCAATGCCCGATGTGGTTGCCAAGCCTCCTTTCTTATGTGCGAGAAATATGACCGTCATCATCATGTTGGCGGTGATGGGCATGTTGCTTGCGCAGGGTGTGCCGCGGTTGCGTGCGGAGCTGTCAAAGGTGGTTTCGAGACAGCCTCTGTCGCTTGTTCTCTCCGGCGAATTTCCCACGGACGCGGGTTTCGACAGGATCATCCGATCGCACTCAAGGGCCTTGCGGTTGATGGATGACCCCGTGACGTCTCGGGAGCTCGGCTTGGCCTACCTGTCCTGGTCATTCGTCGACCTGGCGGAAGGCGATGATGCTTCAGTCAATGCGACCAGGGCAAAAGAATATGTATCGAGGAGCCTGCATCAGGTGCCAGCCGATGGCTATGCCTGGTACTTGCGTGCACAGTCCGCAATCGTCCTTGGTGATGTCGACCAAGCCACGGCAGCGTTGGCGCGTTCTTACAGAATTGTACCATTCGACTTCGGCAATGCGGCGACCAGGCTTTCCGTTTCGTTGCAGTTGATAGATGATCTCGACATTCAGACCGTTGAGCTGGTTGCCGCGGAAGTGACGATGCTTGCTACCGAGAATGTGAGGGCTCTGGCATCGACGGCTTTGGCCGTCGGTCGACCCGACGAGGTTCTGGCCATTCTACGTGTTTCCGATGTCGGTTTCGACGTGATAACCACATATATCGATACGGTCCGGCGTTTGATGGAGACGACCTTCTAATGAGAAAGACCATCGTCATCGGGGCAGTTGTGGCTGCATGTCTCTCGTCCGCCGGGCATGCCTCCATGACTGTCGACGAATATCTGCGCGTTGAAGAAGGGAAGATGGAGAACATCGATCCTGCTTTGAACGTGGTCTATGTGTGGGGCGTGATGGATGCTCTTGGTGTATTTGATGATGCCCTGAGAGAAAATCTCGGGCAGACATTGTTTTGCGTCCCGCCAGATGCTCCTGCACTCGTGGTCGAAGGGTTCAAGGAGAAAATTGACCAGGCAATCGAGGATGCCCGAAAAAGCGTAATCGATTTCGATGCATATAAGCAGGAAATGACCATTGGCGGTGTCGGATTGCAGGTGTTGAGTGAAATTTACTCATGTCATAAAGAATGATTGGCGGTATCGTTTTCCCGATATCATGAAGATGACAAGCAAGGGGCATAGAAAACGTCATAATTATTCCAGCTTTGATGTCATTACATGGCTGTTTGTCCTGTTATTGGCGTGGATTCCATTTCCCCTTGGAGCGAACAGGCCCTTGCCGGAAGCATTCGCAGGTGTTTACCTGGCGGTTTTGCTTTTTGTCTGGGTTGTCTTTGCTCTCTATCGAAAGCCGGAAGTACGGCTTCCCGGACAAATTGTCGTGGCAGCTTGGCTTGTCGGCGTGGTTGTCGCATGGTCATGGATTCAAGCCCAGTCCTGGACGCCGCAAGCGTGGCACCATGCCATATGGAAGATTTTCGACGGTCTTGACGATGGAGAGGTGTCCGGCCGGATTTCCATAAATGCCTATTCTCCCTACGGGGCGATTTTCGGACTGGGGATACCGGTCGCGGCCTTTGCGCTCGCCTATGTTCTCGCTGCAAGGAAACACAGGGCCAATTTCATACTCGGGTCGATCCTGGTGATCTCCGTCGGATATGCCCTGGCAGGCATCCTGTTCAATCTGACCGGATGGGTACCGTTCGCTGAACTGAAGACATCGAAGGAAATCTCTTCCACGTTTGTTAACAGAAATCACTATGCGATGTTCGCCAACCTTGGTCTCTGTATCGCGCTGACCTGGGTATTGATGCCGCTGTTCCAGGCCCAGAGCGAAAGGCTGCCGTTGCGCGCGGTGTTGATCAGAGCCGTTGTCGAACCCTTCGAACGACGCCCGCGCGTGACTGCCGCCGCCGGGGTAATCATGGCCGCACTCATCGGAACATTTTCGCGGGGAGGGTTCCTGTCGTTATTCGCGGCGATCATTGTCGTCGTTTTCGTCGGCATTGCCGGGACACGCCTTTCGCTGCGGCGGGCCACCCAGGTGCTGATCGGTTCTTTCGCGCTGATGATCGTCGTGATGTACTTTATCGGAGGTCCATTGCTGGAGCGGTTCAACGATATCGGTAATGCCACCGACTTGACAACCGGTGCCAGGCTGTCAGCTTGGAAGAGAACAATCGAGCTTGTCGAGCAACGTCCCTGGCTGGGATATGGCAATGGAAGCTATCTCGATCTGTTCATGATGAACAATGATCTCAGGTTCAAGACGGTCTTCGATCATGCACACAATGATTACCTTGAGTTGATAGCGGAGCTTGGGCTTGTGGGCGCCGGCGCACTGATTGCGGCACTGGGGATCCTGGTGATGTTTGTCGGTCGAGGAGCACTGGTCAGTCGCGGGGATGGTCGGGCGATAGCATTGACGGGGGTAGCTGCCGGCACCGTTGCAGGCGTGCATTCGATCTTTGACTTCGGCCTGGCGATTCCGGCGGTGGCCGTGACGTTCGCGGCCATATTGGGTGTCGGGTGTTCGGATATCGCTCATCGATCGACTGAAGCTGAGCCCTAAAGCGCATACCGGTATTCTGCCAATATAAAAGTGACCAATCGGTTGAATATTCCAATAAACATTCGCGCAAAATGCGGTAGACTCCAAGGTGACTTATGATAAGGGTTCCGGAGTTTTATGATGAGCATATTTTATAGATTACAATCCTACGAATTGACCCTGGCTCGTTGGACGTATGTGCGGTGTTTTCCTGTGTGAGCTTGCTACCGCTGAGAGGAGGCGCGAAGTCGTGACCGATGTGAGTCCTTACGGGGCGGCATATCCCCAGGGCGTGGATGATGACGAGATCAACCTCGATCTGCCCGGGATTTTTCGTTTCCTTCGGCGCAGGAAGGCGATCATCCTGAGCGTGACCGCCATTGGCACGGTTGTGGCTGCAATCCTGGGATATAACGTAAAGCCGTCCTATACCTCTGAAGCCCTGCTCATGATCGCATCCGGGAACCAGGTGGTCGATCTCGGCAGTGCCGTGGGGGGGGACGTGACGGGGTCGGCGGCGGTCGCAACGGAGATGAGTGTCCTGACGTCGCGGGGGTTCCTCGATCAGGTCGCTGAAAGGTTGTACGCCAGGGAAATAGAGGACGCGCCGGAGCGCATGGACCTCGATTCGCTGCGCGATGAATCGCAAACCGTCGTGGGCAGCCTTTGGACCACGTTCGAAGAAATGCTCCCGGAGGATTGGGTTGTCGCGACCGGCGTTGCGACGGAACCGGTCCGGATGTCCGATGAAGAAAAACGGCAGGTCATTCGCAACCATCGGGCAGGAGAGATGGCTTCTCGCCTAAGGGTTGATCAAATCCGTAATTCGTATGTGATATCCGTCAATTACACGTCCACGAACCCCATCGAGGCGGCGCGTGTCGCCAATGGAATTGTCAATCTTTATATCGACGACCAGGTGAATCGCAAGAAAACGGCGACCGGTCGTGCGACCGAATTCCTTGAGCAACGACTTGTCGAGCTGGAAAAAGAGGTTCGCGATTCCGAGGAGGCCGTACAGAATTACGCCGAAAAGTCGGACTTGATCGAAGGGGCGGGAATCGAGGTCAACTCCCAGCAGATGACCGAATTGACCAACATGCAGGTCGATGCCCGGGCTGCGCGCAAGGAACGCGAGGCCAGATTGCGCTATATCCGTGATCTGCAATCACGTGGCGAAAGTCTCGAAAGTCTCAGTGAGGTCTTGCAGTCGCCCTATATCGTTTCATTATGGCAGGATGAATCCAACCTTCGTCGCCAGGAGGCCGAACTGCGTGGTGTCTATGGCGACAAGCATCCCGCCATTCAGAATATCGTGGCCGAGGAAAAGAAGGTTCAGGAGCGTGTACAGGTCGAGATCAAGCGCATCGTCGCCAATCTCGAAAATGAACTGACCGTTATCAAGGAAAGGGAGGCATCCATCAAGTCGGATATGGATGCGCTCATCGCCAAGTCCGGAGAAGCGGGAAAAAGCGCGATCGAGTTGCGAAGGCTGGACCGGGAGGCGCAGGCCAGTCGCAGCCTCTATGAAACCTTCCTGCAGCGCTACAAGGAAACCCGTGAACAACAAGCGGTCGTGGAAGCGAATGGACGTGTGATAGCGCCCGCCATCGTTCCATCGTCGCCAAGTTCCCGCAGTCCGCTGTTCTTTGTCGGGGCCGGTTTTGTCATTTCCGGCATGCTAGGAGTGTTGCTGGGCTTCGTCCGGGAAAGGTTCGACAATGGTATCCGCAGCGGGAAGGAGGTCGAGGCGACCCTGGGCATCCCCTGTCTCGGACTGGTTCCCTATCTGTCGAGCCGGCAACGCAACGGGAAGAAGCTGCATGAATATCTGGTCAGCAAACCCTTGTCGACCTACACGGAAACCTTGCGGTCGCTGTATACAGCCCTGAGGTTGAACAATGTCGATAATCCCCCCAAGGTCATCCAGGTCAGCTCATCGGTCCCCGCGGAGGGCAAGACCAGCCTGGTCGTCAGCCTGGCGGCAGCACTGGCTCTGGACGGCAAGAAAGTGCTGCTGCTCGATTGTGATCTCCGGCACCCGAGCGTTCGGCGCGAGATCGAGACAGCCGGACGGGGTTGCCTCGTTTCGTATCTGACAGGCGATTGCGAACTCGATGAAGCGCTCAAGCATGATGATGCCGGTCAGTTCGATGTCATCGATGTCAGGCGAACTCCGCCGAACCCTAGTCGATTGTTGGGATCGAAACGGATGAGGGATCTGCTGGAGCATCTGCGCGAGGTGTACGATTTCATCGTTGTCGATGGACCGCCGGTGCTGGGGGTCAGCGACAGCAAGGTCATCATGGAACTGGTCGATTCCGTCCTCTATGTTATCCGCTGGGAAAAGACCACGCTGGATACGGCAGGTGACGCTGTCAAGGAAATGCGATCATGCGGTGCCGACATCGTGGGTGCCGTAATCACTCAGGTCGACATAGAACGGCATGCACAATACGGGTATGGAGGTATTGATGCATATTATAGTAAATATAACAAGTACTATGTCAATTGATGGCTAATTTTACCTCTATAGGCATATATCGAAATGTTCTTGTTGTAATAGGGGGATTTTATCGATGCAGTTACAGTCGAATGCAAACGTGAACTACCTGTTATTCGGGTGGCGGCGGTTGTCGTGGCGACGAGCTCTTATCGTTATGTACGACATTTCCATGGTAACGCTGGCCTTTCCGTTTGCCATCATTTTGCGCGAATGGCCTCTTATGCGCCCTGAAACGTTCGACGCGATGATATTGGGGACTGTAACGCTGTTGGCCATTACGATTGTTACCTACAGTATATTGGCTCTTCATCGAGGAATGTGGCGTTATGCGACTTTGGCAGATTTGCTTGCAGCGGGAAAATTTGTAACGTTGATAACCTTGGTCTTCGTGCCGGCGATGTTTTTCCTCGATCGTCTTTCAAATGTGCCTCGCTCCGTGCTGATCATCATGTGGTTGCTGGCTATTGTCGGATTGTGCGGTTCTCGTGCTGTCTATTCCCGCTTTTTTGCTCGCACTTCCATGGCGACCATCGGTACGCGCAACGGTCCGCCGGGCACGGTGATGCCCATATTGCTCGTTGGCAGCGGCGATTCGGCAGAGCTTTTCATCCATCTGTGCGAACGCCAGTCCGATTCCTCAAGCCGCCTGTTGGTTGTCGGCATCCTGGATGATGCGGCCACTCCCGGACGTACGCTGGGGGGCGTTCCGATACTCGGCCGACTTGACGATTTCAGGCAAAACCTCACGCGATTGAGGGTCGCCGGGGTCGCTCCAAGCCGCATGATCGTGACGCGGCCGCACTCGGATTTCGACCCCGAAGCCCTCGATCAACTGATCAGGCGTGCAGTCGGAGCTGGATTGATTGTCGATCAGTTGCCGGATCTGTTGAGGTTCAAAAACCATTCCCAGCAGGATGCGCAAGGTACGATTACATCAATGAGTGTGGATAGGGACGTATCTCCCGGCTATTTTCGTGTAAAGCGGCTGGTTGATCTGGCCGTGAGCAGCGTTGTGTTGATTTGCCTGTCGCCGTTGATGCTGGCCATCGTGGCAGTCGTTCGGCTTGCCTTGGGGGAGCCTGCGGTTTTCACCCAACTGCGGGTCGGGCTGCATGGCCGTCGTTTCCTGTTGCACAAGTTCCGCACGATGCGCGACCCGGCGGGGAAGGATGGGAAGCTCATTCCCGATGATCTGCGATTGTCCAAGGTAGGTTCGTTTCTTCGACGTACGCGCCTTGATGAATTGCCGCAGCTTTTCAATGTCCTGAAAGGAGACATGTCCCTGATTGGCCCTCGTCCATTGCTGGAGGAGGATCAACCCAAGGTCGGCCGGAGTTTGTCGGTCGAACGCCTGTCGGTACGCCCCGGCCTTACGGGATGGGCACAGGTCAATGGTGGGCAGATGTTGACCGCATCGCAGAAAAATGCGCTGGATCTGTTCTACATCCATAACGCATCGCCATTCGTGGATACTCGTATTGTGTTTCTGACGTTGCGCATGATAGTCATCGGTGAAAAAGTAAATCTCAAGGAAATCAGTCGGGCCGAAGCGGTGATCGCGACGGGTTAGCGGCCGCCCCGGATAGATCGGCGGCCTTGCTTAATGTTTAAGAGGAACGTCGATGTCAAAATTTTCCCAAAAAAGGGTGCTCGTGACCGGAGGGGCTGGCTTTATCGGCAGCTTTTTGTGCGAGCGTCTCGTCGATCAGGGATGTGAGGTTCTGGTCGTCGACAATTACTACACGGGGCGCCGGTCCAACATCATACACCTGTTGGGAAAGGCGAACTTTGAAATTCTGCGTCATGACGTGACTTTCCCCCTCTACGTCGAAGTCGACGAGATCTACAACCTCGCCTGCCCCGCCTCTCCGGTGCACTACCAGTTCGATCCCGTGCAGACGACCAAGACGAGTGTGCATGGCGCAATCAACATGTTGGGGTTGGCGAAGCGGACAAAGGCCAAAATCCTGCAGGCGAGCACTTCGGAAATCTATGGCGATCCGAGTGTTCATCCGCAGCCGGAAGGATACTGGGGCAATGTGAATCCGATCGGTCCGCGTGCATGTTATGACGAAGGCAAGCGCTGTGCTGAAACACTTTTCTTCGATTATCATCGGCAGCATGGGGTAAAAATCAAGGTTGCCCGAATCTTCAACACCTATGGTCCGCGCATGCATCCCAACGATGGCCGTGTCGTGTCCAATTTCGTCGTACAGGCCCTTTCCGGGCAATCGATCTCGATCTATGGAAACGGTAGTCAGAGGGCCTGTCAGGAATTTCGTGTACGGGCGATGAATTGATCATGATTTTCAGGCGGCCCGGAGGCGGTCTTCGAAGAGAATGGCGAACTGTGCCTTGGCCATGGCCCATTCGCGTGGCGGCATTCTCCACTCCTTTTCGGCCAGGTTCAAGACCAGGAAGAGCAGCTTCATGGCGCTCTCGTCATTCGGGAAATGACCACGGGTTCGCACCGCGCGTCGCAGTTTGCTGTTCAGGGCTTCGATCGCGTTGGTGGTGTAGATGATCCGGCGAACGTCGTCGGCAAAGGCGAAGAACGGAATGACGGCCTGCCAGTTGCGACGCCAGGACATGGCAATGGCCGGGTATTTTTGCCCCCAAATTCCAGCATCGAACGCCTCCAGCGCCGCCATTCCGGCGTCGGCGTCCTTGGCCCGGTAGACGGTCTTCAGCTCGGCGGCGACGGCCCGGCGGTCCTTGTAGCTGACGAAATCCAATGAGTTGCGGATCAGATGAACGATGCAGGTCTGGACCTGGGTCTGCGGGAACACGGCCGTGATCGCCTCCGGAAACCCCTTCAGGCCATCGACGATCGCGATCAGGATATCCTCGATGCCCCGGTTTTTCAGCTCGTTCATCACCCGCAGCCAGAATTTCGCGCCCTCTGTCTGTTCGATCCAGAGCCCGAGGATCTCCTTCTGGCCGTCGAGCCGAACGCCGAGCGCGACATAGACCGCCTTGTTGCGGACCATCCCCTCGTCGCGGATCTTGACCCTCAAGGCATCGAAAAAGACCAGCGGATAAAGGCTTTCCAGCGGCCGGTTCTGCCATTCGGCAACCTCGTCCAGGATGTCGTCGGTCACGGCACTGATCAGCTCGGGGGAGACGTCAACGCCATAAATCTCGTCCAGATGACCGCGGATCTCCCTGACCGTCATGCCGCGGGCGTACATCGAGATGATCTTTTCGTCGAAGCCCGGCAGTCGCCGGCGATATTTCGCGATGAGCTGCGGATCAAAGGTCGATAACCGGTCACGTGGCACCGCAATCCCGAACTTGCCACTGTCCGTGATCACCGTCTTGGAGCTGTAGCCATTGCGGCTGTTGGATTTCCCCTCGCTCGCTTCGCCAGCCAGGTGATGATCCATCTCGGCGTTCAACGCCCGCTCGGCCAATTGCCGTTTGAGCTCATCAAGCAATCCTCCCTTGTCGAACAGCGTCGAGGGATCTTGCCCAACAAGCAACTGGTCGATCAGTCGCTCACGTTGCGTAGGCTTCTTGCGTGCTGGCATGTGATGGTTCCTCTCTTTCCATCATCATCGCCCGTACACGAAATTCCTGACAGGCCCGTAGTCAGACGAGGTCGTTCTGTTATGTGAGCGATCTCGTGGATGGCCTGATCAGGCTGATGGAGTCTCCCGACGATATCACCGGACCCGTGAATCTTGGCAATCCGACGGAGTTTTCCATCCGCGAACTCGCTGAGCTCGTCGTTGCGAAGACGGGGTCGACCTCCGATATCATCGAATTGCCTCTTCCCCAGGATGATCCGCGCCAGCGCCAGCCGAAAATCGACCGTGCGAAGATGTTGCTGGGGTGGGCGCCGACGGTGGCGCTGGCCGAAGGACTTGACCGGACGATTGAATTTTTCGCCAGGCATCTGACTGAAATGCCCGTCAGCTGATCAGCAGAATGGTCGATCCGATGGAACGCAATGTCGTCGTCGTGGGTGGTGCCGGCTACGTGGGCAGTCACGCCTGCAAGGCCCTCGCCAAGGCGGGCTACAGGCCTGTCGTTGTCGACAATCTTTCGACAGGGAATCGGTGGGCGGTGAAGTGGGGGCCCTTGGAACTCGCCGACATGCATCGTCCCGAGCAATTATCGGATGTCTTCAGGAGATATGCACCGATCGGTGTCCTGCATTTCGCAGCAGATGCGCTGGTTGGCGAGTCGATGCGGCACCCGTCCCGCTATTACCGCAATAACATCGTCGGCACACTCAATCTCCTCGATGCATGCAGGGCGGCAGATTGCCGACATTTTGTTTTTTCCAGTACTTGTGCCGTATATGGCAATGCCGCAGCCCTGCCGATCAGGGAGGATACGCCCACCGTTCCTGTCAATCCCTATGGTGCGTCAAAGCTGATGGTCGAACGGATCCTCGCCGACCATGCGATGGCCTATGGCCTGCGGTATGCTGCCCTTCGCTATTTCAATGCGGCCGGTGCCGATCCCGACGGCGAGATCGGCGAGTGTCGTATCGTCGAAACGCACCTGATTCCCCTGGCGATCGACGCTGTCCTGGGGCGCCGTCCGCCGCTTCGGATCTTTGGCGACGATTATCCCACGGAAGACGGTACCGCAATTCGTGACTATGTTCATGTAAGCGAACTGGCCTCCGCACATGTGCGGGCCCTCGACCATTTATTGCGAGGCGGAGAGCCCCTGGTCGTGAATCTCGGTTCGGGGTGTGGTCACTCGGTTCATCAGGTCATAAATTGTATCGAGAAGATATCGGGAAGGAACGTACCTCACACCGTTGAATCCCGGAGATCTGGAGATCCTCCTTTTCTTGTCGCCGATATATCGTTGGCAAAGAACGATCTGGAAATTGTATTCGACAGTGCCTTGGAAAAAATAGTCGCTACGGCATGGTCCTGGGCAACTGCCAGACTGACATAGGAGTTTTCTCGAATGACCTTCTTCCGCGTTCGCGGTTTCGAAATTTTCGGGTTCAGTAGGCGTTGGGGTGGGCGAAGCCGACGAAGATGGTCAGCAGGATGATTCGCAGGTCGAAGGCCAGCGACCAGCGTTCGATATAGAAGAGATCGTACTGGACGCGGCGCTCCATCTTTTCCAGTGTGTCGGTCTCGCCGCGCAGGCCATTGACCTGGGCCCAGCCGGTAATGCCGGGCTTGACCTTGTGACGGGCGAGATATTCGTCGATCAGGCGGGCATATTGTTCGTTGTGGGCGACGGCGTGCGGACGCGGACCGACGATCGACATGTCTCCGAGGAGGACATTGAGGAACTGGGGAAGTTCGTCGAGACTGGTGCGGCGGATGAAGCGTCCCACACGAGTGATACGGTCGTCATCCTTCTTCGCCTGGCGGACGATGGCACCATCCTCGCAGGTTTCCACATACATCGAGCGGAATTTATAGACCTCGATGATCTCGTTATTGAAGCCGTAGCGCTTCTGCTTGAACAGGATCGGGCCCTTGGAGGTGAGCTTCACGGCCAGCGCCACGGCGATCATGACCGGCGAGATCAGGAACAGGATAACGGTGGCGAGGATGCGGTCCTCCACGGCCTTGACGATCCAGTCCCATCCGGCGAGCGGCTTCTCCGAGACATTGATGACGGGAACGCCGCCCAGCTGGGACATTTCCATGTTGGGGATATCAAGGCCGATGACGTCGGGACAGAGGCGGATGTCGACCGGCAGGTTCCGGAGCTTGCGCATCCAGTTGAAGAGCCGGCCCTCCGCACTCCAGGGCAGGGCGACAACCACCTGGTCGACCCGGTGCTCGCGGGCGAACATCAACAGGTCATCGAGTGTCCCCAAAACGGGATAACCGGCGACATAGTCGGGAACGCGATCCTTGCGGTCATCGAACAGGCCGATGAGATTGACGCCGGGATCGGCCTTTTGAAGGTTCTCGACGAAGCGTCTCCCATGCTCGCCCGCGCCAATCACGACGACGTTGCGGTGAAGGCGGCCGGTATTGTACCAGGCCCTGAGCTGCAGCCGCAGGCCGATCCGCAGGCCGATCAGCATGATGAAGCCTGTCACCAGCCACAGGGCCACCCAGGCGCGAGAGACCTCGTCCAGGATCTGCGCCATGAAGCCCAGCGCGAGCATGAGGGCGACGACCAGCGGCCAGACCATGATGAGCCGCTTGGCCTGCTCGTAGAGCGAGGGAAGGTGCTTGAAGTTGTAGATGCCGGCGAGCTGGAAGGAATTGATGGCGAGAACGACGCTAAGCGCCAACGAGTAATAGGTGAAGGCGACGGGCGCATTGCCGCTGAACCGCATGTAGTGCGACAGGAATCCGGCAAGGACGATCACGATGGCGTCGGCCAGCCGCACCAGCCCGACGACCACCTGCGGCGAGAGCCAGTCCGAGCGGGGCGGCCCTGAACGGCCGTGGGTCTTGCCGCCATGGTCGATTGTCAACTGCACGCTATGCCATCCACTTGTCGAACATGAATTCTTGAGGAACGATTGCCGCAAGAGCATTACGGTTTCGTCCTCGGGATCATTCATCTCACAATCGTATGAATCTTTGGTTAAGACCCGACGGCCGGATGTCCTGATCGCCGAGCCGATTTATATCATCAACAGTGTCTGAAAAACCACAAATTCTACTATAGGTAGAATTATTTTCCACGCCAGACAGGCTCCCGCTTTTCGGCGAATGCCTTCGCGCCCTCAAGCTGGTCCTCGCTTTCGTAGAGCTGCCGGACGGTGGCGATCCGTTTGCCGGTCACCATGTCCATGGCCTGCTGAAACGGCAGATGGCCGGTTTCCCGCAGCGTTTCCTTGATGGCGGCAAAGACCAAAGGCGGGCCTCCGGCGAGCAGCCCCGCGATTTCCAGTGCGCGTTCGAGCAACTTCCCGGCCGGCACGACCTCGTTGACCAGTCCGAAGTGGTGGGCTTCTCCGGCATCCATCCATCGACCGGTAAACAGCATGTCCATGGCCACATGGAACGGGAGGCGTCGCGGCAGCTTGATGGTGGCGGCATCGGCCAGCGTGCCGGCCCGGATCTCCGGAAGGGCCAGGCGGACGTGCTCGGCGGCGATGATCAGGTCGCAGGCCAGTGCCAGTTCGAACCCGCCGCCGACGGTCATGCCGTTGAGGGCGGCGATCACCGGCTTGTTCAGGCCGGGAAGCTCCTGAAGCCCGCCAAATCCACCGACGCCATAATCCTGATCCGGGCGCTCATCGCCGGCAGCCACGGCCTTGAGGTCCCATCCGGCCGAAAAGAACTTTTCGCCCCCGCCGGTGACGATGGCGACCCGAAGGCCGGTATCGTCGCGAAAGGACGCAAAGACCCGTCCGAGCTCGCGACTGGTGGCCGCATCAATGGCATTGGCCTTGGGCCGGTCGAGGGTGACGATGAGGGTCCTGTCGCGTTGTTCGGTACGAACGGTCATGATTTCTCCGCAGGGTACATCCGCAAGATGGCATCGGCCGCCACGGCCTTGCTGGCCGTCACGATGAGCGGGTTGATCTCCAGTTCAACGAGTTGCCGTTCATGGGCGAGGGCGAAGCGCTGCAGCGCCAGGATTGCTTCGACCGTCGCATCGATATCGCCCGCACGACCCGGACCGTCGCCCGCGAGGCGACGTGCCACGCGCAGCCGGCCGATGGCCTTGCGGATACTTTCTTCCGTTTCGGGGATGATCAGCACCTGTCGATCATTGAACCACTCGACCAATGTGCCGCCCGAACCGATCACGAGGTATAACCCCAGGGCCGGATCGTGGCGAATCCCGACCAGCAGTTCACCGACGGTTCCACGGATCATCCGTTCGACGAGGACGCGCGCCGAGATTTCCAGGAGTGCGCGCGTGGCGAGGTCGATGCTTCCGGGGTCGCGCAGGTCGAGATGCACGCCACCTCTCGCGCTCTTGTGGGCGATCTCGGCGCTCAGGGCCTTGAGGACGACCGCACCTCCGATATCGGCGGCGGCATCGATGGCGTCCTGCGGCGAGGCGACGGGGCGGCCGACCGGAATCGCGATCCCGTAAGCCGCGATCAGCCGCTTGGCCTCGGCCTCGTCGAAGCTGCGCACGGGACGTCCTTCATCAGCCGGGGATGGCGGCCCATCGCATTCGTTCCCGTCATCGCGATTGATGACCGGCGATCCGGCATGGCTGCCGATGAATGCCGCCGCCGCCACCGCGTCGAGACTGTCCTCGATGCCGCAAAGCGGGACGATACCGCGCTCGACGAGGCTTTCCGCCAACATTTCGGGCATGGCTTCCGGCAGGCTGGAGACCACGGCAATGCGCTTGCCGGCCGCGTCGCCGGCCCTGATCCACGCATCGAGCACCGCACGCCATTCTTGATCGGGACAACGGTCTGTGCGCGGCATGTCGAGCACGAGTGCTGCGAGGGCGTGGCCACCTCGCATTGTCGCCTCGAAGGTTCGTTCGAGACGCTCCGGCCTGAGCCAGTCGAAGGTATGATAGTCGAAGGGATTGCCGATCGTCACGAGCGGATTGGTCGTCGCTGCAATACGCTCGACATCGTCATCGTCGAAGGGACTGAGGTCGATGTCCCGCGATGATGCGGCATCGGCCACCAGCGCCGCCTCGCCACCGGAACAGCTCAAAGATACCAGGCTGCGGCCGGGCAGGGCACCATGTACATGCAGGAGCTTGAGTGTTTCGAGGAAGGCGCCGATCGAGTCGACACGGGCCGCACCGATACGCCGCAACCAGGCGTCGAGCACGTCGTCGCTGCCGGTGATCGTTGCGGTATGACTCACCACCTGCCGCGCTCCGGCTTCGCTGCGCCCCGATTTGAGGACTACCACGGGGCGATTCTCCGATCGCGCGTGTTCCACGGCACCGGCTAGGGCGGTCGCCCGGGATATCCCTTCGAGATGCAGGCCAATGGCCGTTATCCGGTCGTCGTCGAGCAGGGCTTCGACAAGATCGGCCGCATCGACGCTGGCCTGATTGCCCAGTGCGATGACAAAGGCGATCGGCAGTCCACGCCGTTGCATGGTCATGTTGATGAGAATGTTGCTCGACTGGCCGATGATGGCGACGCCGCGTCGGCAAGGCTTGCCGCCGTGATGGTCCAGCCACAGGGCTGCACCGTCGAGATAGTTGATGAAGCCGTAAGCATTCGGACCGATGACCGGCATTCTGCCGGCGGCTTCGACCAGGTTGCGTTCGAGCACCGCACCGATCGTACCTGTCTCGCGATAGCCGGATGCGTAGGCGATTGCGCCGCCGGCACGCTTCACGCGAAGTTCGGCCATGATGTCGATGCTGGCCTTGCGGTTGACGGCAACAAAGGCAGCATCAGGCGAGATGTCGAGATCGGTGATACCGGGGACTGCAGCAATGCCCTCGATCTCGTCATGGTCGGGGTGGACGGCGCGGATCTGGCCACCATAGCCGCTCCGGCGCAGGGTGCGGATGACGGACGCCGCGATCGCGCCGCCGATTACCGCGATCGATCGGGGATGCAGCAGCCGGTCGAGCGATGGTCTGTCCATTTCATGCCCCCAGAGGGCGAAGGAGATCCCGGCTGATGATGTGCCGCTGGATCTCCGAGGTTCCTTCCCAGATCCGCTCGACCCGCGCATCGCGCCAGAAGCGCTCGATGCCGGTTTCGGCCATGAGCCCCATTCCGCCGAATATCTGCAGGGTGTGATCGGTGACGCGTGCCAGCATTTCAGTGGCGTAGAGCTTGGCCGAGGCAATCTCGCGATTGGATTCGAGCCCCTGATCGAGACGCCATGCCGCCATCAACGTGAGGAGATCGGCAGCGTCGATTTCGGTGATCATGTCGGCAAGCTTGAAAGAGGTGCCCTGGAACCTGCCGATGGGCTGCCCGAATTGCCGGCGCCCGGCTGCCCAGTGCAGGGCCTGGTCGAAGACCCGCCGTGCCCGACCCACGCTCATGGCCGCCACGGTGATGCGGGTCGCGAACAGCCACTCATTGGCCAGATCGAAGCCGCGGCCTTCCTCTCCGAGAATGGCTCCGGCCGGCACACGGCAGTTATCGAAGGACAGTACGCAGTTGTGATAACCGCGATGCGAAACCGAGTTGTAGCCGGGGAGAATCTCGAATCCGGGAGTTCCCTTGTCCACGAGAAAACAGGTGATGCGCTTCCTGGGGCCGCGTGGCGAGTCGTCCTCGCCGGTTGCGGCAAACAGGATCACGAAATCGGCGATATCGGCATGGCTGATGAAGTGTTTTGTGCCATTGATGATCCAGTCCGACCCGTCGGGTTTCGCTGAACAGCGCATGCCGCGTACATCGGAGCCTGCATCGGGTTCCGTCATGGCCAGGCAGTCGATCTTCTCGCCCCGCACGCAGGGCGCAAGGTAGCGTTCGCGCTGAACGTCGTCGCAGGCGCAGAGGATCCCCGAAGGACGCCCCCAGAACACGGACAGGGCATAGGACGCACGCCCGAGTTCGCGTTCGAGCAGCGTGAATGCCAGGTTGTCCAGCCCGCCGCCGCCGAACGCTTCGGGGATGTTGGGTGCGTAGAAGCCCAGTTCCCGGACTTTGCGCTGGATATCGCGACCGATCTCGACCGGTACTTTTCCGGTGCGCTCGACTTCGGCTTCGAGTGGATAAAGTTCCCGTTCGACGAAGTTACGCACCGTATCGACGATCAGCTCCTGTTCATCGGTGAGTGCAAGGTTCATGGACGTCCCGCCCGGGCATTCAGGACCTCGCCGGCGCCGAAGTCCCGGGTGGCGAGACCCTTCATGATCTCGACCAGGCAGTTGTCCCGCATCGTCTCGAAGTGGCTCACCGGCAGGCCGCCGGCCTGGGCATCCGATTGTTCGCAGATGCGGTCGAGCAACGCATCATCGAGTTCCGGAGTATCCATCAGCTTCGTCCATGGCCATTTCAGGCTCGGCCCGAACTGTTCCATGAAATGCCGCATGCCCGCTTCGCCACCGCCGACCCGGTAGGTGAGGAAGGGTCCGAAGAACGCCCAGCGCAGACCCGGCCCGAAGCGGATCGCGTCGTCGATCTCTTCCGCGGTAGCGACCCCGTCATGCACGAGCCAGAGCGCTTCGCGCCACATCGCCTCCATCAGGCGGTCGGCAATGAACCCGTCGACCTCGTTGCGCACGTGCAGCGGCCGCATGGCGACGCTGCGATAGAGCGCGATGGCCTTCTCCTTTGCCTCGTTCGAGGTTGCCGCTCCGCCGCAGACCTCGACCAGTGGCACCAGGTAGGGAGGCACGAACGGATGGCCGACAACGAACCGCCCGGGGTGAACCATATCTTTTTGCAAATCACTGGGACGAAGGCCGGAGGTCGATGATGCGATCACGGTGTCAGCCGGAGCATGCCGCGATATTTCAGCCAGTATCTCCTGCTTGAGCTCCAGCCGCTCGGGCACCGATTCCTGGATGAAACCGGCATTACCGACGGCAGCGGCGATGTTGTCGACGAGGTCGACCTTTCCGGCTTCGCGGTCGAGCCAGCCCAATTGCCCGTAGGCCCCTCGCGCATTGGCCAGCTGTCTGTCGATCATGGATCGGGCATTCGCCGCAGGATCGAACAGCTTCACGTCATGTCCGTGCAGCGAGAAGCGCGCCGCCCAGCCGCCACCGATCACTCCGCCACCGATGAGGCCGATCCTGGTCATGCGAATTTCCTCAAGCGGAGTTTCTCCCTGACCTCGGAAGGGCCGACAATCCGCGCGCCCATGGCGGTCAGGATCGTCGCCGCCCGCTCGACCAGCTGGGCGTTGGTAGCCAGGATGCCGCGCGAAAGGTAGATGTTGTCCTCAAGGCCGACACGGACATTGCCTCCCGCAAGGGCGGCCATGGCAACGAAGGGAAGCTGCATCCGGCCGATGGAAAAGGCGGAGAACACCGTACCCGGGGGAAGCTGGTTGACCATTGCCAGCAATGTGCCGGGATCGTCGGGCGCGCCGTAGGGGATGCCGGTGCATAGCTGGACGAGGAACGGCTCGTCGATCAATCCTTCCTTGAGCAATTGTCTGGCCATGACCAGATGGCCGGTGTCGAACACCTCGACCTCCGGCCGGACGCCGGCCTTCTGGATGCGTGCGGCCATCGCCCGCAACATGGCGGGCGTATTGGTCATGACGTAGTCGCCCTCGGCGAAGTTCATCGTGCCGCAGTCGAGCGTGCAGATCTCGGGCAGCAACTCGCTGACATGCTCCAGGCGTTCCTCTGCCCCCGCCATGTCCGTACCTTCGGCGTTGAGCGGCAGGGGGTGGTCGACCCCGCCCAGCATCAGGTCGCCCCCCATCCCGGCGGTGAGATTGAGGACGACATCGACATCGGCGGAGCGCACCCGATCGACGACCTCGCGGTAGAGTTCCACCCGTCGGGATGGCTTTCCGGTCTCCGGATCCCGCACGTGACAATGGGCGATGGCTGCCCCGGCCCGTGCCGCTTCGATCGCATCGCGGGCGATTTCCCCAGGCGTCACCGGCACCTTGTCGCTCTTGTCTGTGGTATCTCCCGCACCGGTAAGGGCAGCGGTGATGAAGACCTCGTAATTCATGCGCGACCTCTCCCTGACCTGAATGACGATAGAACTCTATCGGGATCTTGGCGAGGACCGTTGAGCGATATGGAGGATTTCCATATCGCCTGCATTCAGGAGAATTCGGAGCGCACCTTGTCACCGTGCTCGCCCAGCCGCGGCACGGGACCGACGCTCATCGCCTCGCCGCGCACGACGGCACCCGGCGAGAGCAGCTGCAGTTCCTGCCCTTCGGTTCGAACCGCGAGGAATCGCGCCTGCGGATGGTGTTCAAGGTCGTCCAGCGAACTCAGGCGGCCGAATGCGATACCGGCCGTCTTGAGTTCCTCGACCAGTTGGTCGCGGCTTCGAAGGCCGAAGGATTTGCGGATGACCTCATCGAGGGCAGGGCGGTTGGCGACGCGGGCGCTGTTGTCGCCGAATCTGGGATCGGTGGCGATTGTCCCATCGCCGAGAATGTCGCTGCACAGCTTGGCCCATTCCCGCTCGTTCTGGATGGAGATCAGCACTTCGCGACCATCGCCACAGGGATAAACTCCATACGGGGCAATGGTCGGGTGATTGAGGCCCATGCGTGGCGGTGTATGGCCGCCATATCTGTGTTGCAGATAGGGCACATTCATCCAGTCGGCCATGGCATGGAACAGGGACACCTCGATGATCCGCCCCGCCCCGCTTCGTTCGCGGGCGAACAGGGCCTGCAGAATGGCCTGGAAGGCGGTCATGCCTGCCGCAATGTCGCAGACCGAGACCCCGACCCGTGCAGGCCCCTCGGCCGTTCCGTTGATCTGCGCGAGTCCACTTTCGGCCTGCACGAGCAGGTCGTAGGCCTTGAGGTCCTTGCCCGGTCCCTCCGTGCCATAACCCGAAATTCCACAAATCACCAACTGGGGAAACTGACTGTGCAGGCTTTCAGCGCCCAGTCCCAGGCGCTCCGTCGCACCCGGCGCAAGGTTCTGGATGAAGACGTCGGCGCGGGCGATCATCCGCCTGAGCAACTCCCGGTCGCCATCATTCTTCAGATCGAGACAGATCGATTCCTTGCCTCGATTGAGCCATACGAAATAGGCACTGTTCCCTGCTGCGAGATTGTCATAGCGCCGGGCAAAGTCTCCTTCGGGCCGCTCGACCTTGATCACCCGCGCTCCCGCATCGGCGAGCTTGCACGCGGCATAGGGAGCCGCCACGGCCTGTTCCACGGAAACGACCAATAGTCCTTCGAGATCCCCGTTCATGCCTTGTCGTTCCTCCATGGCACCTTCAACCGTTGCTGCTGGAAGTGTTGCCCTCAATCGGGCGATGCGGCAAGGCTGGCCAGCCATTCGCACTTCTGCTTTATCCGCGCCATGACAGAGCCAGTCCTGGAGGAAGAACGCATGAGCCTGCCGAGCGAGATGAACTATATCGGAATTCGCGAGCCGGGCGGTCCGGATGTCCTGGTTCCCGAGCGGGGAGCCGTGCCTCAGCCTCGCGAGGGCGAGGTACTCATCAGGGTTGTTGCCGCCGGCATCAACCGGCCCGATGTGTTCCAGCGTGCCGGCAACTATCCGCCGCCGCCCGGTGCGAGCGACATTCCCGGGCTCGAGGTGTCGGGCGAGGTGGTCGCGTCCGGTGCGGGCGCATCGCGCTATCGCGGAGGCGACAAGGTCTGCGCCTTGCTCACCGGCGGTGGCTACGCCGAATATTGCACGGCTCCCGAGGTGCAGGTTCTACCGGTGCCGGACGGGCTTTCCATGGTCGAGGCCGCAGCACTGCCCGAGACGGTCTTTACGGTATGGACGAATGTCTTTCAGCGCGGACATCTGGCCGAAGGGGAGTCTTTCCTCGTGCATGGCGGTTCATCCGGTATCGGCACGACGGCCATCCAGATTGCGAAATGCCTTGGCGCGAGAGTTCTGACGACAGTCGGAAGTGACGAGAAGGCGAAGTTCTGTACGGAGCTCGGCGCCGACGTTGCGGTCAATTATCGCAACGAGGACTTTGTCGACGTGGCGAAAAAGGAAAATGGCGGGAAAGGCGTCGATGTCATCCTCGACATGGTCGGTGGCGACTATGTCGAACGCAACCTCAAGGCACTGGCCCCCGAAGGGCGACTTGTGCAGATCGCCTGGCTGAAGTCACCCAAGATTTCGGCGAATTTCGGCAGCCTGATGCTCAAGCGCCTGACCTGGACCGGCAGCACCCTGCGTTCGCGCAGCATTGCCGACAAGGGGGATATCGCCAAGGAGGTCGAGGCCCGGGTCTGGCCGCTCATCGAGGCCGGCAGGGTGCGGCCGGTCATTCACGAAACATTCGCGTTAAATGACGCGGCCCGGGCTCACGCCCTCATGGAGAGCAGTACCCATTCAGGCAAGATCGTGCTGGTGGTCGCCCCTGACTGACCCTTGCCGGATTCATGTCGTCATGAAGGCTGCAGGAGAACCGCGCCGGTGAGCCGCACGAGCTCGTCGAAATCAGTCCCGAACACGCAGTGCGGGTGGCCCGCGGCCGCAAAGATCCGCCCATGTCCGGCAAGGGCGCCATCGATGGCCGTGGGCAGGGGGCGGGGGTGCCCCACCGGCGCCACGCCACCGATGGTGAAACCCGTGGCCCGCTTGACCAGGTCCGGATCGGCCCGCCCGAGCTTCCCGGGCAGGCCCAGGGTCCGTCGCAGGGCCCCGGTATCGCAGCGCCGGTCGCCGGCGATCAGCGCCATGACCGCCTGCCCCTCATGATCGAACACCAGCGACTTGACGATGGCGCCGACCTCGACGCCGCACGCCCGTGCGGCATCTTCGGCCGTTCGCGCCGTTTCATCCAGCTCGATCACCCTCGCACCGCTTCCTGCCGCCTCCAGCGCGTCGCGCACCCGGCGCACGGTGTCCCGTTCCAGCAGGCTCATGCGGGCATCGGGATCGACTGGTCGCGCCGCGGCACGTCATAGCCACGCTGGAAGCCCGGCCGCGCCGCGAGCGCTTCGTACCATCTCTTCACATGGGGAAATTCGTTCATGTCGATCTCCTGCCACTCGAAGCGCGAAATCCATGGCCATGTCGCAATGTCGGCGATCGTCGGTTCGTTGCCCGCGAGATATCCGCTTGTCGCCAGGCGCCTGTCCATGACGCCATAAAGCCTCCCGGCCTCCTTCCGGTAGCGTTCCTGGGCATAGGGAGCCTTGCCGGGATTGAAGCGGCTGAAATGATGCACCTGACCCAGCATCGGCCCGATGCCGCCCATCTGGAACATCAGCCATTCGAGCGTCGCGATCCGGTGGGCCGGGTCGCCCGGCATGAACCTGCCCGTCTTTTCGGCCAGATAGATGAGGATGGCGCCCGATTCGAATACGCTCTGGCCGTTGTCGCGGTCGACAATGGCCGGAATCTTGTTGTTCGGACTGATCGCCAGAAAATCCGGGTCAAACTGCTGGTCCTTGCCGATGTCGATCTCGTGGACTTCATACGGCAGCCCGCACTCCTCCAGCATGATCGAGACCTTGCGCCCGTTGGGCGTCGTCCATGTGTACAGGTCGATCAAGTCAATTTCTCCCCATTGCCGGCATGCGCCAAAGGTTCAACTCCGCATCGAACATCGGCGCAAGGTTTGTCATTCGTTAACAGTTTGTGTGGCATACCTCATATGCGCTTTCGGGGGAATCAAGGACTGGACATTTGGTTTTTGTTCCTCCATAAGCGCGACCTCGTCATCAGTAAGCCTATGCACTGCGGCACGCGCGGCGGCGGCATTCTGATCTACTTGACTCTAACGGGTTGGGGGGTCGGCATGATCCAGTCCTTCGGCGGCGCTGCGGCGCTGATCTCTGCCTTGCAGGTCGACGCACCTGTTCTCGCCCTGCGTCGGCACATTCTGATCCAGCGCGCGCGCGAAGTTGTCCGGAGTTTTCCGGGCGACGTCCTTTATGCCGTGAAATGCAATGCCCATCCGGCCGTGCTCGAAGCCCTCTACGAGGGCGGCGTACGGCACTTCGATACGGCATCCATTGCCGAAATCCGGTTGGTGCGGGAACTGCTGCCCGATGCGCAGTGTCATTTCATGCATCCGGTCAAGTCCCGCCGGGCCATCAGCGAAGCCTATCACGAGCATGGTGTCCGGCGTTTTGTCGTCGATCACGTGAGCGAACTGGAAAAGCTGTTCGACATCTGCGACGGTGGGGAAGACCTTGAAGTCTTCGTGCGTCTCGCGGTCTGCGGCGATGGGGCTGTCCTCAGTCTCGAAGGCAAGTTCGGGGCGACCCAGGACGAAGCCGTGTCGCTGTTGCGCCGCGCACGGGCCGTAGCCCGCTCGGCGGGCATCACCTTTCACGTCGGGTCGCAGTCGTTGTCACCGGTCGCCTTCGTCCATGCCATCCGTCGCGCCGCCGAGGTTGCGGAGCGTGCGGGAGGTCTCGATCACCTGGACGTGGGGGGCGGTTTCCCTGCCCGATACATCGGCGACGAACCGGAATTCGACCGTTTCGTGACTGCGATCGAGGATGCGGTGGCGGAAACCGGGCTTGTCTGCAACCTGCAATGCGAGCCTGGCCGGTTGCTCGTGGCGGATGGTGCGTCGGTGCTGGCACGTGTCGAAATGCGGCGCGGGCGCAGCCTGTTCATCAACGATGGCGTGTACGGCAACCTGGCCGAGCTCAAGTGGATCGGTCCGCAATTCCCGGCCCGTCTCATCCGTCCAGGGCAGGAGCCCCGCCGCGGCGCCGGTTCCTTCGACCTTTACGGTCCGACCTGCGACAGCATCGACAGCATGCCGGGGCCGCACTGGCTGCCCGAGGATGTCATCGAGGGTGACTGGGTCGAGATCGGCATGACGGGCGCCTATTCGAACTCGCTGGGTACCGATTTCAACGGCATGGGCAAATCGAGCGTTGTCTTTGTCGATGACGGGGCATGGTACAATGAGGCCGTGCCCGCCACCGACGAGAACCTGCAGGCTGTTCGCGTCGCCTGACGCCAACAACACAGCGTCCCGTACCGGAACAAGGTCTGGTCGGGTATGGCCGGCCTGTCGGCACGGGACGCCCGTTTCACGCGGTCAGGCAACGGAATGCTGCTTCTCAGCAATCGCTGTTGTTGTAGCTGGAACCGTCGATTTCGATTGAGTCGCCGATCGATATGTTCCCCGGTGTACCGACGGCAGGGGTGAGCGAGCATGCGTCGGCGACAGATGATCCGGGCTCGGTCGCATTGCCGTTTCCGAAACTGATTCGATGCACACCATCCGCGAACAGGACTCCGACAGGCATGCTTCCACCGAAGAGATTGTCTGTGACGGCTGTCCCGCCGTTGGTGGCGATGGCAAATTTCAGGCCGGCTTCGCTGGCATCGCGGATCGTATTGCTTTCGATTGTCGTCGACAGCTTGCTGTTGACGTTCAATATCCCGATATCCGTGTCTCTGATGGTATTGTTCGCAACGAGGGTAAAATCGGATTGAGTGCCCGTCATCACTCCCTGCCCCGCATTGGAAATGATGTTTCCGGTGATCTCGGCAAAAAAGGCCTGAGGGCCGATTTCGATACCGTTGGCAAAAACGTCGGAAATTATGTTGTCACTGACCTTGGCGGAATTCGAGCGCGCGCCAACTTCGATGGCGCTGCCACCGAAGCCGGAGAGCGTATTGGAGATTATCGCCACCCCGTCGGCATCCGGTATCGTCATGATGCCGTTGTTTCCGGCAATGTCGAGCGACCGCCCGCCACCGCCTGCGATTTCAAGCCCTCTCACATGATTGTGCCCTCCCAGGGTGAGGGCGGTGCCCGAGCCGCTTTCAACGATGCGTGCGACCGTGCCGGGTGCCGTATAGTTGAGAACGATACCGCTTGAAGCGCCTCGGAGTTGGATTGTCGTACCGCCGCCGATAATCGTCACGTCATCGGGTAATGTCGCGCCCGCGAGATCGCCCCGGCCGCCCTGAACGACGTAGAGCGTATTGCTGCCCGATGCATTGACCGCCGCCTGCAGGTCTCCCGTTCCATCGACGAAGACAATGTGCGCGAGATCCGAGAAGGTCTCATCATCGAGTACGAGCTCTTCCACGTAGGGTACACCGGTCTGGCTTGCCGCGACCGAGCGGGAGACAGTCTTGGTCGAGTTACGGTTCACGATGTCCGTGTCGCGCTCGAGCGCCTCGGTCATACGCCGCGCCTGGTAGAAGCGTGCATCGTGTTCCCGTCCGCCGTTCGTGGCGGATGAATTGGCGTAACTCAGGGGAATCCGCAACCGTCCCCCCGCTTCGAACACGGAATGACGATATCGGTCATGATACCACTCGCCTTCGAGGCTCACGCTGGCTCCTGCCATCGCCGGGAAGATGTCATGGATCCGCCATTCGAGACGGGCTCTGGGGCCGGTCATCGGCTTGTCGATATCTTCATGGTCAAACCAGTAGGCACCCGCAAATCCCCGTAACTCATGACGCCCCCGATTGACGGGGGCGAAAAGTTTCTCGATGGGAATTCGCCAGCCCACTTCGGCATCGAAGCCGTACAGGGCCAGTTCGCTCTGCTTCACCCGGTCCTTGCGGACTGTCGTCGTGACGAAGCCGCCGCTGCCGATGGCGAGATCGTTGCCATCGGTCACAATTGTCGGTGCGATCGTCGAACCGGTCACGGTCGTTGTCGTGTGCATGAGGGAATCGTTGCTGTTCTGCCGCGACTGCAAGGGCTTGTAACCGTTCACGCGGAAGTCGAACGAATCGCCGAGCATTTCAAATCCGGCCGATATCTGGGTATGATATCCTCCGACGCTCGCTTCGCGAACGTCGAGCCCGAGCCATCCGCCGGGGTTCCAGCCGTTGCGCAGCATCTCTCGCCGCCCGAAGGCGAAATTCCCTTCCGTCACCGAGCCTTCGAACAGCTTTCCACGGATTTCACCGAAGGCGAGCGTAGTTTCGCTTCTGGCGAGCGGCACAAATCCGACGATCTCTCCTCGTGAGTCTTCCCCGAAACTCTTGTATCCGCCCAGTTCGAGCCATCCGTCGAAAGACGGCATCGCAGTCGGTTCCCCGTCGGCAAGACAGGTTGGGACCGGGAAAAGCATGAAATGGCAAATTGTGGCGAACAGGAGGCTTCGAAGCTTCACCGGACGACATTGCCAACTCATGTGTGACAACCTCACAATATGAACTTCAGTCGGAAGTACTGTCATCCAGAAAAATATAGTCCTATGACTAAAGGCTTATCAACCATTATTGTATAAAATGTTACAACATTCCTATTAATGGATAATATTGGAACCCCAGTGTACATAAAAATGGTGTATTTACTTGTATTCACGCAGAAATTGGAAAGAACTCACCGGTTCACGCATCTTGCGATGTGGATATCGATTCGCTTAGCCATCAAAACGAAACCGTTTTGATGCAGGATGCATTTGTCGGTCCTGCCCGAGGCCGTCGAGCGAATCGCCGGTCCGCTATACCTTCTTCTGGACGGTGATGCGGTAAAGGCCGGCAGCTTCGGCTGTTTCGATCAGCTCATGGCCGCTCTCCTCGCAGAACGCCTCGAAATCGGCCGGGGCGGCGGGGTCGGTGGCGATTACGGTGATACGCTCGCCGGAGGCGATCAGCATCAGCGCCTGGCGTGCCTTGAGCAGCGGGATGGGGCAGGAAAGCCCACGGGCATCGATGAGGGCGGTTTTCTGTCGGTCACTCATGTCGGAAGCATGAAAGGGCAGGAACCGGCGGCGGATTGTTGACGTCGCCCCTGTCGTATCACCGGCGGGATGGCGGCCACAAGCCGGTTGTCGGGATCATCATCGCCATTCCAAACGACCGCGCCCGGCGCTATAGACAGCAGCGCACGGGGCTTCGCCGTGGACAACCGTTCATCGCCGACATTTCAGCGAGTTGGAAAGCGACAATGAAGCGTATCGGTATCCTTCAGACGGGGCATACGCCGGTTGAACTGGCTGACCGGTTCGAAAGTTATGGCGTGATGGTGCGCGATATGGTGGCACGCAGCGGCAAGGACTTCGCCTACGAGATCTTCCCGGTGATCGATGGCAACTTCCCGCAATCTTCCGACAGTTGCGACGGCTGGGTGATTACCGGTTCGCGTTTCGGTGCCTATGACGACATCCCGTGGATCCGCAGGCTTGAGGGCTTCATCCGCGATGGCTTTGCGCAACGGGTGCCGATGGTGGGGATCTGCTTCGGCCACCAGATCATGGCGAAGGCATTGGGCGGACGCGTCGAGAAGGCAGCGGCCGGCTGGGGTGTCGGACCGCACGAATACCAGCTCCTGGAAGCTCCCGGCTGGCTGGACAAGGCTGTGATCGAGATCAATGTCATGCATCAGGATCAGGTGCTCGATGCACCGGCGGATAGCCGCGTGATCGCCAGCTCGCCGTTCTGCCCCGTCGCCGCGCTCGCTTTCGGCGATAACGGTCTGTCGTTTCAGGGACATCCCGAATTCGACAACAGTTACGAGCATGCCCTGATCGAGGGGCGTCGCGGTTCAGTCGTGCCCGGACCAGTCGCCGATGCCGGGTTGGCGAGACTCGGCCCAGACGGGGGCCGGGCCCGGGATGCCGACAATGTCTCCCGCTGGATCGGCGAATTTCTCGAAGATGCGATCCGCGACCGTCGGGCGGCAACGGTCTGAGGACTGGCGCACGCCGACTTCTCCCCTCCTGTTGCGGCCGGTCACGCGGGGTTGCCCGCCACGGACAGGACTGGCATTTACCAAAGAAGAATAACGCCAACGGGAGGCATTCAACATGAGTAGCTGGAAACGGTGGGCCTGTCTGACCGCCATGGCCGTGGTCACGGCGGTGTCGGGCATGGCCCAGGCCCAGGACAAGACGATCAAGATCGGTTTCCTCGGCTCGGAGACCGACGAGGATTGGGAAGGTTCGATCGTCTTCAAGGACTATGTCGAGAGCCACACCAACGGTGCCATTGCCGTCGAGATCTATCCCTCCGCACAGTTCTGCGGCAATTTTCGCGAATGCATCGAGGGTGTACAGGCGGGTACGCTGGAGGTGACAATCTCGACGATCGGCGGCTTCGGCAACATCTTTCCCGCCGGGCAGGTGCTCGACATTCCCTACATGTTCCGTGACGATCGCATCGCCGAGTGCGTGTTCGACGGGCCGTTCACCCGCGAACTGCGCGAGGCCGTCCTGCACGAGATCCCGAGCCTGCGGCTGATGGCCATCGGCAATACGGGGGGCTGGCGTAATTTTGCCACCGTCAGCAAGCAGATCCGGACGCCCGCCGATGTAGCCGGGCTGAAGATCCGCACCATTCCGGCCGACATCCAGATCGAAATGGTCAAGATGCTGGGCGGCAACCCGACACCGATCGCCTGGCCCGAGGTCTACACCTCGCTGGCCACCGGCGTGGTCGAGGGGACCAAAAACGGTATCACCGACATCGTTTCGATGAATTTTCAGGACCACCTGAAATACATCACGCTCGATGGCCACGCCTACATGGCCGCCCTGTGGTGGCTCAACAACGACTTCTGGGAAGGGTTGACCCACGAGGAGAAACGTATCGTCTATGATGCCTTCCAGGCACTCAAGGACGTGACCCGGGCAGCTCCGATGCGCAACGCGATCGCCGCCTACCAGGCCTTCCGCGATGCCGGCGGCGAGATCTATGTCCCGACGGCCGAGGAAAAGAAGCAGTTCCAGGATGCAACGACGGGCATGAGGGACTGGTTTGCCGAGCAATATGGCGACGAGTGGCTGAACCGTTTGTCATCGGCCATCTCCGACTGCGAGCTGATGGTCGACGCCGAACTGGACTGACGGTCCGCAGACGGGGGATGCCCGGACCCTTCAGGGGGATTCGGGTATCCCGCCCTTTTGCCAGCCAGCCATCATGCCCGGGTTTCCGGCTTCGCCGTGCCAAAGGAGGTCGGCCGGCATCGAACGCTTAAACCCGTTCGGGCAAAAAGGTCTCTTCCATACAATTCGTCGGCGCATGGGTCGGCGGTTGGCTGCCATTGTTCCGGTTCTCTTGCCCTCCGTCCTGCACGATCCTATACCTCATGCTGAGAGGCAGATCGGGAGGAACTGGCCGTTGGATATCAATGCCCGCATCGTCGAGACGATGGTGCAAAACGAGATCGCGTTCGTCACGAGCGTTCCCTGCAAGCAGTTGGGCGGCGTGATCGATGCTGTCGAGCGCGACGAACGTGTCCTGCACGTGCCCTGCAACAAGGAAGACGAAGGCATGGGCCTGTGCGCCGGTGCCTATATGGGTGGCCGGCGCCCCTGCATCATCATGCAGAACACCGCCATCGGCGTCACTGTCAACACGCTGGCCACACTGATCCAGTTCTACCAGATCCCGTTGCCCATGCTCATCAGCTATCGCGGCGAACTTGGCGAGCGCATCGCCTGCCAGGTGGAGATGGCCCTGCATACCAAGGCCCTGCTCGGCGAATTGAAGATCCCCACCTACCACTTCTCGCATGCTAGCGAAGTCGATCAACTCGATGGCATTCTCAAATATGCGCAGATGTCGAAAAAACCCGTGGCGATCCTCACCGATGCCCGTTTCTGGAGTTCCGCCGCATGATCAGAAGTGACGTCATCAGGTCGATCCTGCCGGTCATCAGGGGCCAACTCGTCGTCTGCAATATCGGCTTGCCTTCGCAGGAACTGTTCATGCAGGGCGATCAGCCTTCGAACTTCTACATGCTCGGCACCATGGGCCTGTGCTCCTCCATCGGCCTCGGTCTTGCCCTCTCGCAACCCAAGCCCGTGATTGCCATCGATGGCGACGGCTCGGTGCTGACCAATCTTGGCACCCTCTCGACTATCGGCAACAACACGGCGGACAACTTCGTCCTGCTGATCATCGACAACGGCTCCTACGGTTCCACGGGCGACCAGCCCACCTATGCCGGACGCAAGACCGACCTGAAGAAGGTCGCCGAGGCGTGCGGTTGCGATACTGTCATCCAGTGTCAAGCGGAGGATACCGCCGCCGCACTGCAAACAGCCCTCGACAGTGGACGGATGACCGTCATCGTCAGCAAGTGCCAGTCCGGCAATATCCCCGTTCCGGTCATCGACCTGCCTCCCGTCGTCATCCGCCACCGCTTCATGGAGCAGGTCTCCGCGTGACGGGAGGGGCTCGATATCCTGCCGGGTGACCCGGGATCATCCAATCATCCGGCTCCTGTCCTGGAAGGCCACAGTCTCCCATGGAGAATGGCCGGGTACCTTGGCGAGTACCCGGCCGGGTCACCGTGTCAGCCGGGGGCCGCACCCTGCGTAGCGGTATAGACCGCATAGATGGACTGGCTGCCGCACATGAACAGGCGGTTGCGCTTGGGACCGCCGAAACAGACATTGCCGCAGACTTCCGGCAGGCGGATGCGACCGAGCAGCTTGCCGTCGGGGTTCCAGCAGGTGACGCCATTGTAGCCGACGGCACGGCCGGCGTTCGACGACACCCAGACATTGCCGTAGACATCGCAACGGATGCCGTCGGGGCCGCATTTCACACCATCGACCATGCAGTCACTGAAGACGCGCTGGTTGCTCAGCGTGCCGTCGTCGTTGACGTCGAGAACGATGACCTCGCCCTTGCCGCCATCGCCCTGGTCGCCGGGACCCTTGCCGGTGGAGGCAATATAGAGCCGCTTGTAATCGGGACTGAAGGCGAGACCGTTGGGATCGGGAACGGCGTCGTCCTTCACGACCGCGGTGAGCGTGCCGTCGGCACCGTAGCGGTAGACTTGCGTGGGCAGCTCGCGCTTGTCGTCACTGACGCCGAGCGGCTGACCGACCCTGTTGTTGACGAGCCCCTGCGGGTTGGTCGGGCCACCGGCGGCATCGGGCGTGCCCTCATAGAGCTGGCCGCCATAGGGCGGATCGGTGAACCAGATACTGCCATCGGGATGGGGAACGGCATCATTGGGCGAATTCAGCCGCTTGCCTTCGAAGTTGTCCGCGATGAGCGTGATCGATCCGTCGAGCTCGTAGCGGACGACACGGCGGGTCAGATGCTCGCAGGAGATCTGGCGCCCCTGGAAGTCGAAGGTATTGCCGTTGGAATTGTTGGATGGCACGCGAAAGACCGTCACGCGGCCATCATCCTCAATGTAACGCATCTGCCGGTTGTTGGGGATATCGGAGAAGACAAGGAACTTGCCGACGCTGTTCCAGGCTGGACCCTCGGCCCAGAGTGCGCCGGTCCATAGCCGCTGGATCGGCGCATTGGGCTGGGCCAGACCGTTGAATGACGGATCCACGGCGATGACATCGGCATCCCAGAAATACACATTGGGCTCGGCATCCGGTCCCCACTGGCGAGGCGGATCGCTGATTGTGCTGGGCGGGGCGACGGGATCGGCTGCCCGGGCGCGACCGCCAACAGCCGCGGCGGCAAGACCAACCGATGCCGTTCCTGCCGTGCCGAGAACCCGGCGTCGCGACCATCGCGGACCCGTCTGTTCATGGTTCTCGTGGTCGATATGTATGCGTCGCATGCGTTTTGGCCTCCCTTGCCACGATTGTCATTCTTATAACTTGCGATAAAATCTATCGCCGTCAAACAAGATCACAAGTGCATAAATCGGGAGAGAACCGCTCAACGCGGGAAGCCAAAAGAACCGAGCCCGGGTCATCCGCATGATCCGGGCTCGATCCTGTCATGGTCAACGGGTGTGATCAGGCCGCAGCCAGCAACACCTTTTCGAGCTTCTTCGTGGCTTCGGTCTCATCGACACGCTCGATGGCCGCAACCTCCCGGGCGAGGCGCTCAAGTGCTGCCCGATACATCTGCCGCTCACTGTAGGACTGGTCGGTATCGTCTGCGCGGTGCAACTCACGCACCACCTCGGCGATGGAGACGGGATCGCCCGAATTGATCTTGGCCTCGTACTCCTGGGCCCGACGGCTCCACATGATGTTCCGGCGGGGACGGGTGCGGATCTTGAGAGCATCCATCGCCGACTGGATCTTCTCGCGGCTGCTCAGCTTGCGCATTCCGGACTTGTGCACCTTGTCGATGGGTACCCGAAGGATGAGTTTTTCATTCTCGAAGGAAACCACATACATTTCGAGATCGATGCCAGCTATCAACTGCTTCTCGATGCCGATAATCCGACCGACGCCGTGGCTTGGATAGACGATGTAATCGCCAGCGGCGTAGGCGAGATCCTTTGCCATCAAGTTGTTCTCCTAGCGCAAACACCTTGTGTCAGCGGGACTCGCTGCGCTCGTTTTTGACACAAAAAACACGCACCTTCCAGATTGGCCATCCAAAAGAGCGTGTGTATTGCAGCAATGTCCGATATGACCTAAAGGTGGAGTTGTGACCCTCACAAACTTTACAGCCCATGACCTAGCACAATTTTTGCTAATTTTCCAGAGGCTTATTTTCGCGCTGCAGCAAACGCGCCAACAACCCACCGCAAATGCAGCGATCGGGTGAAATTCGCGTTTCCGATCACTGTTGCGGGATGATCAGCTGCCGCTACCTGGCTTGTTGCTGAAGAACTTTTCGAATTTGTTCTGCACATCGCGATAATCATCAGAATCGGCAGGGGGCTCGCCCTTGCGGGTGATGTTGGGCCACGTGCCGGTCGAATATTCGCGATTGACCTCAAGCCATTTTTCCGCTTCCGATTCTGTATCGGGCAGGATGGCCTCGACCGGGCATTCGGGCTCGCACACGCCACAATCGATGCACTCGTCGGGATTGATGACGAGCATGTTCTCGCCTTCGTAGAAGCAATCGACCGGGCAAACTTCCACGCAGTCCATCAGCTTGCACCTGATGCAGACCTCGGTGACGACGTAGGTCATTGTTCCTCCATTGCCTTGAGCCTGTCTTGTGTGGAACAACTAATCCAACCTGGCGCATTACGCCAGTCGTTCAGCCGCGCCGCCCGAACAGTTTTTCGATATCGTCCCGATGGAGTTCGACGAAGGTCGGCCGGCCGTGGTTGCATTGACCCGAATGGGGGGTGTTCTCCATCAGGCGCAACAAGGCATTCATTTCGTCAAGCGTCAGCCTGCGGCCGGAACGCACGCTCCCATGGCAGGCCATGGTCGAAAGGACCCTGTCGATGGCATCCGACAGGGTCTGGGTGCCGCCCAGCTGCCCCAGCTCCGATGCAAGATCCCTGACGATGCGGGGAATGAGACTGCCCTTGAGCAGGGCCGGGGTCTCGCGCACCACCACGGCGTCGGTGCCGAAGGCATCGATGACCAGTCCGAGTCCGGCCAGTTCTTCGGCATGGTCGAGCAACCGCGCGCATTCGTCGCACTCAAGCTCGATCACCTCGGGGATGAGAAGTGCCTGACGGGCGATGCTGCCTTCCGCTTTCTGGGACTTCAGTCGTTCGTAGACAATCCGTTCATGGGCAGCATGCTGATCGACGATGACGATGCCCTGGTCGCTCTGGGCGACGATGTAGTTTTCGAGAAGCTGGGCCCGCGCCACTCCCAACGGATGGGCGGACACGGCATCGGGCATGGCATCCCCGGCACCTCGGGCACTGGGCGGTCCGGTATCCAGTTCGAGCGGGGTATGGGAGCCGGAGGAAGGGGGATCCGGTGCGAGAAATTCCCGTGCGGCCTCACCGAGACCGACAGGCCATTCGCTGGCAGTGGTGGGTCTGCCGGCGAATGGTGACGGGTTGGAGTATCCGCTGCCGCCGGCGGAGGCAGGACGAAGCGGCAGGCTGCCCGGGCGGAAATGCCCCAGGGCAGCCGTGGATACCGTGGTCGAGGTTCGATGACCTTCCTCGGCCATGGCCCGCTTGATGCTGCCGACGATGAGGCCGCGGACAATGGCCGGATCGCGGAAGCGTACCTCGGCCTTGGTCGGATGGACATTGACGTCGACGGCGTCGGTCGGCAGGTCGAGGAACAGGGCGACAACCGGCTGCCGGTCGTGAAACAGCAGGTCGCTGTAGGCGCCGCGCAGCGCACCCTTGAGCAGCTTGTCCTGTACGGGGCGGCCATTGACACAAAGATACTGGTGTCTTGTGTCCCTGCGTGACAGCGTGGGAAGGCCAGCCAGACCCCACAGGCGCACACCCTCGCGCTCGGCCTCGATTTCCAGCACGTTGCCGTCAACCTCACGGCCCATCAACTGAATAGCGCGGGCCAACGGGTCGCCCGGCGAAGCCTCCAGGCGAAAGGTATCGCGACCGTCGACGCGCAGGCTGAACGCAACGGCGGGCGAGGCCATGGCAAGTCGTCGCAGGATCTCGGAGATGAGTTCCACTTCGCGACGTTCGCTTTTGAGAAACTTGCGCCGGGCAGGGACGTTGTAGAAGAGGTCGCGAACCTCGACCCGCGTTCCGACGCTGCCTGCTGCCGGTTGAACGCCGGACATGGCTCCTCCCTCGCAGGCGATGCTCCAGGCCGTGTCTGAGCCATCCTCGCGACTGGTGATGCGCAGGCGGCTTACCGAACCGATTGACGGCAGCGCCTCGCCGCGAAAGCCCAGCGTGCGAATGTCGATGAGCTGATGATCGGTGAGCTTGGAGGTTGCGTGACGCTCCAAAGCGAGCGGAAGCATGTCGGCCGACATGCCGTGACCGTCATCCTCGATGAGGACGAGGCCGCCGCCACCACCTTCCACGCTCACCGTGACCCGCGATGCCGCGGCATCTATGGCATTTTCGACCAGTTCCTTGACCGCGGAGGCGGGGCGTTCGACGACCTCACCTGCGGCAATTCTGTTGACGATCGCTTCCGGCAGGCGGCGGATGGTGACAGCGGACAAGACCGGCTCCCGGAATGAAAGGCTGGAGTTGGGACATCGCGGCAGATTGGGCGGATATGCCGGACAGCACAACCCACTGGCCAGGGCGCACCATAAAATTCCGATGCGAAGCGGGCCGGCACGATGGACTTCCGGCCCCGCTTTTCAGTTCAGTCGCCGATATTGTCCTCGTGCGGCCCCGAGGAAGGAGCATCGATGCCTTCCAGCCGGGGAACCGTCCCGTCGCCATCGCCCGAGGGCGATCCGACGATGGTCACCAGCATGTCCTCGTTGAACAGTCGTTTCGCCGCCCGTCTGACGTCATTGAGGGTCACGGCCTCGATGTAGCCGTTGCGCCTGTCGAGATAGTCGACACCCAGGTCATAGATCTGCATGCCGACCAGCATGCGGGCGATCTGGTCGTTGCTCGTCAGGCGCAGCGGGAAGGAGCCGGTCAGGTAGGTCCTGGCATCGTCGAGGTTCTTTTCATCGACGTTGCCATCGGCCATGCGCGCGACCTGTTCCTTGATGATGCGGATCGATTCCATCACCTGATCGTTGCGAGTGGCAACACCGCCCATCCACATGGGTGAGAGATCGGTGTCGTAGAGATAGGAATAGACCGAATAGGCAAGGCCGCGCTTCTCGCGCACCTCCTCGGTGAGCCATGAACTGAACCCGCCGCCTCCGAGTATGTAGTTGGCGACATAGGCGGCGTAGTAGTCAGGATCGTTGCGGGCGATGCCGCCATGACCGAAGATCACCACGCTTTGCGGGATGTCGAGGTCGATCACTACGGTCTCGCCGTCGCCTTGAGGTGTCGTCTTCGGCAGATCGACGTCCGCGGCATCTGCCGGCAGACTGCCGAACACCTCGTCGAGGGCAGGGCCAAGTTCGTCAGCCGTGATGTCGCCGGCAACGCCGATGGTGAGGTTGTTCCGGGCAAGGCGGGTTCGCACCAGTTCCCGCAGGTCATCCTTGCCTATGGCCTTGATCGTCTCGATCGTTCCACGGGTGGGCTTGCTATAGGGATGCCCCGCAAAGGCAATGTCGAACCACCGGCGGGCGCCGAGATATTCGGGATCGGACTCGCGCCTTGTCAGATCGGAGATGATCTGCTGGCGGATACGTTCGACAGGCTCTTCATCAAACCGCGGTTCGGTGATCGCCAGTCGCAACAGCTCGAACGCGTGGTCACGATTCTCGGTGAGGGTCTTCAGCGAACCGGAGAAGGAATCCCGGTCGGCATCAAAGGACAACTGGATGGCATTGTCCTCGAGTTCCGCACGGAAAGCCTGACTGTCATACGGACCGGAACCTTCGTCGATCAGGCCGGACGCCATATAGCTGAGACCTTCCTTGCCGTCCGGATCGCCCGAGGAACCACCGGAGAACTGGAAGGCCATGGACAGGAAGGGGATCGACGGCTCGTTGACCAGGTAGGCATGAATACCCCCCGGGGAAACGACTTCCTCGACATTGGCGGCGTTGGCTGTCTGGATGCCGCTGACGGCGGTTGCAATCGTCAATGCACAGGCCCCCCATGCTGAGATCCACGAAAATCGGGTAGGCGCGTGCTCCCTCATCCGGTTGGTTCCGTTTCTTCCGGCAACAGCTTCGCCGTCACCGATCTCCTGATGTCGAAGACCAGCTTCGCGGCGTTGTTGATATCCTCGATACTCACGGCACTGATGCGATCGGGCCAGGCCTCGACATCGTCCACCGTCTGGCCCGTGGTCAGTGCCGCACCGAACGCCCGGGCGGCACCGCTCAGCGAATCGCGGGCATAGACCGCATCCGCCAGCATCCGCTTCTTCACCCGGGCGAGCTCATCCTCGGTCACGCCATCGGCCAGCAGGGTGGCGATTTGCTCGTTGATCGCCTTTTCGATGTCATCGAGCGAGACATTGGGACGTGGCGAGGCATAGATGCGAAAAGTGGTATCGTCGAGGCTGCTGCCGCGATAGTAGGCGGCGATGCCCGACGCGAGCGCCTGATCCACCACCACCGAACGGTAGAGCCGGCTTGTCCCACCGCCGCCGAACAGCTCTGATAGGACCTCAAGCGCATAGGCGGTTTTCTGATCCTCCTGATCATAGCTCGGGGCAAGGTAGGAGCGCACGAAACTCGGCTGGCGCACGCGGGCATCACGCATCTCGATTCGGCGTTCGGCGCGCTGCGGCGGTTCCGTGACGCGCACCCGCGCGGGGACGTCACGAGCGGGAATCTGCCCATAGGTACGCTCGGCCAGGGGGCGCAGCTCATCGGCCGTGATATCGCCCGCCACGACGAGAATGGCGTTGTTCGGCGCATACCACGTCTTGTAGAAATTGACCGCGTCCTCGCGGGTATAGCTTTCCATCTCGTGCATCCAGCCGATCACCGGCAGGCGATAGGGATGGTGCAGATACTGGCTGACATTGAGCTGCTCGCCCAGCAGGGCGGAGGGTTCGTTGTCAACCCGCGAACGCCGCTCCTCTATGACCACGTCTCGCTCTGGCAGCACCGCTTCGTCGGTCAGGTGCAGGTTGACCATGCGGTCGGCTTCCATGCCCATCACCAGTTCCAGACGGTCGCGGGCGATCATCTGATAGTAGGCGGTAAAGTCATAGGACGTGACGGCGTTGTCATTGCCGCCATTGCGGGCGATGATCTTCGAGAATTCACCTTGCGGGATCTTGTCCGTGGCCTTGAACATCAGGTGTTCGAGGAAATGGGGCAGGCCGGACTTGCCCAGCGGGCTGTCCGCCGTGCCGACGCGATACCAGACCCAGTGGGCCACCACGGGTGCGCGATGATTGGGGATCACCACCACCTGCATGCCATTGTCGAGCATGAAGGTCTCGGGATTGAAGATGCTCGATCTTGCCGGGCTACCGGTTGCGAGTGTCAGACCGGCTGCCATCATCAGGGCTCCCGCAATTCTCACTCCTGTCCACCTCCGCCGTTGTTGACGGCCTCACGCGAGACACGTCTCGTGGTGACGCGACTTGCGGCTTTCTCGTCGAGAAGGCGTGCTGCCTCCTTGTCGGGATCAATCACCGCGTCGGCATATGCCATGTTTTCCCTCTGCCAGTTGAGCATGAACAGGAACTGGCTCTCGTCCACCTGGGTAAGCTCGGTGTTCTCTTCCAGCAGCTTGGTGCGAATATCCGGGTCGGCCTGGACCCTGGTCGCATCGAGCAGGGCCTGCTCGCCAGGTGTCGCCGTCTCCGGCAAAGGCTCGCGGGACCCCGTCACGATGGCCCGTGCGGCTTCGGCCGGGGTCGTCTTCGACGTGCCCTCGACCTGTCCCGGCGGCCGCAGATGATAGTCGGGAGGAAGTTCCAGCGGTGCGCGGCGTATCACCTGGAACTCGTCGGGAGCGCGCTGGTTGATACCGAGCTTTTCCTGCACCGTGCCGCTGCAGGCCGCGAGAGCGATCAGGGCAAGGGTTGACGCACAGGCGAGCCCGAACCGACGGATCCGGGCAAGGGGGCCTTGCAACGATGTCATGGCCGCACGCATCATTTCACCTCGCTTCGCTTCTCATCTGGCGTGTCCTGCGAAAAAAACAAGCCGTCGACCAAAAGTAGAACCGCACCTGCCACGATTGCGCAATCGGCAATATTGAAGGCAGGCCAGTGGTAGCCCATGGCGTGAAAGTCCAGGAAATCGACAACGGCACCGAAACGCAGGCGATCAATGACGTTGCCCAGCGCACCGGCGACGATCATTGCGATGCAGAGCCGGGGCAGGTTGCGCCTCTCGCGGAAGAACCAGACCATCAGGCCGGCTCCGACCAGCAGGGCCATGGCCGTGAGCGCCCAGCGTCCCGCATCGCCCGACCCGCTGAACATGCCGAAGCTGACACCCGTATTCCACACCAGAACAAGGTTGAAAAACGATGTGACCGCAACCACTCCCTGGCCAGCCAACCCTTTGAGTGCCAGGGCCTTGGTAAGCTGGTCGGCGGCGAGCAGGGCGGCCGCGAAGACGAGGAAGGGAAGCCGCATGTCGGATCGCTCAGCCTGATGCCGGGAGGCTGACGACCGATGCACAGCGTTCGCACAGGCCACTGTCCGTGTCGACGGTGTCGTTCACCTGCCAGCAGCGCTCGCAGCGCTCGCCCTCGGCCTTGGCCGGGACGACGCCCACGCCCTTGATATCTTCGAGGATAAAGGCGCCTTCCGGTGGCACTCCCACTTCGACAGTGATTGCGCTGGTGATCGAAAGTTCCGCCATGTCGAGATCGCCGATGGCCTCCTTGTCCTCAAGCGAGACCCAGACCGTCGGCGCCGCCTGCAGGCTGGCGCCAATGCGTTTCTCCCGGCGCTCCACCTCCAGCGCACCGGTGATGACCCGGCGTACCCGGCGCACGCGCTCCCACCGCGCGGCGAGGGCATCATCACGCCAGGAAGGGTCGATTTCGGGGAATGTCTCGAAATGGATACTTCCATCCTCGCCGGGATGCCGGGTGAGCCACGCCTCTTCGCAGGTGAAGGCCAGAACGGGCGCCAGCCAGCGCACGAGGCACTCGAACAGCGTATCGAGTACCGTACGCGCTGCCCGCCGGCGGATGCTGTCCGGAGCATCGCAGTAAACGCTGTCCTTGCGCACATCGAAATAGAAGGCCGACAGATCCACAGCGCAGAACTGGTGAATAGCGCCATAGAGACGGGCGAAATCGAAACTGTGATTGCAGCTGTGCACCAGGGCATCAATTTCGGTGAGCCGGTGCAATACCCAGCGTTCCAGCTCGGGCATTTCCGCCACCGGCAGGCGCTCGGCTTCGGTGAAGCCGTCGAGATTGCCCAGCAGATAGCGCAGCGTGTTGCGAAGACGGCGGTAGCTGTCCGCCTGGCCCTTGAGAATCTCGTCGCCGATGCGGATATCTTCGCTGAAATCGCTGGTGGCGGTCCACAATCGGAGAATATCGGCACCGACGGTCTTGATCAGATCGACAAGTTCAATGCCGTTGCCCTTCGACTTCGACATCTTCTCGCCCTTGCCATCGACCACGAAGCCATGGGTCAGGATGGTCTCATAGGGCGCTCTTCCCCGTGTGCCACAGCTCTCCAGCAGGCTCGAATGGAACCAGCCGCGATGCTGGTCGGAGCCTTCGAGATAAAGCGACGCGGGCCATTTCAATTCGGGGCGCTTTTCCAGCACGGTTGCATGTGTCGAACCGGAGTCGAACCACACATCGAGAATGTCGTTGACCTTCTCGTAATCGTCGATGTTCCGGCCTTCGCCGAGGAAAACGGCCGGATCGCAGGTCCACCACGCATCCGCTCCCTTTTCCTCGAAAGCCCGGGCGATCCGCTCGACGACATCCGGGTCGCGCAGGACCTCGCCGGTCCTTTTCTCGACGAATACCGCGATGGGCACACCCCAGGCACGTTGACGGCTGACACACCAGTCAGGTCGTTCGGCGATCATCGAGCGCAGGCGGTTCTGCCCGCGGGCGGGAACGAAGCGGGTCTCGTCGATGGCCTTGAGGGCGATCTCGCGCAGATGGCCGTTTCCGTCCATGGGGATGAACCACTGCGCGGTTGCACGAAAGATCAAAGGTGCCTTGGAGCGCCAGCTCATCGGATAGGAGTGTGTCAGCCTGCCATGCGCAAGAAGACTTCCCTGAGCGCTCAGTGCCTCCATGACCGGTTCTGCCGCCTTGTACACATGCTGTCCGGCAAAGCCGGCGACCATGTCGGTATAGGTACCATCCTCGGCTACGGTGTCGGGCACCTCCAGGTCGTGCTTCTGGCCAAGGTCGAAGTCGTCGGCACCATGCGAGGGGGCAATATGCACGAGACCCGTGCCGTCATCGGCGGTCACGAAGGGGGCGGGCAGCAGCGGCACGTCATGAAGGTAGCTTCCCTCGAACCCTGCCAGCGGATGGGCGGCCACCGAGCCCGCGAGAGCACTGCCTCTGAAGCTCTCGCCCACCGTCCAGCTGTCGATGCCCGCGGCCTGCATCACCGATTCGACCAGCGCTTCGGCCATGACCAGCTTGCGACCATCGGCTTCGACGAGCACATAGTCGATGTCGTCGCCATAGGCGACCGCCCGGTTGGCGGGGATGGTCCATGGCGTGGTGGTCCAGATCACCACCGAAGCTCCCTCGAGCGCATTCGTCGATGCTTTGCGGAGCGGGAAGGCGACCCAGATCGTCGTGCTGGTGTGGTCCTGATATTCGACCTCGGCCTCGGCCAGCGCGGTCTTTTCCACTGGCGACCACATGACGGACTTCTTGCCCCGGTAGAGTTCCCCATTCAGCAGGAACTTGCCCAGTTCGCGGAAGATGCCCGCCTCCGCGGCAAAGCTCATCGTCGTGTAAGGGTTCTTCCAGTCACCGCAAACGCCGAGGCGCTTGAACTCTCCGCGCTGGATATCGAGCCATTTTTCGGCGAATTGCCGGCATTCGCTGCGAAAATCGGCAATCGGAACCTCATCCTTGTTCCGGCCCTTCTTGCGGTATCCCTGTTCGATCTGCCATTCGATCGGCAGGCCGTGACAATCCCAGCCGGGCACGTAGGCTGCGTCCTTGCCGAGCATCTGCTGGCTGCGGTTGATCACATCCTTGAGGATCTTGTTGAGTGTCGTGCCCATGTGCAGATGGCCGTTGGCGTAGGGCGGGCCGTCATGCAGGATGAACTTGTCGCGTCCCTTCGAGATCTCGCGCAGACGGGAGTAGATGTCGATTTTCTCCCAGCGCTCGAGCAGGCCCGGCTCGCGCTGCGGCAGGCTCGCCTTCATGGCGAATTCGGTCCGGGGCAAAAACACAGTGCTCTTGTAGTCTCGGCTCATCGGGCTCTCGGTTACCGGGTTCAGGAAGGGTCAGTTCAGGTCTGGCCGGGCAGGGTCAGGGCCAGGGCGCGGTCGCAATCGATCCGAATCTGCGCTGTCAACGCATCGACGGTTTCGTAGCGTTCCTCGTCACGCAGCCAGTCGATGAATGACACACGCAGACGACGTCCATAAAGATCATAGTCCATTCCGTCGAGAAGATGCACCTCAAGACGTGTCTCCCGACCATCGAAGGTGGGGTTGGTTCCGATACTGGCGGCGGCCGGATGCCAACGGCCGTCATCGTCTTCCTCGATGGCGGTTCGCACGGCATAGATGCCCTTGCCCGGCATGGCCGTCCTGCGGCCCAGCGGATAGGTGTTGGCCGTGGGGAAACCCAGTGTGCGGCCGCGCCGGTCGCCGGGTCGCACCCTGCCGCTGATCTCGTATCCGTAGCCCAGCAGGAGTGCCGCCTCCGCTACCCGCCCGGCCAGCAGCGTTTCGCGAATGCGCGTCGAGGAAATGACCTGGCCGTTCTCTTCGACGGCCGGCGCGGTATCGACGATGACACCCAGGCCGCTGCCGATCCTTCGCATCAGGTCGACGTCACCCCGGCGCTTGTAGCCGAAGCGGAAATTGTCTCCGGTGATGACAGCCCGCACGCCAAGCCGACCGATCAGGATATCCTCGACGAAGGATTGCGCGGAAATCTCCATGAGCGAACGGGTAAAGGGCAGGACGTGGACCTGATCCACACCGATCGAACGCAGCAGTTCCAGTTTGCGGCGCAACGGACTCAGTCGTGAGGGAGCCTGAGCGCCCTGCAGCAGTTCGCGTGGATGGGGTTCGAATGTGATGACACCCAGCGCAGCGTTCAATTTCCGCGCATGCTGACGGGCACGATCGATGACCGCACGGTGACCGCGATGGACGCCGTCGAAATTGCCGATCGCCACGGCCGCGCCGAAACCGGACTTCGGCTCAAGCTCCGGCAAGAGACTGGAATAACCTCGATATACGCGCATGGCCGCCTTTTTCCACGCCGACCATGACCCTGTAAAGCTTCCTCGGTCGATGGGGGCGGCGTGAATGGAAGTCAGAGGGTTTCCCGTGAGCTGTCGTCCCCGGGCATTCCCGTGGATTGAGGGGGTTCACGGGCTGCCCCGGCGGGCTGTTCAACCGTGATGCGGGCAGCTTTCGAGCTGCCCTGCTCGCGCCAGAAGGAAAGGGCACTGTATTTGCGGAAGAGCTCCGGCGGAAGTATCGACCGCCTGGCAACGGGTTGAACCACAGGACGCACCGTGTGCAACCCGGGTACGCCCAGCCCGGCGTCGAACTGTTCCCGGGAATATTCCACATTCTGGAAATCGTGTTCGAACCACGGTTCGTCCAGAAAGCGGTAAACCAGTTGCAGCGTTTCGCGCGGGCGCTGGCTGAGGATGTCATATTCGAGAATCAGCAGACGGTCCGACTGGTCGCCGTAATAGGCTTCCTGCAGTGCGCTCCAGGCGAATCCCACCAGCCGGTCGCGTCTCGCAAGTGCCTCGGTGCGGGTGAAGACCGTGAGACGTTCCTCGGCCGAAGAAAACAGCCTTGAAGGGATCAACGCGTTCTCGCGAGTGAGCCGTTCGAGACTGTCCATGACCCACGCAAGAGAGCGCACGCAGCAGATCACCTTCGCGTCCGGCACGACCTCGGCCACTTGCGGCAGCAGGCTCGTCCACACCCGGTTGGTGTCGAACACCACGCCATTGCGCGGCCGGTCGTGGTAGAACGTGTCGAACAACGAGCGCAGCAGCCGCCGGCGCTGGTCGCCGTCAATGAACTGGGCTGTCTCGTTGTTCGGTCCCATGGCTGCCAGCATCGCATTGAACAGCGGACCGAGCGGCCCTGACATGTCCGCATGAAATCCGGGATTTTGCCGGAGAATGGCTGCCAGCAGCGTCGATCCGGAACGCGGCAGTCCGGAGATGAGGTGGAATTTCAAGATCGGGGAAGCCCTTCAGCCTTCATGGTCGGATGTCCCATCGTGACGGCAGCCTGCGGCGATTATGAAGATTTCGGAGCTTTCCGACCGTGTGGCCTTGGGGCGCAGGGGCTTGAGGCTGCGAAAATCGGGGCGTGCCGTTTCCATCACCGCGTGTTCGGCTCCCTTGACCAGCTTGAGGAAAGCCTTGCCATCGGTGCGCAATACCTCGGCGGCAAAGGAAAGCACGGTCTCGCCCACCTGTTCCGCACGAAGCCGGTCGACAATACGGCGCCCGGTGGCATCGGGGGCGATGTCGCTCAGCACGAGATCGGCCGGCCCCCCGAGTTCCCTGCGCAACCGGTCCTGCATGGCATGGTCGAGGAAATCGCCCTTGAGTACCGTGACGCCATCGATGGGTTCCATCTCCAGCAGGTCGATGGCAATCACGTGCGCGCCCTTGCGGGCCGCGTACTGGCTCCAGCTTCCCGGTGCCGCCCCGAGGTCGAGAATGCGCATGCCGCCCGTGATCAGCTTGAAGCGTTCGTCGATCTCCTGCAGCTTGAACACAGAACGGGCGCGATAGCCCTGCTTGCGCGCTTCCTGGACGAACGGGTCGTTGAGCTGGCGTTGCAGCCAGCGGGTCGAACTGTCCTTGCGGCTCTTGCTGCGTCGCAGCCGTTGCTTGTTCTCGGTGCGGATCAATCGAAATCTCCGGTCACGCCGGCAAGGGCCTGATGCAGCGAACGGCCCATGAGGGCGTTGAGAATGCCCTCGCGGACGCCGCGATCGGCCACTCTCAGGCTGCCGACTGGCCAGCAGGCATGGATGGCGTCAAGAATGGCGCAACCGGCCACGACCAGATCGGCCCGGCCGGCGCCGATGCACGGATGCGCCGCGCGATGCGCGTCATCAAGCTCGCGCAGGCCCATGGTGACCTCGAATATGGCCGAAAACGGGAGGCGCATGCCGTCGACCTTGCTGCGGTCGTAACGTTCGAGGCCGAGATGCAGCGCCGCCAGGGTGGTGACCGTACCCGAGGTGCCGAGCATCTGCACGCGTGAACCGTTGAGCCGGGGTGGCGAACTCCTGCCGCTGCCCGCCACCGCCAGCATTTCCCGGACATGACCAACCATGCGGTCATAGACCCGGGCCTCCCCGTGATTGTCGCCGAAGCTCTCCGAAAGGGTGACAACCCCAATCGGCAGGGAAATCGAGCGGCCGATGCTGTCATTGCGCACGGGGTGCTGGCGATCGAGCCACATCACCTCGGTACTTCCACCGCCGATGTCGATCATGAGCAACTGGTCGGCATCGTCGTCGATCAGCGGGAGACAGCCGAGCAGGGCCAGGCGGGCCTCCTCCTCGTGGTCGAGAATTTCCAGTGATACGCCTGTGACACGTTGTACGCGTTCGATGAATTCGGGGCCATTGGCAGCCCGGCGGCAGGCTTCGGTCGCCACGCAGCGGGCCATGATGACATCGTTGCGTTGCATGATCCGCCGGCAGATCTTGAGCGCGGCGATCGTGCGGGCCATGGCCGTTTCCGCCAGACAACCACTGGCCGCCAGCCCTTCGCCCAGTCGGGTGATGCGCGAGAAGCTGTCGACCACCGCGAAGCCATCGGAACGCGGTTCGGCCACCAGAAGCCGGCAATTGTTTGTTCCCAGGTCGAGTGCCGCAAAGCGCGGTTCACCCGTAGGGCATGGTCGGTTTTTCACCGGTTCTATCCAGGCTGACAACGGGCGGAAGAGCCCGATTGCCCTGCTGACAGGCATACTAGACGCCGATGTCCGGTGCGCAAGAGCCGTAAGGGTTTCGAACGGGTACTGTCGGGCATCTCGCCGATGCGGCCGGCGCGCCACTCGTTCGCACGGAAGCCGTAAATGCCGCGCTCGGCCCTTGCTGGCATGCTGGTGGACTGCTACCAGCATGAAGCGGTGGCACGCGCCGGGACAATATCCAGGTATGTCGTGGCCGCTGACTTCTCAAGCAATGGGATCGGATGCGGCGATGAGTGAACCGACGATTGCGCAAAAGGCGCCCTACAAGGTAGCAGTGGAATCGGGCAGGACCTATTTCTGGTGTGCCTGCGGTCGCAGCACCAGCCAGCCCTTTTGCGACGGCTCCCACAAGGGAAGCGGTTTCGCTCCGCTCAAATACACCGCGGAAAAGGATGGCGACGTCTATTTCTGCGGCTGCAAGCATTCGGGCAACAAGCCGTTGTGCGACGGTGCCCACAAGAAGCTGTGATGCCCGGCAACGCGCGCAGGCTCGTCGCGATCGGGCTCGTTCTCGTTCCGCCGCTGGCGATCGCCGGATGCAACAGCGGCCAGTCTGGCCAGCAGGCGTCCTTCTCGTGCCCGTCAGCCCATATTGTCAATGGTCTCGACCGCCAGACGTTCGACGATGGTTCGCATCTGACCATTGGCAACATCAACGGGCGCTGCTCGCTCGAAGACGACGGGATGCTGCTGCGTTTCGCCGTCGACCTGACCATCGACGGTGCCGCCGGAGCGGCTGCCGGTGACAGGCCGGCCTCCTACTTTGTCGTGCTGGTGGACGAGGATGGCGAACCGATCGACAAGACGGTGATCGATACCACGTTGCCGCTGGTTCCGGGGGAACGCCGAACGATACGCGAAAGCATCGAGCAGCAGGTCAGCGATGTCGGCGTATCAAGCGCACCCGGCTGGCAGGTCTTCATAGGCCTGCAACTGGACAGCAGCGAGGCCCTCAAGCAGCGGCAGCTGTAGACATGCGGCTGCGTTGCAGGCGTTGGCCCCGGGGTCACGAGGTCCGGGCGGTATCTTCCGGCGGCGGGTCGTCATCGTCGAAGAGGATGCGTTCCGCGGCGCCGTCGAGATCGTCGAGCTGGCCGGATCTGAGGGACCAGAGGAAGGCTGCCAGGCCCAGTCCTCCCATGGCGAGCGCGATGGGGATGAGATACAGGAGCGCGTTCATTGTCGCCGGGATCCGATTGCGAACGAAGAAGCCATGACCCTCTATCGAGAGTTCACCGACCAGGAGTCACTGGATAAGGCATACAATCCAAGCCTCGGCGAGCCAAGGGGGCTCGCATCGGTATCCGGCTGGGCTGCTCGCAGCGCTGTCGTGCGGGGGCGCGAGGGCTTTCGCCGGATTCCCTTCGGTCCGACCGTCGAGGAGGCCATCAACTGGCATCGTCCCGATGCGGTTCCAAGCGCGGGTGCTCCGGTGCACCTGTTCATTCACGGGGGGTATTGGCGGGCTTTTTCGGCAAATGACCACGATTTCGTCGCGCCGGCTTTCACCGCAGCCGGGTATCTTGTCGGAATCGTGGATTATGCTCTCTGTCCAAACGTGACGATTGACGAAATAAGCCGACAGATTCGCGCAGCCATTGCCTGGACGGCACGCAACGTTTCCGGTCTTGGCGGCAATCCCGCCCGCATCACGATATCGGGCCACTCGGCAGGCGGGCATCTCGTGGGCATGGCCGCCGTGACCGACTGGGAGGGGCGGTACGCGCTGCCAGCCGATACGGTCAAGGCCGGCATGCCGATCAGCGGCCTGTTCGACCTGCACCCTTTTCCCTACACCTACCTGCAGCCGAAGCTGCAACTCGACTGGGCACAGGTGCGTCGCAACAGCCCGATCCTGCATGTTCGTCCGTCGCCGACGCGGCTGATGGCTATGGTCGGAGGTGTGGAATCCGGAGAATTCCACCGCCAGAGCCGCAGTTTCACGGAAGCGTGGAATGCCGCCGGCAATGACGGCAGGTGCCGGATCCTCGACGGCCATGATCATTTCACGATCCTCGAGGACTTTGCCGATGGTGGGAAATCACTGCATCAGGATGTTCTCGCCTTCTTGAATTCCGCCTGATGTAAACGGCTTCTTAACCTTAACGACCGATCATCCGCCGCAATCGTGACAAGCGCGATCTCCAAGGTGGAAGAATATCGGATGAGCCAATCCCCGCATTATCCCGGTCAGGTCGAGGTCAAGGCCGTCACCCGCAGTTCCCCGGGAGACGGGCTGGACGCCTCGGAGCTGATCGCGGTGATCAAGCGGCGACGCTGGGCGATCGTCTCGACGATTGTCCTTCTTACCACATTGTCGACCTTGATCGGGTTGCAACTCACACCGCGCTACACGGCAACCGCCCTCGTCATGATCGATCCGCGCGAGAGCAAGGTGGTCGATGTCGAAGCGGTGATGCAGGGAATGGGGGCGGATGCCGCCAGTGTCGAGACGCAGATCAAGGTGCTCGGATCGCGCTCCCACATGGAAGCGGTGATGCGCAGCCTGCATCTGTTCGAGGATCCGGAGTTCAATCCCCGCCTGACGGATACCGGACGGACGGTCAAGCTCGCCGATGCCGGTCCGCTGCGCCCCTGGCTCTCGATATTGCCGGATGGCCTGCTGTTGTCCCTGGGACTTGCCCGCGAGCAACTCGCCGACGATGCCTACCGCGACCAGCAGCTTCAGGTGGAAACGGCCATAGACACCTTTTCCGATCAGCTGGCCGTGCGTCAGGATGGCCGGTCCCATGTGATCGCCATCGAGTTCACCTCCGTCAATCCGGCGAAGGCGTCACGGATTGCCAACGAGGTGGCCGATCTCTACGTCCGGCGCGAGTTCGACGCGAGGCTCGCCGCCACCAGCAAGGCAACCGGCTGGCTTGCCACCCGCTTGCGGAGCCTGCGCGACGAACTGGAGAAATCGGAGGCGGCGGTCGAAAGCTACCGCGCCAGCGAAGGGCTTGTCGACACGGGGGCGGGGCGACTTCGCGAACAGGAACTCAGCGAGCTTTCCCGCACGTTGATGACGGCTCGCGCCGACTTGTCCGACAAGCGGGCGCGGCTCGAACTCATCCGGGAACTGCGCGCGCGGGGGGAAGGGCTCGACACGGTGGCTGAAGTTCTTCAGTCGGGTACGATCATGAACCTGCGCCAGCAGGAAAGCGATCTGCTTCGCGAGGAAGCTGAACTGCGCACCTATTTCGGCGAGAAGCATCCGCGCATCCAGAACCTCGTGGCCGAGAAGGCCAACCTTCAGGCCAAGATCGCCACCGAGGTCGAGCGGATCATCAAGAACCTCGGCAACGAGGTGAATGTCATTGCCAGTCGGGTCGCCGACACCGAGCGCCAGCTCGCCGACCTGTCCGGTGTCAACGATGACGAGAGGGCGAGGCAGGTCCATCTGCGCGAACTGGAACGCGAGGCCGATTCGAGCCGCCAGCTCTACGAGAGTTTTCTGCAGCGCTACAAGGAGACCCGTGAGCAGCAGGGCATCATCGAAAACGACGTGCGGGTCATTTCGCGCGCCGCCCCTCCGGAGCAGCCGAGTTCGCCCGGCCCGAAGATCTTCGCTGCCGCAGGCTTCGGGTCGTCGGTGATGATCGGGCTGATGCTGGCGCTGCTGTTCGAACGGCTCGACAACGGATTGCGCAGCACGAGGCAGGTTGAGGAGGAACTGGGGCTGGCAGCGCTCGGGCTGGTGCCCGGCATCAAGGGGCTCCGCCGCGGCGAATATCCCCACCAGTATCTGATCAAGAAGCCGCTCTCGGCCTATGCCGAGGCCATGCGGGCGATCTACACGTCGATGCAGCTATCCGATGTCGACAGTCCCCCCAAGGTGGTCATGGTCACATCGGCACTGCCGCAGGAGGGAAAGACCACGCTGTCGCTGAGCCTTGCCACCTTTGCCGCCCGTTCGGCGCAAAGGGTGATTCTGGTCGACCTGGATCTGCGCCATCCCAGCGTGCATCGCGACCTGCCGCTCGAGCCGGAAGCCGGTTTCGTCGAGGTGATGGCCGGTGAAAGGAAGCTGAGCGAAGTCATTCTCCACGATGAGGAAAGTGGCATCGATATCCTGCCGGTCCGCCGCCAGACGGCCAACCCCACCGATATCCTCTCCAGCCGCAGAATGCGCCGGCTCATCAGTGTCCTGCGCAGCCACTACGACTATGTCGTGATCGATTCGGCACCGCTGCTGGGTGTTACCGACAGCAAGATCGTCGCGCTTCTGGTCGACAAGGTGATCTTTGCGACACAATGGGAAAAGACCCGGATCGAGGCAGCCCGCAACGGACTTGCCCATCTGCGCGAGATCAACGCCAGCGTTGCCGGTTCGGTGCTCACCCAGGTCAATGTCAGGAAGCATGCCTATTACGGCTATGGCGATGTCGGGCAATATTATGGCAAGTACCAGCGATATTACGTGAACTGAAGCCGGCATTGTCGCCGCGTGGAGTGTGGAATGGAGAAGGCCGGCATGGAGATGCCGGCCCAATGCGTTTCCCGCGACTGCGTGTGGGTATCGGTTACTTCACGTAGTCGAGCAGTGGATCCGTATTGTCCTCCAGAACCTGCCTGGTCAGCACCAGCGTCGGCACGTAGATGGTCGTTTCGACACTGCCGCCCTGAAGCAGCTTCGTGACATTTTCGACGGCTTCCTTGCCGATGAGGTAGGGAAGCTGGGCGACGGAGGCATTCAGCCGGCCTTCCTTGATGCTCTCCACCGCATCGACATTGCCGTCGACACCGATGATGACGATGTCGTCGCCCTTGCCGGCGGCGTAGGCGGCCTCGACGGCACCCAGCGCCATGCCGTCATTGGCGGCGAAGATGGCCTTGAGGTCGGGGAAACGGGTCAGGACGTCGGTGGTGATGTTGGCCGCCTTGCCGCGGTCCCAGTCGCCCGGCAGCGATGCGACCACCTCAAGGCCCGGTGCTGCCGTCTTGAGCTTGTCGGTGAAGCCGCGGGCACGCTTTTGTCCGGTGATGTTGCCGGACAATCCCTCGATCACCAGCACCGCCCCGGTGGCATCGCCGCCCAGTTCCGAGATCAGGTAGTCCGCACCCAGCGCACCGGCCGCCTCGTTGTCCGATCCGATCGTGAATGCGACGTCGACACCGGCCTCGGCGGCAATCTCACGGTCGAGATTGGCATCGAGGTCCACGACAGGAATATTGCGCTCGGTCGCCTGCTTGAGGCAGGGGAGAAGATTGGTCGAGTTGATGGCAGCAGTGATCATCGCCGTCGGGTTGTGCTCAAGCATGGTGTTGCAGACGTTGAGCTGCGGCTCGGCCGCCTGGTCGCTTTCGACGGCCTGAAGGTAGTATTCCACACCCTCGGCTTGCGAGGCATCCTTCACGCCCTGTTCCATGGCACCCCAGAATGGATTGGAAAGGGTCTTCATCAGGACGCCATAGACACGGTCGGCCGCCTGGGCCTGACATGTGGCGGCAAGCAGGGCGACGGCGGCGACGCCGCAAAGGACGGATTTCATCAGTCAACCTCCCGTAGATTTCGCAAGCGCCACCGAGGGCGCTGATCATGACGCGCGGGCCGATCCTAGCAGCGTATCGCGAGCTTGCCGATAGCCACGCCACACTGCGTGCGGCGTATTTTGCCGCTATGGCAAGGGTCCCGGTATCGGGAATGTGCACAAGTCCTGGAATATCATGGGGTTCGAGTCCGTATTAATACGCATGTTCCTGCTGTGAAATGAACGGGACATTCCCTATTGCACACACCCGGTGATGATTCGACACTTTCGGTGTCGTATTCCACGGGCGTGAGGTGCATAATGGTGGGTCGGCCGCACCATCCATATTGCGTCGCGGGAACATTGCCACCATGTCTAACGGGCATGTTTCCACGGTCATGCCCCTGATACTTGGAGTTACCAACCGGCGACCTTCCTCCTCCCTTGAACGTTTCGTGGTCGGCAGGGGAAGGTCGGGCAAGAGCGAGAGGACAGTTGAACAAGGCATCGAATACGCTCGGCATTGCGTTGATGACACTGATCATCGTCATTCTTTCGCTCGGATCGGTATTTTGATGATCCGGCATCCGCAGACGGGCCGGAGGTCGTCATGAGCCAGTTTTCGAGACGGGTCGGGTCGGGCGTCGATCCGGCGCAGCAATCGCCGCAACCGGGTTCGCTGCCGGTCGTGGCCAAGCCGATGGCATTGCGGATCCTGCCGCTGTTCATCGCCTTGCCGGCGATTTCGGGGCTGATGACCGGAAGCTTCTTCCGCACGCTCGGTGCCGTCGCGAGCTTCGGCCTGCTGATCGTCGCCGGAACCTTCGTGCAGAAGGGGCTCGAAGCCGAAGCCTCCTACAATGCCCGCCGGATTGCGCGTCCTCCCGGTCCACGCAAGCTGTTCGGCGCCGCGCTGGTCGCCGCCTCGGTCTTCTGTCTGGCCTGGCTGTCGCATGGCTCCGGCCTCTTCATGTCGATACTCTATGCCGTTCTGGGCGGGGGCGGCTGCGTCATGGCCTATGGCCTCGATCCGATGGGACGCAAGGATATCGACGAGGATCTGGCCGCGCGCGCGGGCCTGCGTTCGGAGGATGTGATCGAGGCGGTGAGCGAGGCCGAGAACAAGATCCGCGAGATCGAGTTGAACGCCCGCGAACTGCACAATCGCGAACTCAGCGAGCGTCTCGGCAGGATCGCGGCCCGGGCCCGGGCCGTGCTCGCCCAGGTGGAGAGGACGCCCGGCGATCTGCGCCGGGCGCGCCGGTTCTTCGTCACCTACCTCGATGGCACCCGTGATGTAGTGCGCAAATATCGCGAACAGCAGAATGACCTCGCCAATACGCCTTTGGCCGAGAGCTTCCGTCACGTTCTGGAGACGGTCGAGAAGGTGTTCGGCGAACAGGAAGAAGTTCTCAAGCGCAATGACAGTCTCGATCTGGAAGTACAGATCGACGTGCTGCGCACCCAGCTTGAGAAGGAAGGTGTCCATTGACGGCGCATCGCCGGATGACAGTCCGTTGGCGAACGTTGGCCATTGCCAGGATTTCAATGCGAACAATCGACCCGAGGGAGGGAAAGTGAGCCATGAGTGAACAACCCGAAATGCAGCGCACCGCACCTCCGCCGTTGCCGGTGGCGACGGCCGAACTCGCCGACAGCATCCAGGTGCTGTCCCGTGAGCTGGCCCATGACCTGCAGATCGACCTCGATGGCGACGCCAGCAAGGCCGTGGCCCAGGCCGTGCAGGAAATCGACATGGGCGATACCAGTTCGATCATCTTCTTCGGTTCCAAGGCTCAGCAGCAGCTGACGACCATTTCGGATTCGATGCTCGAAGAGGTTCGCACCAAGGATGTGGGGCCGGCCGGACAGGCACTCAACACCATGGTCAGCAAGCTGCGCGAGCTGAAATTCGAGGATATCGATCCTACCGACAAGCCCAACTGGTTCGAGCGCATGCTGGGCATGGGCAACAACAAGTTGCAGGACTATCTCGACCAGTACGAGACGGTGCGCGAGCAGATCGACGGGATCACCAACGATCTGGAGCGGCACAAGACCACTCTGCTCACCGATATCACCAAGCTCGACAAGCTCTACGATGCCAATCTCGACTATTTCCGCACATTGGAGATCTATGTCGCTGCGGGACGGGCGAAGCTGAAGGAACTGGACGAGACGATCATTCCCAAGCTCGCCGAAGCTGTCGGGAACCAGGACGATGTCATCCAGTCGCAAAAGCTGCGGGACCTGCGTTCGGCCCGCGATGATCTCGAACGCCGCGTGCATGACCTGCTGCTGACGCGGCAGGTCACCATGCAGAGCCTGCCATCGATAAGGCTGGTGCAGGAGAATGACAAGTCGCTGATCACCAAGATCAATTCGACCCTTGCCAATACCGTGCCGCTGTGGCGCCAGCAGCTTGCCCAGGCGATCACCGTCTACCGTTCCGGGCAGGCCGCCGATGCGGTGAAGGCTGCGACGGATCTCACCAACGATCTGTTAAAGAGTAATGCCGATAATCTGCGGCAGGTGAACCAGCAGGTTCGCGAACAGGTCGAAAGGGGGGTCTTCGACATCGATACGGTTCGGGCGGCCAACGAGCAGCTGATCGCCACGATCGAGGACAGCCTGCGCATCGCTGACGAGGGCAAGGTCAAGCGGCGCGAGGCCGAACACCAGCTTGCCGAGGCCGAGCATCAGCTGAAAGAGGCCCTGCAGGCGGCATCGGCACGCGCCGAAACAGTCGGCAAGGAACTGCCGAAGGCATGAGGCCCTGCCGGCGGCGGGCCTGACATGAAGCCCGAAACGGCGTTCGGCTGCCGCTGTTGCCGGTAGCCGTCGCCGGTCGGGCTTTCACTCAATCATGGAGCATTTGCCATGGCGCTCATGGACAAGATTTTCGGCGAATTCGTCGACGTCATCGAATGGACCGATTCCAGTCCGGACACGCTCGTCTGGCGCTTCGAACGCTATGGCAACGAAATCAAGCATGGCGCCAAGCTGACCGTGCGTGAAGGTCAGATGGCGGTATTCGTCAACGAGGGCGAGGTGGCCGATGTGTTCGGTCCCGGCATGTATGAGTTGCTGACGGCCAACCTGCCCATTCTCTCGACCCTGCAGAACTGGCGTCACGGCTTCGAGAGCCCGTTCAAGGCCGAGGTCTATTTCTTCAACATGCGCCGGTATCCCGACCTCAAGTGGGGAACGAAGAATCCGGTGATCGTGCGCGACCCGGAATTCGGCATGGTTCGGCTTCGCGCGTTCGGTACCTACGAGATCCGTATCACGGACCCGGCGGTGCTGCTGCGCGAGATTGTCGGCACGGACGAGCATTTCACCACCAGCGAGATCAGCAACCAGCTGCGCAATGTCATTGTCACGCGCTTCACGGCCGTGCTCGGCAGTTCCGGCATTCCGCTGCTCGATCTAGCCGCCAACAACGATCACCTGTCGAATTTCGTCACGGGGCGGATTGCGCCGGAATTTGCCAATTACGGTCTCGAACTGACCAAGCTGCTCGTCGAGAGCATCTCGCTGCCGAAGGAAGTCGAGGAAGCGATGGACCGACGGACCTCGATAGGCATGGTCGGCGACCTGTCACGCTATTCCCAGTTCCAGGCAGCCGAGGCGATGCGCACGGCGGCAGCCAATCCGGGAGACGGGGGAGCTGCCGCGGGGCTCGGCATGGGCATGGGAATGGCCATGGCACAGCAGATGGCCAATGCCATGCAGCAGCAGGGAAATTCGGGTATGCCGGCAGCCGGTGCGGCGGCACCGCCGCCACTGCCGTCGGCCACGCGCTATCACGTGGCAAAGGGCGGGCAGGCGACGGGGCCGTTCGATGTCGCGACCCTGCAAGCGATGAGTGCCCGTGGCGAGCTGACCCGCGACACGCTGGTGTGGACCGAAGGCATGGCTGGCTGGGAGGCTGCCTCGAAGCGGGGCGATCTTGCCAGTCTTTTCGGCTCTACCCCGCCGCCCATTCCCGGTGGAGGCACTCCCTGATCGATGGGTATCGGTCCCTGGGGACGTCGGGAAGTCGAGCCTGCGGTCGAGCCCGGCAGTGACCATGCCTTGCGTGAAGCGCAACTGACCTGCGAGAGCTGTGGCGCGGTGCTGTCCTATGCCCCCGGTCGGGGAGAGCTGGAGTGTCAGTATTGCGGCCACGTGAACCGCATCCAGACGGTCGATGTGGCGATTGTTGAACAGGATCTGGAGGCGGCACTTCGCCGAAGTGGACATTCCGCGCCCTTGGAAGATGTCCAGCTTGTCACCTGTTCGAGCTGCAATGCGAGTTTCACCTTCGATGCCAACCGGCACGCCGGCGAGTGCCCGTTCTGCGGCCAGTCGATCGTCACCGACACCGGTGTTCAACGCCAGATCAAGCCGCAGGCGGTACTGCCGTTCGAGGTTCCCGAAGCACGTGCGCGCGAGCGGGTCCGTTCGTGGTTGCAGGGGCTTTGGTTCGCGCCGAACAGGCTTCGCCGCATGGGACAGGTGAGCGGTGCGCTGCACGGTGTCTATCTGCCATACTGGACGTATGACAGCGATACGCAGACCGATTATGTCGGCCGTCGTGGCGAGATCTACCTGGAACCCGTGCAGGTCCGCACGCGCGTCAATGGTCGCGATGTGGTCCAGACGAAGATGGTGCAGAAGGTGCGCTGGTATCCCGCGCGGGGACGTGTCAGGCGGCATTTCGACGATGTGCTGGTGCTGGCTTCGAAATCGCTGCCCACATGGATGACCGACCGGCTGGAACCGTGGGATCTCGGCGGTCTCAAGCCCTATTCCGCACATTATGTCACCGGCTTTCAGGCTGAGTCCTACCGCATCGAGCTCGGCGACGGGTTCAGCGTCGCGCGCGAGAAGATGAAGAACCGGATCGCGTCCGATGTCCGCATGGATATCGGTGGCGATCTGCAACAGATCAGCCAGATGGACATTCGCCACAGCGAGACGACCTTCAAGCACATCCTGTTGCCGTTGTGGTTGGGTGCATTCCGCTATGGGGGAAAGTCCTACCATGTGTCGGTCAACGGCCAGAACGGCGAGGTGCAGGGTGAACGTCCTTACAGCATGTGGAAGATCCTGTTGCTGGTCCTGCTGATCGCCGCTATCGGTGCGGCGGTCGGTTATTTCTATCTGGAGCCGATGCCGTCAACCGGGGTTTATTGACATAGGACGTCCCGGGGCTTTCAGGGAGCTTCGCCACATGGCTGCAAAACCGAAACTGCGCATCGGCCTGATCGGCTCGGGCTTCATGGGCAAGGCCCATCTATTCGGGTTCGCGGCTGCCGGCAAGGTATTCGACCTGCCATTCGATTTCGAACTGCACACACTGGCGGACATCAGCGACGAGGCCGCCCGGGTAGCGGCCGCCCGTATGGGCTTCGGCCGTTCGACCGCCGACTGGCGATGCATGGTGGAAGATCCCGAAATCGATATGGTCGACATCACCGCTCCCAATGCCCTTCACAAGGAGATGGCGCTGGCGGCCATTGCCGCCGGCAAGCATGTCTATTGCGAGAAACCGCTGGCACCGCGCGCCGCGGACGCGCGCGAAATGGCCGAGGCGGCGGAGGCGGCTGGTGTGCGTACGCAGGTGGGGTTCAACTATCTTTGCAATCCCATGCTCGCGCTCGCCCGCGAGATGATTGCCGCGGGTGAACTCGGAGAGATCCGCAGCTATCGCGGCATCCATGCCGAGGATTACATGGCCGACGCACGATCCCCCTATACATTCCGTCACGATCCATCAGGCGGGGGAGCGCTCGCGGATATCGGCAGCCATGCGCTTGCGACCGCCGAGTTTCTCCTCGGGCCGATCAGCCGGGTGATGGGCGACGTCACGACCGTGATCGGCGAGCGGCCCGACGTACAGGGCGGCATGCGGGCCGTCGAGGTCGACGACATGGCCCGTGCCTTTTTGCGTTTCGCCAATGGCGCCAGCGGCACGATCGAAGCCAACTGGATGGCCACCGGTCGCAAGATGCAGCACGATTTCGAGGTCTACGGCAGCAGGGGTGGATTGTTCTTCACCCAGGAACGCTTCAACGAACTGCATGTCTATTCGGCGGGCGGGAGAACGGGACGGTGCGGTTTCACCCGCATCGAGGCCGGACCGGAGCATCAGCCCTACGGCCAGTTCTGCGTTGCACCTGGCCATCAACTGGGCTTCAACGACCTCAAGGCCATCGAGGTTGCCGGCTTTGCGCGCGCCATTGGCGGCGAACAACCGGAACCCTTCAACTTCCGTGCCGGTCTTCGCATTCAGGAACTGGTGGAAGCCATTCATCTGTCCAGCCGCGAACAGGCCTGGCTGGACACCTGAGAGCGGATTGGCGAGGCGGGATGGCCTTTGAGCCGTGCCGACCCGTCCGGGGAGAGAACATCATGAAAGACCACGAATCGTGAGTAAGCTCGTCTACATCCTCAATGGCCCGAACCTCAATCTTCTCGGCAAGCGCCAGCCGGAGATCTATGGCCGCGAGACGCTGGCAGATGTCGAGGCCGTCTGTGCCGGACTTGCGGGCGAATTGGGCCTTTCCATCCGCTTCGAGCAATCGAATGCCGAGCATCGCCTCATCGACCTGGTCCATGAGGCGCGCGAGGATGCCGCGGCGATCATCATTAACCCCGGCGCCTACACCCATACATCCGTGGCCATTCTCGATGCGCTGAATGCCTTCGACGGGCTCGTGTTCGAGGTTCATATCTCCAACGTCCACAAGCGCGAGGCATTCCGCCACCATTCCTACGTTTCCCTGCGCGCCGACGGGGTGATCGCCGGATTCGGCACGCAGGGCTACGGCCTTGCGCTGCGGCGGATCGCCCAGGTGATTGGCGTATAGTTCCGTCCGGGGGAACCTGTCGGGCTGATTGTTTTGCCGGATTGATGACTTCGGCGTTGTGGAGGAATAATGACGGTCGAGATCAACGGCCACACACAGGTAATCGCCCATCTGGGAGTTCCGACCAGCAGCTTTCGTGCGCCGATGATCTACAATCCCTATTTCGAGAATGTCGGCATCAACGCGGTTGTCGTGCCGATGGGTTGCGAGCCCGAGGATTTCCCGATCTTCATGCGTCATGTGGCCCGCCTGAGGAACTTCGCGGGGGCCTTGATCACCATGCCGCACAAGGTCGAGGTGGTGAAGCTTCTCGACGAGGCGAGCACCGCCGTGCGCATCTGCGGGGCCTGCAACGCCGTGCGCCGGGACGATGAGGGTCGGCTCGTGGGCGAAATGTTCGATGGCGAAGGCTTCGTGCGCGGCCTCGGGCGCAAGGGACCCACTGCCGAGGGAGCTTCCGCGCTGGTGATCGGCGCCGGCGGCGCCGGTTCGGCCATAGCCGCGTCGTTGGCCGGTGCCGGGGTCTCGCGCATCGGCCTGTGCGACCTGCGTGCGCCGGCGGTCGATGCGCTGGCTGCACGGATTGCCGCTCACTATCCCGATGTCGAGATCGTTTGCGGAACGAGGGATCCTTCGGGATGGGACATCGTCACCAATGCCACGCCGCTCGGCATGAATGCCGGCGATCCCTTGCCGCTGGATGTGGATCGTATCGATCCGTCGACCTTTGTCGGCGAGGTCGTGTTGACGGTAGAGGAAACACCCTTTCTCGCGGCTTGTCGTGCACGCGGCTGTACCACCCAGGTGGGGACCGACATGCTGTTCGAACAGATCCCGGCCTATCTGGAATTTTTCGGTTTTCCGACGACGACACCGCAAGATCTCCGCCGGCTTGCCCGTCTTGTCGCCTGAGGAGGAAGACCAGTAGCCGGAGGGCCGACTTGCAAGCATGTCCTTCAGGCTGCACAGTGGGGCTGATAACACTCAGTCGGGAGAGGCATCTTGAAGATTGTCCTGTCATTGAGCCTGGGCCTGAGCCTTCTGGTTACCCCTGCCATGATCACACCGGTGTCGGCCGCCGATCCGGAGAGTTGCCATCAGGTGCGCTTTTCCGATGTGGGCTGGACGGACATTACCGCCACCACCGCGCTTGCGGCCGCCGTCCTTGAGGGGCTGGGCTATCAGCCGAGTGCGGAGATACTGGCCGTCCCGGTCACCTACAAGAGCCTGAGCAACAAGGATATCGACGTCTTCCTCGGCAACTGGATGCCGACGATGGAAGCGGATATCCGCCCTTATCTGGACGATGGTTCGGTTGAGGATCTGGGCGTCAATCTCGAAGGTGCGAAATATACACTGGCGGTGCCGACTTATCTGGCCGAGCAGGGATTGCGCGATTTTTCCGATATCGGGAAATTTGCCGACGGGCTGGATGACAGGATCTACGGCATCGAGCCGGGCAATGACGGCAACCGCCTGATCCAGCAGATGATCGACGAGGACGCCTTCGGACTGGGACAGTTCGAGGTTGTCGAGAGTTCCGAGCAGGGGATGCTCGCACAGGTGGCAAGAGCGGCCCGCAATCAGGATCCCATCGTGTTCCTGGGGTGGGAGCCGCACCCGATGAACGCCAATTTCGATCTCACCTATCTGTCAGGCGGCGATGACTGGTTCGGGCCCGATTACGGTGGCGCGACGGTGCATACCAATGTCCGGGCAGGCTACCTCGATGAATGCCCGAATGTCGGCAAGTTGCTGACGAATATGAAATTTTCCCTGAAGATGGAAAATGAGGTCATGTCCGGCATTCTCGATGACGGGAAGGAACCGGCCGATGCGGCCACCGCATGGCTCAAGGAGCATCCCGAAGTTCTCGATGCGTGGCTCGATGACGTCACCACTGTCGACGGCAATGAGGGGCTGACGGCCGTGACCTCGCATCTCGGGCTCTGATCGTTGGATTTTATCCAGAAGTACAAGATCCCGCTCGGCAAATGGATGGAGAGTGGGGTCGACTTCCTCAACGATCATGCTGCCTGGCTGTTCAACTTCATTTCCGATGTCGTTGGTGGTCTCATCGAGGGGCTGATCGACATCCTGCAATGGTTGCCATGGCCGGTGCTGGTCGTCTTGATGGCAGGCGGCAGCTATATCCTGCAGCGATCGGTAAAACTCTCCGTTGGTATTCTTCTCGGACTGCTGTTGATCGTCAATCTGGGCTATTGGGACGAGACCATCGAAACGCTCGCTTTGGTGGTATTCGCCACCGCGCTGTGCATGCTGGTGGGAGTGCCCGTCGGGATCGCCGCGGCCCACAGGCCATGGCTTTATGCCGGTCTGCGACCGGTACTCGACCTGATGCAGACGATACCGACCTTTGTCTATCTCATTCCGACGCTGATCCTCTTCGGGCTTGGAGTTGTGCCGGGGCTGATCTCGACCGTGATCTTCGCGCTGCCGGCACCCATACGGCTCACTCATCTGGGGATATCGAACGTGCCGAAGCCGCTGATCGAGGCGGGCGAGGCCTTTGGAGCGACTTCTTCGCAATTGTTGTGGAAGGTCGAACTGCCGCATGCCATGCCGACCATCATGGCCGGGCTGACGCAGTGCATCATGCTTTCACTGTCGATGGTCGTCATTTCGGCGCTGGTCGGGGCGGGCGGGCTCGGGAAACCCGTGGTCCGCGCTCTCAATACGGTGAATATCGCCAACGGGTTCGAAGCGGGCCTGGCGATCGTCATTCTTGCCATCGTACTCGACCGCGTCTGTCGGAAGCCTGAACGATGAGTTCTGTAGCTGCTGTTGAATTTCGCGATGTCGACATTGTCTTCGGCGACAGACCCGAACGGGCATTGCCCTTCATCGACGAAGGCAAACGCCGCGAGGAGATTCTCGACAAGACGGGACAGGTGCTGGGTGCCGCGCAATGCTGCCTTGCCGTCGAGCGCGGTGAAATATTTGTCCTAATGGGATTGTCAGGGTCGGGCAAATCGACCCTGTTGCGGGCCGTCAACCGATTGAACAAGGTGACGCGGGGAGAAGTCCTGATCGAGGACGAGGGACGGCCTGCCGATGTCGTCCGCTGCGGCCGGGCAACCCTGCGGCGCCTGCGCACCCGGCGCATTGCCATGGTGTTCCAGCAGTTCGCACTGCTGCCCTGGCGCACGGTCGCCGAGAATGTCGGCTTTGGCCTGGAGCTGCGCGGTATCGATCCGGCCGGGCGCGAGCGCATCGTTCGCGAGAAGCTGGAGCTGGTGCATCTGGGCGAGTGGGCGGACAAGCATGCACACGAGTTGTCCGGCGGGATGCAGCAGCGTGTCGGGCTGGCGCGGGCGCTGGCCACGGACGCCGACATCCTGTTGATGGACGAGCCGTTCTCGGCGCTTGATCCGCTCATCCGCGACCGGTTGCAGGACGAGTTGCTGGATTTGCAGCGACAGCTGGGCAAGACCATCATCTTCGTCAGCCACGACCTCGATGAGGCCATCAAGCTCGGCAATCGTATTGCCATCATGGAAGGGGGGCGCATCGTCCAGTCGGGTACGCCCGAAACGATCATCACCCGGCCGGCAAACGATTACGTGCGCAGTTTTGTCAACAATGTGAACCCGTTGCGTGTCCTGACGGCGGGATCCCTGATGTGTCCGGCGGATGGTCCGCCGTCATCGACGGATGCCGTGAACATCGACACGCTGATGAGCGAACCGGGATCGCCTCCGTCGGCCGTGTTCTGCCGAACGCGGACGGCCATGCAAGACCTGGTCAGATGCAGTGCAGCCGGTCACGGGCCATTCCATGTCGAGGATGATAACGGGCAGGTCATCGGCATGATCGAGCCATCGGTCCTGCTGCGGGCGCTCGTCGAGCGATAGTTGCGCCATGCGACCGTTATCATGGTCCGGCTCGTTCGAACATATCCGGTCGATGGGAAAAGTGGGGCGAGCGACGCGACTTGAACGCGCGACCTCCAGGGCCACAACCTGGCGCTCTAACCAACTGAGCTACGCCCGCCACGAGACGGGCGCTTTGTGACGTAAAGGCACGACGACGTCAAGCATTGCCAACGGCTTTTGCGTACCCTCATTCTGTAGGTCTGCACTGAAATCCGTGCTAGGTCTGAATCAATCACGATGTGAGGATCGAGTCAGCAGCGGGCCTCGGGGACCATGGACGCATCAAGTTCGAACATGGTGTTGGCAGACAGGGGAGCTTCGCATGAAAGCGAAGTCATGGCCTTTCTGCTTGTTCCCGATTTCTCGATGATCGCCTTCTCGTCTGCGATCGAGCCCTTGCGCATCGCCAACCGCGTATCGGGCAGATCGCTCTATCGCTGGCTGCTGATATCGCGCGATGGCGAGCCCGTGCGTGCGAGCAATGGTGCCGCCGTCCAGGTCGACCTTGCCATGGAGCAACTCGAGTTCAAGGTCGGACAAGGCATGCCGACGGTGATCGTGTGCAGCGGCGTGGGGGCGGAACGTTATTGCGACAAGGACGTCATGGCATGGCTGCGACGGGTCGATCGCCACGGCGCGATGATCGGAGCCCTGTGCACGGGCGCTCACATCCTGGCGCGCGCCGGGCTGATATCGGATCACCGCTGCACCATCCATTGGGAGAATCTGCCGGGCTTTGTCGAGGCGTTCCCCGACCTCGATGTCGCCGCCGATCTCTTCGAGGTCGACCGAAACCGTTTCACCTGTTCGGGCGGCACCGCACCACTCGATCTGATGCTCAACCGGATCGGCACGTCGCATGGCGAGGAACTGGCGACCAAGGTCTCCGAGCAGTGCCTGCTCGACCGCATCCGTGGACCGCAGGATCGTCAGCGCATGCCGATCCGCATGCGGCTGGGGGTGCATCACCCCAAGCTCATCATGGCCATCGAACTGATGGAGGCCAATATCGAGGAGCCGCTGAGCCAGGAACTGCTGGCCAAATATGTGGGCCTGTCGCGCCGCCAGCTCGAACGGTTGTTCCGCCGGCATCTGGGAAGGACACCGGCACAATACTATCTCGAACTGCGGCTGGAACGCGCCCGGCACCTGCTCTACCAGACCGACCTGCCGATCATGAGCATCGCCTGCGCCTGTGGCTTCGTCTCCGCCTCGCATTTCTCGACCTGCTACCGGCAGATGTTCGGCAAGACGCCGCGCGCCGAACGCAACGAGGCCGTCTGACCGCCTCAGCCGATCCGTTCGTAATTGACGATGACGCCGGGGTCGCGCCTGCCATCGAGAATGTCGAGGATGTTCTGCGCGGCTTCGGTTCCCATGCGCAGCATGGATTGCTGCGTGACGCCCGCACTGTGCGGCGACAGCAGGACGTTGTCGATGTCGAGGAGGGGGTGGTCTGCTGGCGGGGGTTCCTCCAGCAGCACGTCGAGGGCGGCTGAGCGGATCGTCCCGGCCCGCAGGGCGCGCGCCAGGGCGTGCTCGTCGACGAGGCCGCCACGGGCGGTATTGATCAGCATCGCGCCGGGCTTCATCGAAACAAGGGCCGCCTCGTCGATCATGTTGCGGGTACCGGCATCGAGCGGCAGGTGCAGGCTGACGATGTCGGCCTGCCGCAACCCGGATTCGAGGTCCTCCGCGGGGACGCAGCCGGCGGCGCGGATGATGGCATCGTTCACGTACGGATCGCGGACGAGAACCGTCATGCCCAGTGCGAGTGCCCGTGGTGCCACCGCCTTGCCGATGCGGCCGAATCCCACCAGCAGGAGTGTGGATCCGCTGAGTTCGATGGCGCGGGTCTGGAGGCGGATGGACCAGTTGTTGGCGCGAATGGCCGCATCGTGGGGGCGGCCCGCCTTGGCTAGCTCCAGCATCATGAAGAGGGCGTGTTCGGCCACCGAGATGTTGTTGGCGGTGGCCGACACGGCAAGAGGGATGCCACGCTCGTTCAGAGCCTCGACATCGACATTGTCATAGCCGACGCCATGGCGCGATACGACTTCGAGGTCGGGTGCGCTGGCGATCAGCTCCCGGCCGAACATCGAGGTGCGCAACAGGATCGCGGAAATGCCCGGAACCTTGTCGGCAAAGCTCTCCGACGGTCCATCGGGCGCCTGTGCGATCTCGATGTCGGCGCGGGCGCGCAGGAGGTCAAGTGCTTCCTCACACACCTTGCCGACGACCAGGACTTTCTTCACGTGCGTGGCATCCCCCGTTTCAGTAGGTCGAGCTCTGGGGACCGCCGGCGGGTGCGGAACGGAATTCCTCGAGGAATTCCTGCGCCTTGAGCGTCATGATACGCGTGTCGTTCATCAACGTGACGAAGTTGAAACCATCGTCGACCATGCGGCGGCCGAAAGCCGGGAAGCCGCAATGAATGCCGGCGAACTTGCCGTGTTTCTTGGCGGCGGCGAGGATGTCGGCAATCGCCTTGAGCACGCCCTTGTCGGTGGGATCGAAACCCGGCGCCACGCCCAGCGAGTTGGCAAGGTCGGCGGGGCCGATATAGAGCCCGTCCAGCCCCTTGACGGCCATGATCTCGTCGACATTGTCGAGCGCCTTCTTGGTCTCGATCATGGCGATCACGAGTACCTCGTCATTGGCGTGCTTGGCATAGTCGGCACCGCCATAGATCGTTGCCCGGATCGGGCCGAAGCTGCGCTGGCCCAACGGCGGGTAGGAGCAGTGCTCGACCAGTTCTCGGGCTTCCTCGACGGTATTGACCATGGGGCAGATGACCCCGTAGGCGCCGGCATCGAGCATCTTCATGAGAATGCCCGGCTCGCGCCACGGAACGCGCACCAGCGGCACGGTCTCGGTGGTCGAGATGGCCTGCAGCATGGTCACTGCGACCTGATAGTCGATGAGGCCGTGCTGGCAGTCGACGGTAACCGAATCCCATCCCTGATGGGCCATGATCTCGGCAGTGAAACTGCTTGGTGTGGAGCACCAGGCGTTGACCGTCCCCTTGCCTTCGGCCCACAACTGGCGAAGTCTGTTCTTGCGCATGTTCTCTCCCCGTATCCAGCAAGATCAAAGTGGCATGACGCAGCGACGGTACGATCATGCCACCGGCGAGGCAAGCCGCATGCGGCTTGCCATCCCGCCTGATGGAAGACCGGGGGATGCGATGTGTCCGTTTGTCGGAAGGGGGCGGCCGGAAGCTCTTGCGCCTGCCGGTCGGAAAAGCCATTTTCCGTCCATGCAGCAGGATAATACCACGGCACTCGACATGCTTCGCGCGGTGGCCCATGCACCGGACCTGATCCAGCGTCCGGAAGGCGGGCAGCCCTTCCAGCTGGTCTCGGGGTTCAGCCCGTCGGGAGACCAGCCGGCGGCCATTGCGGCGCTGATCGAAGGGTTGCGGGACGGCGAGAACGATCAGGTGCTGCTCGGTGTGACCGGGTCGGGCAAGACCTTCACCATGGCCCATGTCATCGCGCAGATGCAGAGACCGGCGATCATTCTCGCCCCCAACAAGATCCTCGCCGCCCAGCTCTATGGCGAGTTCAAAAGCTTCTTTCCGCACAATGCGGTCGAGTATTTTGTCAGCTACTACGACTATTACCAGCCCGAAGCCTATGTACCGCGGTCGGATACCTATATCGAGAAGACTTCCTCGGTGAATGAACAGATCGACCGGATGAGGCATTCGGCGACCCGTGCCTTGTTCGAACGTGATGATGTCGTCATCGTGGCATCGGTGTCATGCATCTACGGTATCGGATCGCCGGAAGTCTACGCATCGATGACGATGACCCTGCGCAAGGGGCAGAAGATCGAGCGCCAGCGCTTGCTGCGGGCGCTGGTGGAACTGCAATACAAGCGCAATGAACTGGATTTTTCCCGTGGAACCTTCCGCTCGAAAGGCGACACGCTGGAGATTTTCCCGGCCCATCTTGATGACACGGCCTGGAGACTTTCCCTGTTCGGCGATGATATTGAGGACATCCACGCCATCGATCCCCTGACCGGCAAGAAGGTCGAGCGGCTGGAACGTATCAAGCTCTACCCCAACAGCCACTATGTGACGCCGAAACCGACGCTTCAGCAGGCGATCGAGGGCATCAAGGCCGAACTGAAGACCACCCTCGCGGATTTTCAGGCGGAGGGCAAACTTCTCGAAGCCGAGCGGATCGAACAGCGGACGACCGCCGACCTGGAGATGATGCTGACAACGGGTAGCTGTCCCGGCATCGAGAACTACTCGCGCTTTCTCACGGGTCGCAATCCCGGCGAGCCGCCACCGACCCTGTTCGAATATATCCCCGAGAATGCGCTGTTGTTTGTCGATGAGAGCCATGTGGCGGTGCCGCAGGTGGGCGGCATGTACAAGGGCGACTTTGCCCGCAAGAACACGCTGGCCGAGTTCGGCTTCCGTCTGCCGTCATGCCGCGACAACCGTCCGCTCAAGTTCGAGGAATGGGACGCGATGCGGCCGCAGACCATCTACGTTTCGGCAACGCCGGGCGATTGGGAACTGGAGCGTACCGGCGGCGTGTTCGCCGAGCAGGTCATCCGCCCCACCGGTCTCGTGGATCCGGCGGTGATCGTTCGGCCGGTCGAGCATCAGGTCGACGATCTGCTGGCCGAGTGTCGCGACATGCGCGAGCGCGGATTGCGCACGCTGGTGACCACGCTGACCAAGCGCATGGCCGAGGACCTGTCGGAATACCTGCATGAGCAAGGTGTGCGGGTGCGCTACATGCATTCGGATATCGACACGCTGGAACGTATCGAGATCATCCGCGATCTCCGGCTGGGGAAGTTCGACGTCCTGGTTGGCATCAATCTTCTGCGCGAAGGATTGGATATCCCCGAATGTGGACTGGTGGCGATCCTCGATGCCGACAAGGAGGGGTATCTGCGCTCGGAGCGATCACTGGTGCAGACCATCGGCCGGGCCGCGCGCAATGTCGACGGACGTTGCATCCTGTATGCCGATACCATGACCGGATCGCTCAAGGCCGCCATCGACGAGACCGAGCGGCGTCGTGCCAAGCAACTGGCCTATAACGAGGAACACGGGATCACGCCGCAGAGTATCCGCAAGACGATCAACGACATCATACAGTCGACAAGTGATGGTGATTACGTCACCGTGGATATCGGGCCGGATGCGGTCCAGCTCACTGGCCTCGACCTGCAGGCGCATATTGGCGAACTTGAAAAGAAGATGCGCGATGCCGCGGCCAATCTCGAGTTCGAGGAAGCCGCTCGGCTGCGCGACGAGATCAAGCGGCTGGAAGATGGCGAGTTGATGGGCAAGCCGGTCGCGACCAAGGGTGACCTCAAGCCCTGGCGGCCATCCAGCACACGTGAGGAAAAGCGCCGCGAGGCACAAAACCGCAGGCGGGGTGCAGGCCGCAGGCGCAAGGGTCCCTGATCGGCTTGTTTCCCAAAGTTGGACCCTGTCAGCGTCGTGAATGACAGCGCCTGAGGAAATCCGCGATCTGCTGGAAGAACGTGTCGCACGGGTCAAGATCGCGAATCATCGGCAGGCAGGCATGGGTGACACCACGCCAGATATGGTATTCGACAGGTGTGTCGGTTTCCTTGAGCCGGTCGAGCAGCAGGTCGCCCTCGTCGCGCAGCGGGTCGAATTCAGCTATGGCCATGTAGATCGGCGGTAATCCGTTCAGGACGGCATCCACCAGTTCGATGCGCGTATCGGCCCTTTGTGCCGGATCCGGAGCATGGTGGTTCCAGAACCAGTGCATCAGCTCCATCGACAGGACATATTCTCCGCCACCGAAGCGCGAAAAGCTCTCCCGGTCGAGTCTCGCACTGGCCGTGGGGTAGATCAGGACCAGTGAGGATGGCTTCACGCCGCCGGTGTCACGCTGGTGCATGGCCAGGCCGAGGGTCAGGCCGCCGCCGGCCGAATCGCCGCCCACGGCGATCCGGTCGGCGTCAATTCCCAGCTTTCGTCCGTTTTCGATCAGCCAGTCGAAACCGGCGATGCAGTCTTCAAGGGGCTGCGGAAAGGGATGCTCCGGGGCGAGGCTGTAGTCATAGGCTGCAACGATGCAGTCCGAACGGCGCGCCAGTTCACGTGCGATGACGTCGTGACTGTCGATGGAGCCGATCACCCAGCCGCCGCCATGCAGGTAGAGAAGCGCGGGTCTCGTTGCAGTCGAGGGGGCATTGTCGTAGAGGCGCATTCTTCGTGCGCCGAACGGTCCCGGTACGGTGAATTCCTCGACACGTGCAATTTCCAGCGGATTCTCGTTCCAGTAGGCATTGCGTCTTTCCTGTTCCGCACGGGCATCGGGTGCCGACATGGTCGCGTAGGACGGAAGTTCGGCTGCTTTCATCCGATCGAGGATGATCGCCATTTGTGGATTGAGCGTGGGGGCAGGCATGGCCGGGCGTCTCCTCGTCATGGTGCAGATGCTCGATTTCCCATCATCGGCAACATCAGGTTTCCCGATGCGGAGCGGCTCCCCTGTGCATCTGACTGGATCGAAGCGTTTTCACAAGCGGTGTTTGCCATTATGACTGGCTCACCAGCGAAGGAAAAGCGGGATCGGGCGCGTGGACCAGGCAACATCGCTATTGATCGGTCAAGGTGAGACACCGCAGAGTCTCACACTCAGGCTGGCCAATCGGCACGGCCTTGTTGCCGGTGCCACCGGTACGGGCAAGACCGTGACATTGCAGATCCTGGCGGAAGGCTTCAGCCGCGCGGGCGTGCCTGTCTTCTGCGCTGATGTGAAGGGTGATCTGTCGGGGCTGTCGCGGCCGGGCGAGGCCAGGGATTCGCTCACCCGGCGCGCTGTCGAGGTGGGAGACACGGATTACCGTGCGGAGCCCTCTCCGGTGGTTTTCTGGGACCTGTTCGGTGAACAGGGCCATCCCGTTCGCACGACGATCTCCGAAATGGGACCTTTGCTGCTGGCGCGACTCATGGAGCTGAACGACACCCAGGAAGGTGTACTCAACATCGCCTTCCAGGTGGCCGACGATGAGGGGTTGCTGATCCTCGACCTCAAGGATCTGCGCGCGGTGCTCAACCTGATCGCCGAAAACGCCAATGCCCTGACCACCAGCTATGGCAATGTCAGCAAATCCTCGATCGGAGCCATCCTCCGGCGCCTGCTCGTTCTCGAACAGCAGGGGGCAGAACATTTCTTCGGCGAGCCGGCGCTCGATCTGAACGATCTGATGCGGCAGGATCTTTCCGGGCGTGGCATCGTCAATGTGCTGGCCGCGGACAGGCTCATGCAGAACCCGCAATTATACGCAACCTTCCTGTTGTGGCTGCTGTCGGAGCTGTTCGAACAACTGCCGGAGGTGGGAGACCCCGAAAAACCCAAACTGGTATTCTTCTTCGATGAAGCCCATCTGCTGTTCGACGATGCTCCCAAAGCCTTGATCAACAAGGTTGAACAGGTGGTCCGCCTCATTCGTTCCAAGGGAGTGGGTGTCTATTTCGTCACCCAGAATCCCATCGATATCCCGCCCGACATTCTGAGCCAGCTGGGCAATCGGGTGCAGCATGCGCTGCGCGCCTTCACCCCGCGCGACCAGAAGGCGGTGCGCGTGGCTGCCGAGACGTTCCGACCGAATCCTGCCTATTCGACGGAAGATGTCATTACCCAGTTGGCAGTCGGTGAGGCGTTGGTGTCGACCCTGATGCCGGGTGGAATTCCGTCGATGGTCGAGCGCACGAAAATCCGGCCACCGCGGTCACGGATGGGGCCGATCACGCCTGAAGAGCGTCGTCAGACCATGGATTACAGTCCGGTGCGTGGCGTCTATGATGAGGCCGTTGATCGGGAGTCGGCCTATGAGACGCTGGCTGCGCGCACTGAAGGGCATGCCGAGGAGGCTGCGGCGGCACAATTCGAGGCGGCACTGGCCCGTCGGCATCAGGTCGATGAAGAGTTCCACTCCGCCCGGCGCATCGGTGGAAATGCCGAAGGGACATCGTCATCGCGGGTGCGCAAGGATCGGGCTGCTGCTGCACCGGCATCGGAAGGTAGTGCCGGCGGGTTCTTCTCGCAGATCCTCATGGGTGGTGGCGGTCGGCGACAGGGTGTTGCCGAAGCCATGGCCAAGTCGGTTGCCCGCAGCGTTGGCAGCCAGCTCGGCCGAACCCTGGTCCGCGGTGTTCTGGGTGGCCTGATCAAGCGACGTTGAGTCACCCGATGATATGATCCCATCAGGAAACACCGTCCGTTTGTGCCGTGCTCTGTCGGGCGACCAGTTTTGTCTCGAAGGTCCGGATGGCGGATTGACCCGTGTCGATCCGCTGCAACAGCATCCTGGCGGCCTCTATGCCGATATCGGTGCGTGGAGGGCGAATTGAGGACAGCGACGGCAGGACATATTCGGACGGACTGCGGTCGCCGAAACCGATGACCTTGACCTGCCGGGGGACGGCACGGCCCGCTTCGCGCAAGGCATGGAGGACTCCATAGGCGACGACGTCGCCATTGCAGATGATGCCGTCCACATCCCCATGCTGTCTGAGCAGGGCGCCGGCCAGACAGTTCCCCGCCGCAGGTGACGCGGCATCGGCGGCGATCGCGCGGTGGATTTCCGTCCCCAGACGCTCGCGCACCGAAGCGGAACAGCCATCGAGACGCTTTTGCGAACGGTGATCGCCGGAACGAATGCAGCCGATATAGGCAATGCGGCGGCAGCCCTGGTCAATGAGGTGGTCGGCCTGCTGGACACCGATGGCCCGATGGTCCATGCCCACGGCACAGTCCTGACACTCTTCGCAGACATCCCAGAATTCAACCAGTGGCAACTGTTCCCTTTTGATGAGTTGCTTGACTTCGGGATGGTGGTCGACGCCGACGAGGCCGATCCCGGCGGGTCGCCAGCTCAGCATCGCCCTGGCCAGTCTCAGTTCCTCCTCGGGGTCGAAACTGCTGTTGCCGAGCATGACGACGAGACCGGCCGCCTCAAGGGTGGTCTGCATGGCTTCCAGCGTCTCGGCGAACTCGGAATAGAATAGCGAGGGGATGATGACACCGACGATGTCGGTGCGCGCTCCGGCCAGTCCGCCGGCAAGGCGATTGGGCAGGTAATACAGTGCGTTGGCTGCTGCCTCGATTTCCTGGCGAAGTTGCGGGCGAACGGTCTGCGGTGCGCGGAAGGCCCGCGACGCGGTGTTGATCGAAACGCCTGCCGCGCGTGCGACATCGGCGAGGGTGGCCCTGACTGGCCCGGAGGTTCGGCGATTGTTCTCGGTCGTCAAGACGAGGCTCTTGTTCTCGATTGTTGTTCGGTGGCCCACCGGGACCGGTTGCGGGATCATAGGTGGCGGGATCCGTTTCGGCTACGATGTTGCGCTTTGTCCGCGATGTGGAATAGATGAAAGTGAACGTTGCGTTAACGTTTCGCGTCTGCAAAATTCCCCTTGTTGGCAAAGAGGCTTCTCGGCTGGAGTGGGTTGGTCGAGATGCCCGGGCAGGGGATCATGGCTCCTTGGGCGTCGGTTCCTGTGCATTGCCAATAGACTTGGGGGAGGGAACGGGCGGCGAGGCGACTCGCCGCCCGGGTCGATTTGATCGGGAGGCGATCTTGCCACCCGCTAACAGCCTTCATTCGTCATGTCGTCTTGAACCCGTCATGCCTTGACGGCAGTCGTCGGCACATCCTGAACGTGTGAAGTTGCGTGCCGTCATTGATCTTTTCCTGTTCCGGCGATCTTCTGCCGACTCTTGACGATAACCATGATGGGAGAAACAGGCAGCATGCGCTATCCGACGGGACACACGCATATCTATGGCATTCTGGGCGATCCGATCGCCCATGTCCGGGCACCGGAATTCCTCAATCCAATGATGGAGGCGGCCGGGCTCGACGGGTTCGTCGTGCCATTCCACGTTCTCCCCGCGGATATCGGGAGCTTTGTTCCCGATCTCGTCCGCCTGCGCAATCTGAGGGGCTTCATCGTCACCATCCCGCACAAGCCCGCGATGGCCCGCCTGTGTCAGCGGCTGGAGCGGGCGGCGGCACTGACGGGTACGGCCAATACGGTGCGCATCGAGCCGGATGGCACGCTCACCGGCGATATGTTCGATGGGCTCGGTCTCGTCGAAGGTGCCAGGGCGCATGACATGGATCCGCGCGGCCGGTCCGTTCTGGTTCTGGGTTGCGGGGGTGCGGGGCGGGCCATAGCCTTTGCCATGCCCGATGCCGGTGCCCGGTCATTGACCTTGTGGAATCGCAGCGCACAGGCCGCACATGACCTGCGGGACGATATCGCCCGGGCATTCCCGGGGTTCGATGTCCGGGTTGGCGAAGCCTCGGCGCAAGGGCAGGACCTCGTCGTTCAGTGCACCTCGCTTGGCCTTCATGCCGAGGATCCCCTGCCGATGGATCCTTCGAGCTTCGGGCCCGACAGTCGCCTGTTCGATATCATCGCCGTGCGCGATACCGAACTCATGGCAGCATCAGCGGCCCGCGGGGCGCGCGTGGTCGGCGGGCGGCCAATGGTCGAGCACCAGGCGGCGGCGCAATTTGCCTTTCTTGGCCCGCCGCCGCTGACCTGAGGAACGAACGGCTTGCCATCTGCGAACCGAGCGGTCATCTGGGACGTATGAGCACGCCGCCTCTTCTGTTCGACCGCCGTCTTCGTCGTCTCCGGGCTTCATCTGCCAGAGGACAGTCCTCCCTGCGCAGGGAAGTCCTTGATGATATCGGTGACCGGCTGCTGGGGCGGCTGGAAGGTGTGAAGCGGCGCTTTGAACGTATTCTTGTCGCCGGATCGTCGGCAAGCAGCCTGTTCGACGGTCTGCGGCGTCTTTACCCCGATGCGGCATTGTTTCACATGCAGGAGGGAAACACCCTTTGGGATGGCCAAGGTTCCATTGCGAAACTGTGCGCGGGAGTGACACATGTGCCGTTCGCAGCGTCGGCCTTCGATCTCGTGCTATGTGTCATGGAGCATCACGCCGTCGATGACCTGCCGGGGTCGCTGGCGCAGTTGACACGGATATTGCAGCCGGATGGGCTGCTGCTTTCGGTATTTCCCGGAGGCGAGACCTTGTGGCAGCTGCGCTATGCCATGTTGCAGGCGGAGATTGCCCAAGGTGGAGGAGCTGCGCCACGGGTGATGCCATTCGTCGATGTACGTGATGCCGGAGCGTTGCTGCAGCGAGCCGGCCTCGCGCTGCCGGTAGCGGATATCGATCGTATCGAACTGACATATGCCCACCCATTGGCACTGGTTGCCGAATTGAGGGCGCTGTCGGAAACCAGTTGTCTCATGGAGACGGTGCATCGACCGGTGGTCCGTTCGGTGCTCGAACACTTCATGCGCATCTATTCAACTGAATTGTGCGATGATCGTGGAAGGGCGAAGGTCACCATTGAGCTGGTATTCATGACCGGCTGGGTGCCCCACGAAAGCCAGCCTGCTCCACTTCGTCCGGGATCGGCCAAACTGCACTTTCTTGACGGTTTGGGAAAGACAACGAGCTGAACAGGCAGGCGCGGGGCACTCCGCTCAACGAGCGAACGGTCTCCCTTCGTCAGCAGTCTGCCCAACGGGACCTGTCAGTGAGTCTCGATCCGTCGTTGTCGCTTGTCTCCGGTGAAATCCGGCGCGCGGACAAGATGCTTTTCCAACGACGCGCAACTGTTGGCCTGGCCACCACGGATACCACGTGGTGCGCGCATGTGGTCGCGAACATCGTAATGGACGACCTCGTCACGCTTGTCGTGGTCATCCTTGAAGACGTAGATGTCAACCACGCAGTCACCAAAGCTGTAGCGCCAATATTGCGCTTCACTTTCACGCTGTTGCAGGCTTGGCTTGCCGAACAGGGCGACAACGTTGCTGGCATCCATGCCGATCAACTGGATGTTTTCTTCAAGAACCGGAGGCGCGGAAGAGTTCCACGCGGAGTCCCAGCCCGTATCACCGGGTGCAAGATAGGTGGAAAGATCCACCTTCTGTTCGGCACACCCCGTCAGCGTGCCGAGCATGGCGACCGAGCAAACACGAAGCCAACGCTCCGGTTGTAGTTTCGATTGCACTCGCCAACTTGCCACGGAACTGGAACTCCTCTGGAGAAACAGTAATCAGTCGCCGCCCCGGTCGAGCATCGACACGCTGCCCTGCAGCCTGCCGCCACGCTCGATCTCGAGCTCGCCATAACGAACCGTGCCCTTGACCTGACCTGTGCTGCGGATGAACAGGCGGTTTCGTACCGTCAGCTCACCCTCGTAGATGCCGCTGATCTCGGCTTCCTCGACTTCGGCCTTGCCTTCGGTAAAGCGGCCGGACTCGGCGATTTCGATCGCGCGGGTCTCGTTCAGGGTTACCTGCACGCTGCCTTCGACGACGAGGCGGTCGCAAGCCGTGATCTCACCGGAAAGGCTGATGCCCTGGCCAACGATCAGGCGCTTGCCCTGGGCGTCGGTCACGGGCGCCGTGCGCTGGGACTGAGCAGTGGAAGCTGTGGCTGTCGGATTGGCAGTTGGTGCGCTGGCGCTGGGGTTCACTGGAATCTCGGGTTGCCGACGTGGCAGATCGGGTTGGGTCTGGGGACGAGCGAACGCGGCGTCCTGATTTCCGTCAGTCGGGCTGACCGGATCGTTGTCTTTCCTGCGAAACATTGTTTGTTCCCGTTGAACGACTGGTGGGCAGAGCTGCCGCAGAGCGCTCTCGCATTGGGAGAGCATAACCCGGCAAAGATGAAAAAAGAATTAGACCCAAGGGGCCAAGCAAGTCAAACCATAACGCTAGAGAGCATGTTAGTGAAAGTGATGGCCGATTGAAAGCAACTATTGGTTGATTTCAGGTGGTGTCAAGAGTCGGTGATAACGATGCGTCATAAACGCCACACCCAGTAATGGCGCGACCAGATTGACAATGGGGATTGTCAACGAGAAGGCGATAACGACTCCTGAGATCCATATTCCGGCGCGCAGCCTCGAGCGTAATTTTGCGACCTCGCCAGGTGCCGCGCGACGCATCGCGACCACATCGAAATATTCCCTTCCGAGCAACCATCCGTTCAACGCGAGATAGATGACGATGTTCGGTCCCGGCATCAGGTAGAGGGGCAGGACCGCGATGTTCAGCAGGATGGCGAGACCTGCAAACCCGAGGCTTTCCACCAGCGTTTCACTCAACGGCTGATGCCGGGCCGGCGGCAGGGAGGGATAGTGCTTCGCCTCGACGGCATCACACAGGTCGTCGGCGAAAAAGCCCAGCGTTGTCGAAACGGCGAAGGGAAAGGCGATCCATGCGATGAAACTCGCCGCCAGGATGCCTGCACCCTGGATGAAGCCGTCAAGCCAGCCATATCCTGTTGCTGTGAAGACCTGCAGGACCTGCCACAGGACGACCACCAGAACGATCAGTACGGTCAGTGCCGCACCGATTGCCGTGAGCACTTGCCCGCGACTGCGGCGATCGGCGAGTTGTTCGACGGCCTTGACGATGTCATCGATCATGGTCGTGCGGGCTCGTGTACGTTCTGTGGCGACATCCGACGGTTGGGTCCTTGTGTCCTCGATGGGCTTCCGATAGGGGCTCATGTCGAGATCTGGGCCACCTTTATCAATATCCGGAGAAAAATATCCCATGGCAGAACATGCCGCCTGTGATCGGCGTTTCGACGTGCTGGGCATCGGCAACGCCATCGTCGATGTCATTGCCAACGTACCCGACAGCCTGATCGTTGAACTCGGCCTTGAAAAGGGTGCCATGACGCTGGTCGATGAACGGCGCTCGGAAGAGCTGTACGGGCGCATGCCGGCCGGACGCGAGGTTTCGGGCGGCTCCTGCGGCAACACCGTGGCGGCGGTGGCGGCACTGGGTGGCCATGCAGCCTATATCGGCCGGGTCCGCGACGATCAGCTCGGGCAGGTATTCGCCCATGACATCCGTGCCGCCGGCGTCACCTTCCAGAGCAGGCCGAGCGCTGATGGTCCCGCTACCGCGCGCTGCCTCGTCTTTGTCACGGACGATGCCCAGCGGACCATGCAGACCTATCTGGGCGCCTGCGTCGAACTGGGGCCAGGCGATGTCGATCCCGAGCTCGTGCGATCGTCGTCGGTCACCTATCTCGAAGGTTATCTGTGGGATCGCCCGGATGCGAAGGCCGCCTGCCGCAGGGCCGCCGATATCTGCCATGAGGCGGGCACCCGCCTGTCGCTGACGCTGTCCGATGCGTTCTGCGTCGATCGCTGGCGCAACGAATTCCGCGAACTGGTGTCGAACGAGGTCGACATTCTCTTTGCCAACGAGAGCGAAATTCTCAGTCTGTATCAGATCACCGATTTCGATGAGGCCGTGGTCCGAGTGAGGGAGGATGTCGAACTGGCGGTTCTCACGCGCGGGCCCCGTGGATCGGTGATCGTGCGCGGCGATGAGGTCCATGTGATCGATCCGGTCCGTCCCGCGCGCGTCCTCGATACCACCGGGGCAGGTGATCTTTATGCCGCCGGCTTCCTGCACGCCCTGTGCAGGGGGCATGATCTCGATGTCTGTGGCCGTCTGGGATCGCATGCGGCATCTCGGGTGATCGCGCAATATGGTGCGCGTCCGGAGCAATCGATGGCCGACTTGCTCGAAAAGGTTTCGGGGTAGGCGCAAGGCGCCCACCCCGGCTGTCGTGTCGATGCGGTGATGTCTGTCGTCAGTTGGCGGAAGACAAGGCCTGGTCGAGGTCGGCGATGATGTCGTCGACCGTCTCGATGCCGACCGAGAGCCGGATGACATCGGGCCCGGCACCGGCCGCGGCCTGCTGCTCGGGGGTGAGCTGACGGTGGGTCGTCGAGGAGGGATGGATGATCAGCGACCGCGTGTCGCCGATATTGGCGACGTGGCTGATCATCTGGCAGTTGTTCACCACCTTGACCCCCATGTCGTAGCCGCCCTTGACGCCGAAGGTGAAGAGGGCACCCAGCCCGTTGGGGCAATACTTGTCGACCAGGGGCGTGCGGTTCTGCGGCAGCCGCGCATAGGAGACCCAGGTGACCTGCGGGTGATCGGCGAGCCAGGCCGCCACCTTGTCGGCATTGGCGACATGCCGCTCCATCCTGAGCGGCAGCGTCTCGACCCCCTGCAGGATCAAAAACGCGTTCATCGGCGACAGGCACGGGCCCATGTCGCGCAGTCCGATCGCCTTGTTGCGCACGGTCATCGCGAAGGCGCCGAAGTTCTCGTAGAACCGCAGGCCGTGATAGGCGGCGCACGGCTCGGTCAGGAGCGGGAACTTGCCAGAAGCGGCCCAGTCGAACTTGCCACCCTCGACGATCATCCCGCCGATCGAGTTGCCCTGCCCGCCGATATACTTGGTCAGCGAATGGACGACGACATCCGCCCCCCATTCGAACGGCCGGCAGAAATACGGGGTCGGGCAGGTGTTGTCGACGACCAGGGGGATGCCGGCCGCATGCGCGATCCTGGCGATCGCCTCGATGTCGGGGACGATGCCGTCCGGATTGGAGGCGCTCTCGATGAAGAGGGCCTTCGTCCTGTCGTCGATCGCCGCCCGGAAATTCTCGGGCTCGCGCGGATCGACATAAGCGACCTTCCAGCCGAACTGCGGGAACGTCTGGTTCATCTGGCTGATCGAGCCGCCATAGAGCTTGGACGACGAGACGATGTTGTCGCCCGGGCTCATCAGGTTGAGGAAGGTGAGAAACTGGGCGGAATGACCGGATGCGGTGGCACATGCGGCGGTTCCGCCTTCTAGGGCCGCGACCCGCTCCTCAAGCGCCGACACCGTCGGGTTGGTCAGGCGTGTGTAGATATTGCCGAATTGCTGAAGGTTGAACAGTGAAGCGGCGTGATCGACGTCGTCGAAAACGTAGGAGGTGGTCTGGTAGATCGGTACCGCCCGGGCACCCGTCGTGGGATCCGGCGACGCTCCGGCGTGAATGGCCAGTGTTTCGAATCCGTATTTGCCGTTGCTCATGACATCCTCCCGAGCAGTGGAACGGTCCTTGATTGCAAAGGTGACGATCATCGGTCGATGCATTCGTCACCATGTCGACCATGATTGCCATGTGACGATTGCCATCGTGCAATGATCAACGAGGAGGCTTCATGGCCGATGCCGATCCTGAAGTCCAATGCGGCCTGCTGGAATGGCTGCGAACTCCGGAAGGGCCGCCATACCGTGCTTCCTGTGGAAATGCGTGTCCGTTGCGGCCGGTACCGTTTTTGCCCGATGGGGCGATCCTGCTTCGACCCGGTCAATCGCCGGGCAGGTAGGTCACGGTCTTCAATCGCAGCTTTTCGCGTGTCTTGCCTGTCCGTTCGACCACCGGTTTTGTCTCCTCGACCACATCCTCCGACGGGGAAGACGAACGTGACGACGCGCGCGCACGACCCCAGTGATCGTCGGGTCCTTCCGGCTCGTCGTCATCGTGCAGGGCTTCAAGCCGCTCCCGTGCCGAAGCCGTCTCCGGCGGTGTTGCCGGCGTTGCCGGTTCCGCGAGGCTGAGAGCGAGTTCGCGCAGCCGGTCCATCGATATGGGAGGAGGCGATTGCGGGCGGCTATCCTCATCCTCGACCGCCTCGATGGTTGCCAGGTCCGCGGCGACGGCCTCTTCCTCAAGGTCATCCGCGTCCGAAACGGTGAGGCGCAGTCGGGCAACCTGTTCGAGAAACTCCTCGCGCATGGCCGGTTGCATCCGGTCGATCTGGCGCTCGTCGATCATGCGCTGCGCCTGGTCGAGAATGTTGCGCGCATGCACCAGCTGGCCCGATGCCTTGGTGTTGCCTGCGAGCATCTGGGCCAGGGCTTTCGTCGTCGGCTGGAGTTGCGACAGCAGTTCCGCAGCCGAACCCGCCGGACGCCGCTGACCACCACCTCGCCTCGGTGCGGCAGGCATCTTGTTTCGATGTTTCCCGGAACCGCGTCGGTACGGGAACATGGAGCGATTTTTCGCGTTCACTTTCGATCCTTGATGTAACGCGACGGACAACAATCACAGCCAGATGCACAACAGACCGGAGATACGATCTTGCCGGGCGTCAAATCGGGGCGTGAACCTATATCCTCACCAGCGACCCGCTGCGAGTTCCCGATACCCCATGACTACGAATGATCTGCATATCGGCTCGTGTTCGGGAGATTTCGTGTTCCGTCACCCTCTCACTGCTACCGGGTTTGGATTGAAAATCAAGTAAAATCCGGCGATTGGCATCTGCTGCAACAATTGACAGGTGATTTTACGCCTGAGATGAGACTTTCTTGAACCAAAGAGTAGTTCCCGTGGGTTTCATATGCCGAAGCTGGACACCTGAACGTTCCAGCGTCTGGCGCAGGACTTCGAGGCGTATCGATCCGTGGCCGTTTTCCACATCCGGCATCATGCCCTGGCAATCGATGATCAGGTCGTCAGGAGTGTCACCGAGAATGGAAAATTCTCCCGGTTTTTTTTCCCGCTGATCGTCGATGAAGTCGTCCAGAGCCCGGTGGAAGGCCGCCACGTCGACCAGCACCGGCGATGTCACGGCCAGCAGGGGATGATCGTCCGACAACCACGGCGCAAGCAGGTCCCGTGGAGCAATGGCCTGCCGGGCCTGCGGCGTGCCATTGATCCGGGCGAGGCGGTCGAGCGCGTCGAAATGACCGTCGAGTTCCCGCGACGCATCGGCGATGAGCTGGACAACATCGCGGATGGTCTCGGGGACAGGACCGCAGGACCCGTCAATGATGAGTTCGGAGGCCGAACGGATGGCATTGAGCGGGGTTCGAAGTTCATGCGAGGCGAACCACGCCGTCTCGGCGACGATCCCGCGATCCGGGCTGCTGGCTGATGTCATGACACACTGGCGATGGGAAGGAAGACGGGCAGGAAACGAGGCTGGAGCGGGGAACCGGGACTGGCGGTACGGCTTCGATCCGTTTCGGTCCCGCAAGCCGGGCCATTGTTCATGTCGAAGTGCATGTCGAAATGGTTAACTTCCTGAAGACTATCAGCAATTGTTGACAATATACGCAAGATCCAGCCCATTCCCGTCCTGCTCCGGTCAACCCGAGGACGCCATTCGTACGCGATTGGTCTTGGTTTCCTTGTCCTTGAGCTGCTCGTAGATTGTCCGGCCATGCGACAGCCCGGTCGAGTGGTCGTAGATTTCCTTGACGACGCGGATGCCGCGGACTGACCTGCTGCGCGCCAGGTTGACGGATGCCGAGAGGGCATCTTCCTGAGTTTCGGTAACCAACTTCACTTGCCACTGTTCTTGTTCGAGGGCCAGAACCTCGAAACTGATATCGATGCAATCGGTCATATTTTCCTGTCCACAGCGGTGAGCGGCGAAATTGAGGAGCAGGCGTTACTGTGCCAGAACATGTTTAACAAAGGATTTACAACCGGACGGTAGTGACCGGTGATCCCTGTTTTCTTTTTGCTGACCATGGGGATGAGGCTGCATTCTGCTCAGTTGCTTCCTTCCGGTCTGAACGTCCCCAGCCCATGGCCCGGGGAAAACGCCGCCCTTCCTTTCGCGCGGGTTTCAACATCAACCGGGACATTCTTGAGCGTTTTGCAATTCGACGTTAGTAGGCCGTTAACTTGAAACGCTTAGTTTGAACATCGAAAGCCGGTGACTTTCCCTTGATGCACCGGTCAATGAACAAACGGATTGCTGAGCGCCGGTGCCTCGAAAAGATGTGATCATCACGAGTTTGATCTGGTTGGTGGCTTTGCTGTTTGCGGGTGCCGCTGCACTGGGCATTGTCCCGCAGCCGCTCCGTTCCGCGCTAAGTTTACCTTTCTTCGATTTTCTCATTTTGTCACCAATGGCAATTGGTTGGCTTTTAGGCATCGTCATCAGTCTCGCTGGTCCGGCCATTGCCCAATTGACCCTGTCACGCATTTTGACCGTGAAGGGCACGGCGATTGTCATCGGGGCAACGGCATTTTCGCTCCTGCCCGCCATCCTGGCCGGTTTTCCCGAAGTGGCATTGATCGCAGCATTGCCGCCAATTGTCGGTCTGGTCCGTTCGTCGACTGTTGCCGGGAGCACTGGAACAGTCGGGAGCAATTCCTCCGTCACCGGCTTTTCACATGACATGCTCGACGATGCGATTCTCGTCGTCGATCGGTCAGGCCGAATCCGCTCGAGCAATGCCGCCGCGATGACGCTGATCGGTCACGACGGTGGCGGGCGTTCTGCCAGCCGCTACCTGCCTTTGCTCAAGGACGAGCAATATGCGGACCTCTCAGCCTGTTCCCCGCTTCGCGTCGAAACGGAATTGCGTCGAGAATCGAGTGAAGCGGTCAGCGTCGAGTTTACGCTTCACGGGCAAGGGCAGGGCGATGCCTGGCGGGGTGCGCTACGCGTCACAGACATAAGCGAGCGGGCTGCCAGAACGGCGCGGCTTGAGCGTCTCGCCCTGCACGATGCGCTTACCGGACTGCCCAACCGCGTTCTCCTGCATGACCGCATCAACCAGGCACTGGCGATGGCGGAGCGGCAGAAGAAGCCCATGGCCATTCTGTTGCTCGATCTCGACAAGTTCAAGCAGGTGAACGACAATCTGGGGCATCATGTGGGAGACCTGCTGCTTCAGGCCGTCGGGCCGAGACTGTCGGGGCCATTGCGCAAGACCGATACCCTTTCACGTCTCGGCGGCGATGAATTCGCCGTTCTCCTGCCACCTGCAACCGATGTCGCCACGGCCCGCTCGGTGGCCGAACGTCTGGTCGAGGAGATTCTCGATCCCTTCAGCATTGAGGGAATGTCGCTTGATCTGGGCGTGAGTATCGGCGTGGCCGTTTACCCGCAACATGGCAGCGATCTCGAGACGTTGATCAATAATGCCGATGCTGCGATGTACAAGGCCAAGCGCGGTCGACTAGGCTATTGCGTCTTCGATACGGAGCAGGACTATCAGGACACCCAGAAGACCCACTTGCAGCGCCAGTTGAAGGCGGCCATCGACAATGGCGACCTGACTGTCCTCTATCAGCCCAAGGTCATGGGCGGCGACTGGAGGGTTGCGGGCATGGAAGCGCTGGTTCGCTGGGAACATCCCCAACGCGGGATATTGCAACCTTCCGAGTTCATCCCGCTTGCAGAGCAGACCGGCTTGATCATGCCGTTGACGCTCGCCGTGCTCAACACATGCCTTGAAGCGCAGCGGCAGTGGCGTCATGCGGATCTGGATTTGTCCCTGGCTGTCAACCTTTCGGGCAAATGGTTGCAGGACAAGACTTTTCCCAGGATTCTGAAGCTCCTTCTCGCCAATTGGCACGGGCGCGCGGACAGGCTGTTGCTGGAAGTTCCCGAATCGGCGATCATGAACGATCCTGATGGTACGCTGGAGGTCATGCGCGGGATTCATGAACAGGGCATCTCCCTGTCGCTGGATGATTTCGGTACCGGTTATTCCTCCTTGCCGATGTTGCAGCGTCTGCCCATCGACGAACTGAAAATTGATCGCGGGTTCATCGACGAAATGGCCAGCGACCGGGGCTCTGCTGTGGTCGTGCGCTCGGTGGTCAAGCTGGCGCACGGGCTCGGTCTGCGCGTCGTTGCCGAAGGGGTCGAGAACAGGGTGACGGCCGACTGGCTCTCGGGCCTGGGCTGCGACCAGTTGCAGGGGTTCTACTTTGCCCGGCCAATGGCAGCGGATACCGTTCCCGACTGGATCGATGCCAACGAACGTGAAGTCCAGGCAAGACTGTCGACCAGCCCCGCCTGAGGCCCGTCAACGGACGAAGGCATTCCCGCATGTCCGCTCATATTGCCATCCTGACCATCCACCTGCATGGATTGCAGTCTTTCGGCAACGGTCACCCATAGTCATTGGCGACACTGGCGGGATACTCACTGGCCGTCGAAGGATCAGCCGCGCTATAGAGCCGGCATGACCCAGGCCAATCATCTTCCGGTCGACCGTGAGCCGCGCGTGTGGCTTCTGCTTGCCGAAAAACTCGGCGACAATGCCCAGGTGCGGGCACTTGCCGACGCGCTTCCCTGGAAAAGCGAAATCCGCAATATCCGCATGAAGCCCGATTTCCAGATCGGCAAGCCGCAATTCGTACCGTCGCTCGACCATCTCGACCGGCATGCATGCGACCCGATCGAGCCGCCATGGCCCGATGTCCTGATTACCATCGGCAGGCGTCCGAGCATGGTCGCCCTGTGGATCAAGGAGCGCTCGCCATCGACCCGCATCGTCCTGGTGGGCCGGCCGAAACGCTGGCTGGAGCAATTCGATCTCGTCGTGGCTCCGCCTCAATACGACATGCCTCCGGCAGCCAACGTCTATCGCCTGCACTTGCCGCTCATGCGCGCAGATCGAGAAAAGGTCGCGCAAGCTGTCAATGTCTGGCGGCACAGGCTGGCTGACATGCCGAGACCGCTCACCGCTGTCCTGGTTGGCGGTCAGACGCGCCCGTTCCGTTTCGATGCCGCCGCCGGCGGGGAACTCGCCGGCAGGCTCAGGGATGTGGTCGACCGCGATGGTGGCTCCCTCTATCTCACGACCAGCCGCCGCACCGGCCAGGCCGTCACCCATGCGCTCGCCCGCGATCTCCCGGAACGATCGCGAATCTATCGTTTCGGGGAAGATCCTTCGGAGGATAATCCCTATCATGCCCTCCTTGGCCTGGCGGACCGCTTTGTCGTGACCGGTGACAGCGTTTCGATGCAGGTCGAGGTCGCCGGTCTGGGCAAGCCGCTGGCGATCTATCCACTACCACTTGACAACAAGCTGCGCATTCACCCGCAGCGATGGCTTGCGCGCCTGCTGGCGCCGGGCACGGTTCTCGGCGACCTGCTGCGCCGTAGCGGTCTTGCCGGATATGGTCGCGACCTGACAGGTTTTCACGAACGGTTGTACCGAAGTGGCCTTGCCGTGCGCCTGGGCGAGCCATTCCGCGAACCATCGACGTCAGTCGCCGATGAAGTCGATGGAGCAGCCGCTGCCGTATGCGCACTGGTTGGAGCGGCTTGCGCGGGCCAGGCCGGATGACCGGACATTCGACGGTCACCATTATGTCACGCTGCGTGCTTTATGTTGCGTTGCAGCACGCATTGTCATGAGCCTGCATTGCGAAAACGGCGATGCCTGTGTATATGGCCGAACCCTACCCCGTGAAGCGCTCGTGGACGAGATTGCATGTGGCATGTGCTATGGAAAAAAATCAGTCGTGAACTGACCATCCGATTGGCGTTCTTTCTGTCACCCGAGGACAAGCGCAAGCTTGAACGTCGTCTGCGAGGCAAGGAGGAAAAGCGGAAGCTCGACCTTGCCGATGCGGTGATCGTCTCGTTTGGCAAGAGTGGTCGCACGTGGTTGCGCATGCTGATGTCGCGCTTCTATCAGCAACGCTACCATCTCTCCGATGCTGCCTTCATCGGCTTCGACAACCTGACCCGCAAGGACAGCCATATTCCGCGCCTGTTCTTCACCCACGATAACTACCTCAAGGATTACACGGGCAACGTTGACGACAAGCGCGATTTCTACGGCAAGAAGGTGGTGCTTTTGGTGCGTGATCCGCGCGACACTGCTGTTTCGCAGTTCTTCCAGTGGAAATATCGCATGCGCGAGGCCAAGAAGGGGCTCAACGATTATCCGGATCATGGTGCGGATATGTCCGTTTACGATTTCGTCATGCATGACGGCGCGGGCATGCCCAAGGTGATCCGCTTTCTCAATGACTGGGCTCGCGAGATCGACTCGATCGGCGATGTGCTGATCGTCCGCTATGAGGACCTCCGCTCCGATACGGCCGGTGAGCTCGGTCGGGTGCTCCGTTTCGTGGGCGCCGATCCCACAGCTGAGGAACTTGCCGATTGTGTCGAATTCGCCAGCGTGGAAAATATGCGCAAACTCGAGGAAAAGAGGGTATTCTGGGCCGCGGGTAGCCGCATGAAGGCCAAGGACCGGGACAACCCGAATTCCTACAAGGTTCGGCGGGCCAAGGTCGGAGGTTATCGCGATTATTTCGAAGATGGCCAGATCGAGACCATCGAGGCGATGATCGACCGTGACCTCCTCCCGGGGTTCCGTTATGGCCGGAACGAGAATGCCGATCGGAACGAAGCGGTCGGCGCCTGACAGCGAGCATGAAAGCCTGAAGGAAACATGATCATGAAGCCGAAGGTATTCATCCATACCAATCACAAGCAATATATGGGAGCGCTGGTTTCGGCGCACTCGATGCGGCGCAATTCGAAGACGCCCGATGCCTTCGACGTCGAACTCATCGAGCTGAAGGATCACATGGATATCTTCGGCAAGTATGAGGGGCGTGACTATCTGCGTGACGGCGTGAACCGTACCTGGCTGAATGACGACCTGCAGTCCTTCACACCGCTGCGCTTCATGCCGCCGGAGCTTATGGGATACCAGGGCAAAGCCGTTGTCGTGGATCCTGATGTCTTCGCCGTGCAGGACGTCAAGGAGCTGTTCGACCGCGACATGCAGGGCAAGGCCGTCTGGTGCGCCTACAGGGCGGGCCATCCCGCTTCCTCGGTGATGCTGATGGATTGCGCGCAACTCGCGAACTGGAAGGTCAGCGAGGATTTCGATGCCCTGTTCCGGCGCGAGCGCGAATACAAGACATGGATGAACCTGGGCTACCAGCCGGCGGAAACGATCGGTCAGCTGGAGGCGGAATGGAACGATTTCGACAAGCTCAGCCCGCAGACCAAGATGATCCATAACACGCGCCGCAAGACCCAGCCGTGGAAATCCGGTCTGCCGGTGGATTTCGTCCCGGCGGAGAACAATCCCTATTCGCCGCTTGCCTGGATCATGTTTGCCCGTCGCAAGCTGTTCGGTCCCTACGGCCTGCTCGGTACCTACAAGTCGCATCCCGACCGCAATCAGGAAAATTTCTTCTTCGGTCTGCTCAAGGAATGTGTCGATAACGGTACGATCACCGAGCCAATGCTCAAGGACGCGATGAAGCACAACTTCGTTCGTCACGATGCGTTCGAGGTGATGGAGCGCGTTCCCGACCTGCCCAGGGCTGCCTGACCGACTGCGCAGGCGGATCATCTCGCATATGATAAGGTTGTGTTCCTGTTAGCTGTTGATGGCCAACCGCAACCATTCACGGTGGTATGGCACCTCGGGCTTTTTGTCGAGTACGTGATGCCATGCGAGGTCGTTCGGCAGGTGCTTCGTGGCGACGCCCTTGAAGGCGGCGATTCAGGCTTTGAGGTTGCTGTGGCGGGTCTTGCGGTGAAGCGCGGGTCAGCTTCGTGGCAAGCGGGAATGACGTATGGTGGCCAGTTCCTCAATCTCGTTCTGCTCTCGATGATCCATTCGCACTCGTTTCGCCCGCCGTCGCCGCTCGGCGACCAGTTCGAGTCGTTTGACGGCAATCATCTGTTCGCCCAACCGTTCCCGGACCGCCTGGCAGCGTCGATCCTGGATCTGCAGGGCCTTTTCGAGGTCGAGCTTGCGCCTCCGGTTGCCCTCGACCAGCCGTGAAACGACATCGAAGGGAAGGGGTTCCGCATTCGACGGGCCTGCGCCTGGCGCGTTGATTCCGTCGATGGCCTGGAGGATGGTCGACTGGGTTGCGGCGCAAGCGGTCGTGAGCTGGTGACGCACTGCTTCCTCGGCGGCGAGTTGTTGTCGCTGTCGGTCGAGCTCGTCCTTTTTCATGCGAGCCAGCAGGTCGAGTGCACGCGTGCTCATCGACTGCTCCCCGTACCCGCCGACGGGTTGAGGATATGCGACAGTTCATCGAACGGGTCGAGTCCTGCAGTGGCCGTGGCATCGTCGAGGTCTTGTGCGAGCAGGGCTTCGAGCTGTGGGCGGATGGCGATGGCTTCATCCACACGCGGATTGCTGCCAGAGCGATAAGCTCCCAGTTCGATGAGTTCCGCCATTTCGCTATAGGCCTGCATGAGCGAACGTGCCCGCTGGACGAGTTTGCGCTCGTGGGGTTCGTAGCAGCCTGGCGCGGAACGCGAGACGCTGCGAAGAATGTCGATCGCCGGATATCGCCCGCCTTCGGCTATGCGTCGATCCATGATCACATGCCCGTCGAGAATGCCTCGGACCGTATCGCTGACCGGTTCGTTGGTGTCGTCACCTTCCACGAGCACGGTGAAGAGGCCCGTTATGTTGCCACCCGAGGAACCCGTGCCCGCACGTTCGAGCAGTCTTGGCAGTTCCCCGAAGACACTGGGGGGATAGCCTTTTGCCGTCGGCGGTTCGCCTGCGGCGAGGTAGATTTCGCGCAGCGCCATCGCGTAGCGGGTGACGCTGTCGAGAAGGCAAAGCACTTCGAGGCCCTGATCCCGGAAGTATTCGGCTATGGCGAGTGTGATGTTGGCCGCACGCCGTCGCATCATCGCCGACATGTCGGAGGTTGCGGCAACCACGACGCTGCGCTCAAGCCCCTCCGGTCCCAGGGTATGGGTCAGCATTTCCTGCAGTTCGCGGCCCCGTTCACCGATCAGGCCGATGACCATGACATCGGCATCGCAATGGCGGGCCATCATCGACATCAGGCTCGATTTCCCCACGCCCGAACCGGCAAAGATACCCAGACGCTGGCCGCGGCAACATGGGGTGAAAAGGTCCATGGCCCGGACACCGAGGCGCATGCGCTCACCCATGAGCCGGCGGGTGTGAGCGGGTGGCGCGGTCGCATGAACGAGGTAGGATAGAGGTCCTTGATTGAGGGGAGGACCGCCATCAGCCGCATCGCCGATGGCATCGAGGACTCTGCCGCGCCACGAAGAATCCGGACGAATGGAACTGAAACGCCGGTCGATCCGCACCGGCGCCCCATGGGTGATGGCTGTCGGAGGGTCGTAAGTGAGAAGAGTCACGCCTTCCTCGGTGAAGCCGACAACCTCGGCGAGCACGGCATTTCTCACGCGGCCCGACCGATCGTGGGGCTGGTTGTGGGGGCTTCCTGTATGAATCCAGCAGGTATCGCCGAGGCCGACCAGCCCCTTGAGACCGTACGCGGTTACCCGATTGCCCAGACAGGCGTGAGCTGTGCCACCGATCTGCATCGTTTCGATGGATGACAATGCACCCCTGAATGCGGCAATCTCGTTGTCTGCCCAGATTTGCAATCTGCTCTTGCCCTTCTGCCTGCCTCTTTGCGCCCTGTAGTCGCAGGGCATGGTCGCCAGTTGGAAAGCCGTGGTCGCACCCGATCGTCGCGGTTTCGCGAAATGCCTGCGGATCGAAGCCGGATCTCGATGACTCCATCTTAAGGGCAGCCAGTTAACAAACCGTAGCCGTCCGCAAGATTCATTCTTTGGTCCAGAAAGTCAGGGTTAATGTCTCGCCTCGTTCATTTTCCCTGGGCTTGGTGGAGATGTCTGCCGGCCGTGTGGAACATCTGGGCATGAAGCCTCGCCGTATTCGAACATTTCATGAATATATGCGTTAAATCCAGTGGCCGTGCGGATAAAAATTTTACCGAATTAAGAATGGATTAACGTTCTATCGCTTAAGGTTACGGGTAACTGAACGACTGCACATCCAAGTGCGAATTAAGTTGGAGCCAAGAATGCGGGCACTTGTCATTGAAGATGATCCAGTTTCAGCGAAGTTGATCGAAACTGCTCTTCGCACCGAGAATATCGTCTTCGAGCCGACGGACCGCGGTGAGGATGGTATCGAACTCGCGAAGCTCTATGATTTCGACATCATACTGCTTGACCTGAGACTCCCCGATATCGATGGCTATGAGGTCGTGAGGCGGCTGCGCGCCAGCCGTATCCAGACGCCGGTGCTCATTCTGTCCGGTCGCTCGGATACTACCGACAAGGTCCGTGGTCTGACCAATGGTGCGGATGACTATCTTACCAAGCCGTTCAACAAGGCGGAGCTGCTGGCGCGTATCCATGCCATCGTGCGTCGCGCCAAGGGGCACAGCGAGTCGGTGATCAAGACCGGTTCGCTGGTCGTCAACATGGACTCGCGTTCCGTCGAGGCGGATGGTCGTCGTCTGCACGTTACCGGCAAGGAATATTCGATCCTCGAACTGTTATCGCTGCGCAAGGGGACGACGCTGACCAAGGAGATGTTTCTCGATCATCTCTACGGCGGAATTGACGAGCCGGAACTCAAGATCATCGATGTATTTATCTGTAAATTGCGCAAGAAGATAGCTTCAGCAACCGGAGGACATCACTACATCGAGACAGTCTGGGGACGGGGCTATGTTCTCAAGGATCCCGATACCGCCGGTCATGAGGAGCGCATCTCGGAACACCGCCTGTCGCGGCACGGTACGGACCAGGAGAATGCCCGTATAGCGGCGGCCTGATCCCGGTTGCTGCCGGGCTCCAACCCATGACCTTCGCACAATTGGTCCGCATGCTGGGCTGGTTGTGTGGCATTTCCCCGATTGTCCGCACCCCCGGAACGGCCGTGACGGCGCCGGGGCATGCGGCGTTGACCTTGCCGCACCGGCATTCGCATTCGGTGACAGCTTGCGCAAGGGTTTGATCTCCGCGGATGCATGCTCTACTCAACGGCCTGCCCTTGTCCAACAGACATCGACGGAGATTTCATGCGCCCCTCAGGCAGAGCCGCCAACCAGCTTCGCAAGATTTCCATGGAACCCGGCTTCAGCCGTCATGCCGAAGGTTCCTGCCTGATCCGCGTTGGCGATACCCATGTACTTTGCACTGCTACGGTCGAAGAACGCGTTCCACCGTTCCTGCGCAACAAGGGAACAGGCTGGGTCACCGCCGAATACGGCATGCTCCCACGCTCAACCCACAGCCGGTCGGCACGTGAAGCTGCCCGCGGCAAACAGAGTGGTCGAACCCAGGAAATCCAGCGCCTCATCGGCCGCTCATTGCGGGCTGTCATCGATCTCGGACTCCTTGGCGAACGCCAGCTTACCGTTGACTGCGATGTGCTCCAGGCTGACGGTGGCACGAGAACTGCCTCGATTACCGGCGGCTATGTCGCCACCCGGATGGCACTGCAGGGGCTCGTTGATCAGGGGCTTCTCCCGACATTGCCGTTACGCGAGGCTGTTGCAGCGGTCTCCTGCGGCATCGTCGAAGGCCATCCGGTGCTCGATCTCGATTACGACGAAGACAGTACGGCCGAGGCGGATGCCAATTTCGTGCTGAGCGCTTCCGGCGGAATCGTTGAAGTGCAGGTTACGGCCGAAGACCGGCCCATTTCCAGCGATCAGCTCGATGCCATGTATGCCCTTGCCAGTGAAGGGATCAGGGAGTTGGTGCAGTTTCAGGCCGAAGCACTCGCGAAAACGTCGTGAACACAGTTCCCCCGCCGCGCCTATTCGAACCGGGACCACTGCTTCTTGCCACGCATAATCCGGGAAAGATCAAGGAGTTCCGCGATCTCCTCGAACCTTTCGGTGTCGACATCCGCTCAACCGAAGAGTTCAATATCGACGATCCTCCCGAAACCGAAACAACCTTCGCCGGGAACGCCCGGCTGAAGGCTCAACATGCGTGCCGGATTGTTGGCATCCCGGCACTTGCCGATGACAGCGGCCTGTCCGTTCGCGGCCTTGACGGTCAGCCCGGGATCTGTTCGGCCCGCTGGGCCGGCCCCGAGCGCAATTTCAACCTGGCCATGAACAAGATCAGGGATGGTCTCATCGAACGTTTTGGCTCATTCGAACATGCGGACCATCATGCAAGCTTCATTGCCGTTTTGTGCCTGTTCTGGCCTGACGGACATGGGGAATTCTTCGAAGGCCGTGTTGACGGCAGGTTGATAGCCGAACCGCGAGGGGCGGGCGGGTTCGGTTACGATCCCATTTTCATTCCCGATGGCGAAACCCGCACCTTCGCGGAAATGCAACCTCGGGAAAAGTCTTGTCTCAGCCATCGGGCCCGGGCAACCTGCAAGCTGGTCGACAGTTGTTTTCCATCCATGTCATCCTGACACTTGAAGTTCCTGCCAACCTCCGCCATACATCGCGCCCGTGGGGCCGTAGCTCAGCTGGGAGAGCGCCTGATTTGCATTCAGGAGGTCGACGGTTCGATCCCGTTCGGCTCCACCAATGGATTCAAAGACTTGTCCACCACCCGCAAATCACCGAAATCGCCCGTGTCGCCACGCGGATGGGGTTCAGCCGAAATCGCCGAGCTGCATGCTGGCGTCAAAGGCTCGCACAACGCCCTTGTTGTTGACGTAGGTGAACACGAGATTGCGGTTCACCGTGGCGATGGCTGCAGCGATGCTGAAGATTTTCAGGCCCGCAGTGGCGTCAATGACGATATCATGCTCGTCGGCCCCCAATCGCCGCGCAAGGCTGATCGCTTCACGAATGGCGCTGGAGAGCATTTCGTAATCCTCATAGTCCACACCCGCACGGGTCGCCCGATGCACCTGAACCGCATGCCCGGCCTGCGAACACTGGCTTCGCACGAATGCTGCGAATTCATCGAATTCCGCATCGGAGCGCTCGGATGTGATGACCACTACATGATCGAGCTTTCCCAGATGCGGTGCCAGCGCGCGAATATTCTGCTGCCAAGGGAAACGGTCGAGAGCATTCAAGGCTGACCGTTTGGGCTCGTCGAGCTTTGCTGCGCGTTGCTGTTCTTCAGACAAACACAATAGATCGAGCGCTATCGCACGCGCCTGCTTCAGCTTCGCGCGATTTGTTTCACGAAAGCGCCCACCCTCACCGGCGAGATCCGACAGGCCCTGGATCGACACTCGTGCCCGCCGCACACGCTCGCTGCGCCGGATCACGCTGCTGATCACCCGATGCCGCCAGCGATAGACAAGACCCGCCACACCGGCACTGAGAATGAACAAGATTGCCGCCCGTCCGAGCAACGCCCAGGCGTCGTCGGGCCAGCCGATACCGGCCGGATCGCCCGTCGCATTGCGCACGGCCAGCCGCCCGGCGAGTGACGCCACCGTGTCGTACAAGCCGCCCTGCAACAGGACGATCAGGGTAAGCAGCGCAAAACCGCCAGTAAAGATCAACGCGCGCCGCCAGCCTTCACCGGCGCGCTCCTCCATGCCGATTTCTTCTCCAGCCACCGGAGCGCCCGGGCTCGCTGCCAGCGTCTGCACATCGAAACGTTCGAGCCGCGGCCGCGCAGCGGACAAGGTCGCCTCGTCCAGTTCCGCACCGCGCATCGAAAGCGGCGTGTCGAGTACCAGATGTTCGAAGGTGGCACCACGCGCACACACCGCAGCGGCGACATGAACCGGCAACGTTCCGAGAACCCGATCCCCGAACGCAACTCGCGCCACATCGAGATGTTCGACCAGTTTCGCACCCGGATAGCGCCTCGCCGCCCATATACGCGTCGCCTCATGACGGCTGACGAAATAGCAGGCCATTGATACAGGCTCCCCCGGCAGCCACGCTGCAAACAGCACTCAGCCACACCCGATTTCGGCATGCAACCCCTTGAATATAGAGATCCTTTGACCAGATAACCAACAGGTACCGGAGTCATGAAACAACCCTGTGGATTTTTTCTATCTATCTGGTTTTTCACTTGATTATGAGCAAAATACAGAATCCATACTGTTTCATGCTGCAATGCAAATCAATTTGATCTCAACTCAGTGGATTGGCAGGCAAATGATATCTCTTGCGTCAATATCCTGCAGAGGGTAGGCTCTCAGCCACTCCTTCCGGCCCCGGCCGATGAAACTTTCTTCATTGCCGTTTTGTGCCTGTTCTGGCGCTCTCAGCCACTCCTTCCGGCCCCGGCCGATGAAACACCAGGAGTCCGACGTCCCAGCCGGAGCGGTTACGCTCTCAGCCACTCCTTCCGGCCCCGGCCGATGAAACTGGCGTTGGCGTCGTTTCTTGACGCATCGCGCATGCGCTCTCAGCCACTCCTTCCGGCCCCGGCCTGAGGGGTGCCGGCTTCATTTTTTTGCGGGACGCTATCGATTTCAGGAATTGCAGGAGATGGCGGTTCATGAGAGCTTGATGCCTCAAAGGCGAACAAGGCTATGGCCGGTTTGCCGCAAATGAAGTGTGTCACGTCAGGCATACGCAAAAGGGGCAGGACTCATGGCCGGGAAAGGCGGCTCTTCACGTGAATTCCCAAGTTGGTCCGACTTGAAGTCGGCGCTGTGGTGGTCGATCGGGGCAATTGTCTTGGGCGCCTTCGCCGCAGAAGGTCCGATCAAGCTCTTCGAACTGTTCATTGCCGGCGTCAAACCGGTTGAGACTGCGAAACCTGGTACATTCGACTGGTTGGCGCTCGTTTTATGGATCTGTTTTCCATTGGTTGCTGGTTTCGGCTTCGCACTTTGTTTCGTGCAAGCGACGCGGGCGATGAAGTCGCGGATCGCGAGCGTCTACACTGACATCGCGCAACATGACGAAGCGCGTCATGGAAAGGCGCTGGTCCTGGCGCTTTCATCTTCATCAAGCAGCCTTACTGGTGCCAGTCTGCCCGGCTTGTCGGGTGAAGCAAAGGTCGAGAGTTTCAAGAATAGCGATCGCCACAACCACCCATGGCAGCAGACGATACGGGCCATCGATCATCATGTTCGCTGGAATGATAGCGGGATCGAGACGTTCCCCTACAGTAAATATCCCCCGGCAGAGCCGGGGGCTTTGGTTGAGAGCCGCTCAAAGCGGCGGTTTGCGGCGCTGCGCGGCCGCAATCTGTTCGCCGCCTGAAGGCGGCATGTTCAGGGTAACAGCGCGAGTTGATCGAGCCGGCGATCTTCCTTCTCCTGATTGCGAATGTAGTCGCGGATGACCGTTTCGTCTCGCCCGACCGTGCTGACAAAATATCCTCTTGCCCAGAAATGTTGGCCAACGAAATTGCGTCGGCGTTCGCCATAAACACGGGCTAAGTGAATGGCGCTCTTCCCTTTGATGAAGCCGACGACATTGGAGACAGCATATTTGGGGGGAATGGCGAGCATCATGTGGACGTGATCCGGTAGCAGATGACCTTCTATGACCTTGCTCTCCTTTTGTTTGGCTAGCTGTCGAAAAACCGCGCCGAGATGTGGGCGCAGGCCTGTATACAGCGTCTTGCGTCGGCATTTCGGGATAAAGACGACATGATATTTGCAGTCCCAAACGCTGTGACTTAGGCTCTGATACGTGTCCATCGCTGACGTTCCTTCCGTATGCGTGGTGGCAAATGAAAGAAACCCGGCGATGGACTGCCGGAAACGTCAAACTCGGGCTGCCGCCCCGGCATAGCCGGGGGATCTCCTATTTTAGTTTAGCATCCTGACATCCGCCGAAGCCAATGGCTCTCATAAGCAAATAGAGGATTTCAAGGACCTGTTGAACGATCTTTATAAAGAAGAACTGCACCGGAAAGGTCAAAACATCGATGATTTCCTGCGATTTCAGAAAGAGGGAATCGATTTTGAAAATGTCGATGATGTCTTCGGCTGCATCGTTGGTGAAATTGAATATTTACGCCGGACCCGCAAATGCACGGAAAAAGAAATTGTCATGGACGCGACCGGTGGGCAGAAACCCTGTAGTATCGCCGTCGGATATGTCACGCTGCGATCCCCCGATCTCCTGTTTCAGTATGTGACCAATGACGGGGAGGTCAAAAACTACAATGTCGACGCCACATCGATAGAGTTTGCAAAACTGTGAGGTTAGGCGGGCTTGAGTCTGCCGTATCCGGATTTTGTCTTGGCGCCGAGACCAAGTTCGATGGCGGCCTCCTCGAACCAGTTGCGAACGATTTCAATATCGCCGGACACCTGACGATCGCGGGGGAGAAAGGCGAAGCGAAAGCGCTTGCCTGCCGGAACGACGTAAAAAAGAACCGGATTGGGCGATAGCCAGTCTGCGGGCGCGGACGTTCCCTGATAGTATTCCTGATAATGAACGTTCATGATGTCGAGTTCGATGGTGATGTCGGGCTCTGGCAGCGCGTCCAGAAAGAGCACGCTGCCGACATGATCCGGGGTGCCAAAAATCCGCCGGGTCGTGTCCGTCGCTCCACCGGTGGAATCGTCCGCCCACTGCTCGGCCCAGTTCCTGACCATGCCCTTGATACTCGATCCGGGCACATAAGGAACGCCCAGCGTGGGATGTAGCTCGATGCCGTTTTCCAACGGGCTGGGCAATCCGATGCCGGTGATGAGAGCGGACACGGTTCTGAAGGGATCTGAAACGCCCTGAAATTGGCTCGCGAGTCGTTTCATTGTTGCAAGCGCGTTATTCAGGCGCTGCTCCGCGTCCCCGTCGAGTGGGATCGCGGGTTCGACGAACTCGCGAGCATGCTTTCTGCGATGTTCGCTCTTTCCTGAGCCGGCAAATTTCGCGAAGACGAGCGACAGATTGGCGGCGGCGTCAAAATTCGGAAATGCGGCACTCGTTCCGCCCGGCAGCCACCGTGTCTCAGTCATCGGATTGCTCCGGCTCTGCATTGCTTTCTTCGTCGGTGGATTGAGCTTTCTCTTCGAGCTTTTCCTTCCTTTTGTCATCCACCTCTTCCTGCTGCCGGCGCGGGCCGGCGAGAGTCTTGATCCAGACAAGGTACGAAAGAGACTCCTCGAAAAGCAGTCGATAGTCCCGCTGCGGCAGTTCGATCAGCCTGTCACGCATTTCTGTCGCAAGCTCGACACAACACTTTTTCCGTTCATCCTCAAGCGCATCGGTAGGCATGAGATTGAGCTTTCCGATACTGTCTATGCCGATACGGCCACAGACCATCCGCAGTCCATCATAAAGATCGGTGAGAACGGCAAGGTCGCCTTTCCCGGCCCCCGCTTTTTCGACAGCTTCGACGAACATGGCAAATGCGAGGAGCAAACCATTCATGCGGATGGCTGGCGGAAGGCTGTTGGCACAACTGGCATAGTCGCGCCAGAAACTCATGAATGGCGCTGAGTTGTTCGCTTGCTCTGCATTGCGGATCATTGCGAGATGTTCTCTGTGTCGGACGAGGACACGACCGGCGCGGTGTATATCGAGACGGCGTTCGTCGGGATCCGGAGTCATGGTGCTGTCTGGCCGAAAAAGCGGGTGAGAAACCATCCCTGACCGAGTGTCTCATTGCCGCCGACCTGAAGGTAATATCCATCGCCCTCAAGCAGTTCCTTCAAACGTGCGAGCGGCTCACAGGCGGCGCTGCGGCTGCCTGCCAGCATGTAGAGCAGGCTTTCCGGTGCCAGATATTCCTCCGACCACAAATGCCCCGGTTTCACGGTCTTGGAATCGTCATAGAGACTGTTACGCATCCGAACCGGCAATCCGTTGCGGGCGAACCAGCCAAATTCATCATCGGTGACAATGGTTATTCGTTTTTCCAGATCTTCCCTGGTGAGCGCGCTTACTGGCGCCAGTTTGGCGATCGCGTCGACCACTTTTGCGATGTGTTCAGCCTTGCTGTCATCCGCGTCAAATACCAGTTCTTCGAGGATCAGCTTGTCGGGATTTTTCGCGCAGACAGCGGCAGACCCGCCCACGAGGTTTGAAAAAGCGTTTGGCAAAAGGTCGAGGGTTTCGTCCGCAAGTCCGAGATCGAGTTTGAAGCGGGTGAGAATTTGCGGGCAGGTCAGATAGCGAAAGCCGTTGTCGATGCAGCGCACGGGCAGGAGCAACAACCGGGCGTCCGACAGGATGAGGCTGCCTGCGGCATCGTTAGTGTTTCCAAAAGTTGTGTTCTCGCGTTTTTGCGGGTCTTCGTCGGGTTTCCCCCATTGCCGCTGCGCGACATCGCGCAAGGCACCTTTCAGGCTGCTGCCGGCGATGTAGGGAAAGTCTGTCGTGGATTCGCGTGAGACCGGCAGGTCGATGGCGCCCATGACCTGCCCGACTCCCGGGTGGATGAGCGTCAGGGCATGCAGACCAAGGAGCTTGAATGGGCGTCTGTGACCGGTAGAATTTTCGGCATTTGGCATATTCGCTGCTGTCGTGTCGCTTTCAACCATCGCCCTTTCCCCCCGGTTTCCATATGCCAACTGCGAAAGCGCCGCAGCCTGTCCGCGTGGTTCGCTCGTCGCCGAGACCTGCTTGTTGTACCTTTTTCAGTTTTCCGTGCAGTGTTTCAGCATCGGAGATTTCCTTCTCGGCAACCCTCATGAAGAACGTGGTGCCTGCGCGGTGGTAGAGCCGGGTGTCGCCGCGATCGCCCGCCACAGCATCCCAGCCACCGAAGCGCAACGGGCGATCAGTGCAGGCGGATACCAATTCGCCCGGTAGTGGATGAAGCTCCGGTATGTGATCGTTCTGCTTCAGGCCCGCTGGAGAGAGCAGAACCACCATATAATGGAAGAACCCATCGCTCTTGTGAAAACACTCGGCACCCGGCAGGATGTCTGTCAGATCAACACCTTGAGCATCCAAGCAGGATACGGCCCGATGCTGGCTGCCGAGCGGGAAAACGGATTCCGTTTCCGGAAGAATGTCCTTTTCATTCGCATCTCGCCAGCGATACGAGACCCCGAGAGCGTAGTTTCTCTTCAATCGCTGATGAACTGCGGAATAGAGCTCACCGGTGGCGGCCTTGTGCGCAGCGTAGTCGCGCCGCAAGCCGACACGCGGCTGTGCGCTGACGATCGATTCGTGACTCGTCACATGGCCGGAGGGATTATCGAGCCTGCCGAGTGTCAACAATTGCCTCAGCCCCTCGCGTGAAATCCATGCTTCGCGGTGCAGCTTGAATCGCGAGGCATCATCTTCAGGAGGCAGTGATGGAAAACACGCATCGCCGCCGAGGTCACACGCAAATGACGGGTCCCCCGGGTGCAAGACATGAGCCTCCTCAAATGTGATCTTGCCTCTCTCGGGGGCAGCTGTTCGCAGCAGCAACGCAAGCGGGCATGGGAAGTTGGCCTCGAAGAATTCCGGATCATGGTCCGATTGTTTCAACAATACCGGTGGACCAAAGCGAAGGCTGCCGCATTCCGCGAACGGGCCATTGCCGATCAGGGCCTTATAGCTCGTGAAAGTCGATTTTGAACCGTCCCACCCTTTCGCGTGGGCAATGCTGGCGCGGACGGCGCCGGCGACGACAGTCGGAAAAGGCGGGAACATCGAGCGCGCATCGGCAAGACCCGCATCATCCTGGTTGAACGGCCGGTTATCCCTGAAAAACAGGGTATCAAGCGGCCGCAGCGCGAGCGTCTTCATCATTTTCGAGCCTTCGCCACTGCCTGGCAAGAAACCGCAACAACAATGCGGCATCGATCTGCAGGGGGGCACTCAGACATTCGTATTCGTCACCAATACGGAGATGCGGTCTGAGAATCTGTTCGAGTTTCTTGATGTCGCTCTGGTCAAGATCGCTCGCTTGCGTACCGCCAAGTGCGCGTACAAGAGCAGCGAAACCCTCGGATCCAAGCTCGATGGTTCTCGGATGGTCAGCCAAATTCGCCAAAGGCCGAGAAAAGAAGCCTTCCAGTCGCTGACTTATGCCATGGACGAAGCGGTTGCTACAAAGCGCGCGCGTCTGGTTGCCGCTGCGGCGTGCGAGATCGGACAGTCCCTCGACGATTTGCGCCGAACCGTCGCCATTGTCCCAGGTGGACACCCACAGGCAGGCTCGGCCGTTGCGCCCGAAAACCGAGACCGCAACGCTGTCACGTCCGTTGCCGTCCTTGGCCACATCTTCGAGAAGATGCCTGGCCTCTTCGAGAGCCTGCCGCAACCCCACCTGATGGTGGGCATAGACAATGCCCGCCGAGATCGTGGCCTTCATCCCCTTGAGACGCTGCGTCACGTTTTCCTGCCAGGCGCGCCGGAGGCACAGGGCGGCATCCAGCGCTTCCTCTAGGGGCAGGAGTGCCAGCAGGTCGTCACCGCCGGCATAGATCAATTCGCCACGATGCGCTGTCTTGACGATTGGCCCGACCTGCCGCGCGAAGGCCGCGAGAAGCGGCGGAAGCTCCTCTCCGCATTGGGAGACGAGCTTGCCCGCTTCATCACCATCCATGGCGAGGATGGCATAGTAGGGCGACGGCAAGCCGACTGTGCCGGTGCCAAGCTCGTCCTCTTCTTCATCTTCAGCCTGCTGATGCTGGTTTTGTATCTTCACCCGGGCAATTTCGCCGAGTATCTTCAGAAGCTTCGCTTTTTGACCGTTGTCGAGCTTCTGCAACTCGGTTTCGGCGTCATAAACTCCCTCGAAGAACAACCGGCCATCCAACCAACCAAAGCGATGCTCGCTGTCGAGAATGCCGAGATCGGCATGTCGTTCCGCGCGTGCCAGTGGGCGACTCAAACCATTCACCGTATCAACAAAATCCCCGCAGGGGACATCCGCATTATCGACCGCCCGTTTCATCCAATGTGCCGCTGCCAGATAGGACGTCGATGGACGGTAGCTGTCGAGGATGCGTTTTCCGCCCCCGGTGACCTCAGTTGGAAAACCGATCAGTTTTTCAAGTGTGTCGGGAGGGAGAAGCGGGAACAGCCGTTTGACCAGCGCCACTGCGCACAGGCGTTCGCCTTCGCGCAGGTCGATGACTTCCTCGTGGCCAAGACGCTTTCCGATCCCTTCGCGTAGCTGTCTCCAGAATTCCTTCTGATTCTTACCCTTTTTGACTCGACTCCAGCCGGACAGCTCCTGCCAGTCGGCCATGAGCGTGCACATGTCACCCGGTTCCGCAGCATGGCTCGGCCAGCTTCGCCAGAGCTTGCGCCGTTCCATGGCGTCGAGGGCACCCTTCAGGCCCTCGGACTTCGGGACGATGACCCAGGCGATCTCCCAAAAGGGCGGAGTGCCATCAGCCGTGCCGATCTGTCGCTTCCAGATTGCATCCGATTGTTGGCCGGCATTTGCAACGGGATCGAAAAATGCCTTTCGAACGGCTTTGGCGAGACTGTGCCAACGGTCCTGCACCTCGCTTACGCAGATATTTGGATCGAAATCTGCGGGCACTTCGGCGATGAAGTGATTGGGCAGGCTGGGCCGGTAGTGGCCCGGCCCGCTGGTCTGAAGCGATCGAAAGAGCGGATCCCCGTCGACATCAGGCAGCAATATTCGCGCGTCATGAGGCAGGCGCTTCATCGCGCATCCGGTGAGCCAGGACAGAAGAAATGAACCTGCCCACAGATCGCGGGTCCGCCGGGCTTCAGCAACAAAGCCTTGTACCGGGCCGATGGCCAGATGAAAGAGCTGCGGTCCTGAACGTTCATCCGAGCGATTACGCCCGGCCTCTCCGCTCTTGAAATGGCCGCAGAACTGCTTTCTCAGCCAGCGGATCGCTTTCACCGATTTGGACCTAAGTAAACTGCATCATTTGGCAGTGGACCGCGATCACGGCTTAGAAAGTGCTCGATCGGTTCATAGCTGATCGGGACTTGTACTTCCCAAGGAGGTTCGTGAGGTACTCTCTTCGTAAGTGTCTTACCCTTCCTGTCCTTGACGGGCTTCCCATCCTTGCAAATCTTGTCGGTTTGAATGCGCGTGACCAAAGCCGGAATGTGAGTTCCAGAATGAGCGGCTGAAAACTGCCCCGGCAGGAATATCCACACAGCAGCTTGCTGCTTGTTGTCGAAGCTGTGAATATGCAAAAACAATGGGCTTGCCCGGCGATCCGTCGTTGGCTCGGAGAGCTTGACTGTATAATCGGGGTTGCAATTTTTACCCCTCGTGAAATACCCGTGCGGGAGTCCGAAAATGGCACGCTGCGGACCTGTATCCTTCAACGATAGCGGAGGTACAGTTTGTGATATGCTGGAAACGACTTTACAAAACCAATCGTGATCGGGCTTAAAATTCGGGTTTGTTACCTCAACACCACCCGCAAACCTGCGACCTCCGCTGCCGTACCCATAACTTCGAAAATAATGCAGATAATGTCCCATTCGGTCGTGGATTTGGGGAGCCGACGTTGTATCCGAAATCAGTACGATTCGACTGGCGGGTGTGAGCGAAGTGAACGGCGTATTGAAAGCGTCGTACGCGGGGTCGGGTTTGGGTAAAAGCGAGCTAAGGTATGTTCGATATTCGCTTGTCTTGCTCGGAACTTTCCATTGCTCCGAGACTTGTTCGGCTGCGTTCCCTGCATTTGTCCCGACAAGCGTTTTTAGCTTTACGCTACCGAAACCCCGGCGGGAACGAGAGCCGATGCCCCCGATAAGTCCAAATACACGAACTGCTTCGATCAGATCATCGCGAAATGGAACGCGGGATCTTAGATGAACCGTGAATTTCATCCCAGGCAGGATACATTGCCGCGAGAGTCCCTGCCCGGCGAGATAGTTGATGCCGCTACCCCTGTCCCATGCTTCGGCATTTTCCAGCTCATCAAGGGTGTATCCGCCGGGCGTATGGCGCATGCTGTGCGACGCGCGAATGACCGTTCCCTCATCGACAACCAATCGCCCGATAAAGCTTCCCTGTCCGACGGTTGGGCGGCCGTTGGTGTCGTAGGCGGCGGGGCCGCCGAAGAGGGCGGATTCCCAATTGCGCATCTGCTTGAGGCAGGCTTCGTCGTCGCTGCCGGTGGTGCGGGACCAGGCGAGGGCGCGCCACCAGAAGCGCAGGGGTCCGAGAATGGAGGGGAGGCGGAGTTCGGCTCTCTGGGGGCAGGCGCCAGCGACGAAGGCCGGTGTCACCAGTTCGAATGTCGCTTCCAGTTTATGTATTCGCGACGCCGAGGAAACGCCGCTGCCTGTCGCGGTCATAAAAGCGCCTTCTTCCCATATTCACCTACCAGTAACAATCAGTGGCGGGAGCAGGTCAAGGCGAAAATTCTCTCAAGTCTTCAACCGAACCATCGGGATCCGCGGTGCCGATGGAAATGTCGACCGTGCATTTCATCAAGACGTCACGCCGGAGGTCCGTTTCATCGTCCGGGGACGTTCAGCGAGGCGGCTAACTCAAATGGGAAATTGTACGCAGACAGAAACATGGCACGACTGCGACCGGCGATGACCCCGCGCTGCGAGCTTGCGGTGCCGCCACCGGCGGATTCGGGCTCGGTGGCGCAAGTGACCTTTCTTTCGCCGGTGGCGTTCGAGCGCGAGGGGGCGCTCGCCGTCGATCGGGAGATGTTGCTGGGCAGCCTGTTGTCGCGGATCGCCGGGGTGATGGCATGGCATGGCATCGTGCCCGAGGCGGACTGGGCGGAGCTGGCGCGCGCGGAGGCGGGGATCGAGTTCGATACGGGCGGGCTGCGCCCGGTGGCGTTCGAGCGTGTGTCGGCGCGTCAGGGGCGGCGGATCCCGATGCACGGCTTTCTCGGGAGTTGCACGCTCACGGGCGATCTCGGCCCCTGGCTGCCGCTGCTGCATCTGGCCCCCTGGCTGCATCTCGGCAGTCACACGGCTTTCGGCATGGGCCGCTGTGCGGTGGCGGTCAGCGAGGGCGGGTGAGCGTTGGGGCGTGGTCAGAAACCCGTGACTCCTGCCCCACGGCCGCGAACCATCGGCCTGGCAATCTGGCCCGCTTCACCCAAACCGCGAGCTGGCAACCTCGCTCCCTTTTCTGCCTGCGCACCGGTTTCGGCGGTGTACAGCACCGCCAGGGCCTCCGGGATCTTGTTTGTTGGGCGAGGTTTGATCGGCATTCGAAGGTCACTTCGCACAATCGGAAAATGGCCGATTTATCGTTGTGTCTGCTCAATCATTTGAAATATCTTGAAAATTTCTTTAAATATCAGCAGTTTGTGTTGTTTCTCTTTGGTTGATTATCTCCAGCCAGTCAATGAATACTTTGGTATCGGCGCTCTCCGTTTCTGGTACAAGCACGACATAGTTCCCTCCGGTTGGATGAAATCCAAAGGGAGCGGTCAGGCGCCCGGCCTTCAGATCGTTCCGGACAAGAACTTCCGGTGCGATTGCAACGCCCAAGCCTGCCGTCGCCGCTTCCAGCAAGAAGTAGAAATGCTCGAATTCCCTTCCTCCCGGGGGAAGCGTGTGCCCCGTCGCTCTGCACCAGTCTGCCCATGCCAGGGGGCGTGTGCGCGTGTGCAGAAGCGGGAGTTCGGCTATTTCATCCCACGTTATGTGAGGGATCTTGGGGAGAATGCCGGGACTCACGACAGGGCCGGCCCGATCGGCAAACAACTCAATTGCGCGAGAATGCAACCACGGACCTGAGCCCACTCGAATTGCAGCATCGAAACGATCCCGGGCAAAATCTACAGGCCCATCGTCTGCGGTCATGCGTATCTCTATGTCCGGGTGCCGTTCGTGAAAATCAAACAGATGCGGGATAAGCCAGCGCATGGCGAAGGTGCCTAGGCAGGAGATATCCAGTGTGCGCCGGCCCCGCCGCCGCACGCGGGCAACAGCCGTTTCGATCCGATCAAAAGCATCCTGAAGCGTGGCGTGAAGTTCGCGAGCTGCCTGACTGGGAACCAGCTTGTTGCGTGGACCTTTGAAGAGAACGATGCCAAGCGTGTCTTCCAACCTCCTCACCTGGCGGCTCACGGCACCATGGGTGACACCGAGCTCACCGGCAGCCAGCTTCATCTGGCCATGGCGCATCGTTGCTTCGAATGCGCGGAGTGCTGTCAAGGGCAGCATGCTTCGTTTCATGTGCATTTTTATCACATGAATCTGGAGGAATCATCGTTTTTCTTTGGCCCATTTGAACGAATATAAATCGCCATGGCACATGAAAACACACTCCTCCACGTCGACATGACTGTCCCCGGGGCAATCACGCCCGGTGTCATGAACCTCTGGTACCGAAACCTCGCGACACGACGAATTCTTGCCTGCTTGCCTGTCCGCGGACTGCAGGATGCCGGCATTCCTGAAATCCGGCGCGTGACCGAGATCGCCAAGCCGTTTCGGTGCCCATAAATGGAGAACCACGTCTTTGCAGCGGTATTGGTCGCAGCCTTGCTTCATGCGGGCTGGAACTCGGTCGTCAAACTCGGTCTGGATCGGGTTTCCACGGTGCTGTTGCTTGCTCTCGTGCAGGCGCTCATTGCCGTGCCCATACTGCCTTTCGTGCCGCAACCGGCTAACGGGGCATGGCCATGGATCATCGTGGCAGCGGTGCTGCACACCGGATACAAGGTGTTCCTGGTGCAAGCCTATGCCCACGCCGACCTGAGCCAGGCCTACCCGCTCGCGCGCGGAACTGCACCTTTGATTGTCACATTGGTGTCCGTGGCCGTCCTTGGTGTCTCGCTGGACAAGACAGAGATCCTCGCAATCTCCTGCATTTCCGCAGGCATCCTCGTCATGGCAGCGCGCGGTTCTTCGGAAGGCCGGATGCGCGGGAAAGCCCTGTTCTACGCCGCAGGAACGGCGGGATTCACGGCCAGCTACACCCTGGTTGACGGAATCGGTGCACGGGTTGCGGGAACATCGTCCGGCTTCATTCTCTGGATGGTTATCGGCGATGCCATCGGCATGGTGGCCTATGCACTCCGGACACGCGGGACGACAGCTTTTCCGGCAATGCTGCCGGCGTGGAAAACCGGGATTGCAGCCGGTACGATGTCGCTCGGCTCTTACTGGATCGCGGTCTGGGCCTTCACGCAGGCTCCCATAGCCCTGGTGGCGGCACTCCGCGAGTCCAGCATCCTGTTCGCCGTTCTGATCGCGGCGCTTGTCCTCAGGGAGCGGGTGAGCGGCTGGCGGTGGCTGTCCGCCTGTGCCATTGCCTCGGGTGTCGCGCTGATGAAGGTGTAGAGGAGAAACCGGACATTCGCTGCATTCGCTTCGAATGACGGCAAGGGCCGGAATGGCCGGGGCTGCATGAAATACACCGACAGATCGTCCAAACTCGACCCGGATCCAGGTTTGCAGCAGGGTATCGTGATCCACCTTGGCGGGGGTGTCCGGACCAGCGGGGGAGGTCGCCTCCCGCAATCACCCCGCCAGCCTGGCGCCCCCAACGCCGGGGCATGTGCTGCCGGTTGCGCATGCCCCCCCTATCGGGAGCCCCGGGCGTCGCGGATCGCCCGCCAGATCTTCTCCGGCGTGGCCGGCATGTCGAGATCGTGGATGCCCAGCGGCGAGAGTGCGTCGAGGATGGCGTTCATCACGGTGGGAAGTCCTGCGGTGATGCCCGCCTCGCCACAACCCTTCGCCCCAAGGCTGTTGGTCCGGGCCGGAACCGGGCGGTAGCTCAGCTCGAAGCCCGGCAGGTCGCCGGCACGCGGGACATAGTAGTCCATGAAGCTCCCGGCCACGAGCTGGCCGTTCGCGTCATAGGCGGCATCCTCGCCGAGGATCTGGCCGATGGCCTGCACGAGGCCGCCATGCACCTGGCCGTCCACGAGCATGGGATTGACCATGGTGCCGAAATCGTCGACGGCGATATAGCGTTCCAGTGTCACCTTTCCCGTATCCGGGTCGATTTCGACCTCGGCAATATGCGCACCATTGGGGAAGGCCGACGGCGGGGTATCGATGACGAGATTGGCACTCATCGCCACAGGATCGGATTTCACTAGGTCGAGAAGGGCAACGGTGCGGTCGGTTCCGGCGATGCGATACTGTCCATCCTCGAAGACGATATCGGCTTCGGCAGCTTCCAGCCGTTCGGCGGCGAGGTTGCGCCCCTGTTCGATGACCTTGTCGCCGGCGATGTCGATCGCCTCGCCGCTGGCCATGAGCGAACGCGACCCGCCAGTGCCGCCGCCGGCGATGAGCTCGTCGCTGTCGCCCTGCAGCAGGTCGATGGAGTCGAACGGCACGCCGAGCTTGTCGGCCAGCACCTGGGCGAAGGCGCTGGCGTGGCCCTGGCCGTAATCGAGCGTGCCGGTGACGATGGTGACACCGCCATTCGCCTTGAAGCGGATGCCGCCCATCTCCTTGCCGGGCGGGGCAGTGACCTCAAGATAGGTGCAAAGGCCCAGCCCGCGCAACCGCCCGCGCGCCTCGCTTCGGGCCCGTCGGGCGGCAAAGCCCGCATGATCGGCCTCGCCCAGCGCCTGGTCGAGCAGGGCCTCGAATTCGCCGCTGTCATAGGTGAGGCCGGAGGCGGCGCTGAAGGGCAACTCGTCGGGGCGGATCATGTTCCGGCGGCGCAGGGCGATCGGGTCGCGGCCGGTCTCGTGCGCGGCCGCCTCGATCAGCCGCTCCATCATGTAGATCGCCTCGGGCCGGCCGGCACCGCGATAGGCGGTGGTCGGGGTCGTGCTGGTCATCGCCAGCCGCACGCGCATGGCGTAGACCGGGGTACGGTAGAGGCTGGCGAGGTTCTTCTGGATCACCATGGTCGGGATGGCCGGGCCGAAGCCGGCGACGTAGGCACCCACCGCACCGATGCCATCGAGCTTCACCGCGAGAATGTTGCCATCGGTGTCGAGGGCAAGGGCTGCATCATAGACCGAATCGCGGCCGTGATAGTCGGCAAGGAAGCTTTCGCTGCGGTCGTTGATCCAGCGCACCGGCCGACCGAGTTCGCGGGCGGCATGCAGAAGCGGTACGTGTTCGGGGAAGATCGACGCCTTCATGCCGAACGATCCGCCGATATCCTCGGCCAGCACGCGGATGCACTCGACCTCGCAACCGATGGCGGCGGCCAGTTGCGCCCGCAGGCCGAATGCCCCCTGACAGCCCGTGCGCACCGTCCAGCGGCCATCGGCAAAAGCGGCGATCGCCCCGCGCGGTTCCATCGGTGTGACATGCACCCGGTTGTGTACCAGCCGCAGGCGGGTCACATGAGCCGCGGAGGCCATGGCGGCATCGACCGCCGCGTGATCGCCCCAGGACCACGTGACCGGCCGGTTGCCCGGCACCTCGTCATGCAGCTGCGGCGCACCATCGGCCAGTGCGTCCTCCATGCCGGTCACCGGTTCCAGGGCTTCCACTTCGACGGCGAGGGCTTCGAGGGCAGTTCTCGCGATGGCGGCATCGGCGGCAACCACGAGGGCCATCGGCTGGCCGACATAGCGCAGCCGGTCGCGGGCAAGCGAGGGGTGCGGCGGGACGATCATGTCCGAACCGTCCTCGTCCTTCAGCGGCACGCCACAGCCGAGATCGTTGTATCCGGCCGCATCAAGGTCGGCCTGCGTGTAGACGGCGGCGACACCCTCCATCGCCCGCGCTTCACCCGCATCGATCCCGAGCAGGCGGGCGTGGGGGTACGGGCTGCGCAGGAACAGGCCCGTCAGCTCGCCCGCCTCGCGGACATCCCCGGTATAGCGGCCGCCACCGGAGAGCAGGCGCCGGTCCTCCTTGCGCGACGGCGACTGGCCGATACCGAACTTGGGCACGGCGGACATGGAATCATGCAGACTCATGGTGGCGATCTCCCCGCGAGATAGGAACTTGCGCTCAATTGGTCGATGCGGTCCTTGCAGGACAATGCCGACATCATCGTCCCCTGAAAACAGGCTTGCGCTTCTGGAGAAAGGCCGCCGTGCCTTCTGCCCGGTCCTCGGTGGCAAACAGCATCGAGAATGCCTGCCGCTCGAAGGCCATGCCGGCGGCCAGCGCCCGGTCGCTGGCCTGCAACACCGCTTCCTTGGCCAGCCGCACCGCCAGCCTCGGCTTGCCGGCAATGCGCGCGGCCAGCTCGACGGCACGATCGACCGTCCGTCCGGGCTCCACCACTTCAGCCACCAGTCCCGCCCGCAGGGCTGTCCCGGAATCAATGATTTCACCGGAAAGCACCATTTTCATGGCGAGGCTCTTGCCCACGGCCTGCGTCAGGCGCTGGGTGCCGCCGGCGCCGGGAATGATGCCGAAATTCACCTCCGGCTGGCCCAGCCGCGCATCGCTGCCGGCGATGATGATGTCGGCATGCATGGCCAGCTCCAGCCCGCCACCCAGCGCAAAGCCGTTCACCGCGGCCAGCAGCGGCTTGGGGAACTGGGCGATCCGGCGCCAGGCCGCCGCCCGCGGGTCGAGCAGGGCGTCCACCGCCGATTTCGCCGACATCTCCTTGAGGTCGGCACCGGCGGCGAACACCTCTCCGCCGGTCATGACCACGGCTCCCACGGCATCGTCGCCTTCGGCGCCGTCGAGAATGGTGGCGATTTCCTGCAACATGGCCGTACAGAGCGCGTTCTTCAGCGACAGCCTTCGGAAGGAGACGAGCAGCACGCCAGCGGCAGGATGGCTCACGGAGACATGATCGCAGGTCACGCTCGCACCGCCGCCCTAGAACGGGATGTCGTCGTCGAGATCGTCATAGCCGCCGGAGGGACGCCCGCCGCCGGACGGGCTGCCGCCACCGCCACCGCCGCCGCCAAGCTGGCCACCGCCACGCATCCCGCCGCCGCGCTCATCCATCTCGTCCATGCCACCGCCATAGCCGCCACCGCCACCGCGGGGTCCGCCACCATCGCCAGCACCACCGAGCAGCACCAGATCACCGCGGAAACGCTGGATCACCACCTCGGTCGTGTAGCGCTCCTGACCGGACTGGTCGGTCCATTTCCGGGTCTGCAACTGTCCTTCGAGATAGACCGTGCGCCCCTTCGACAGGAAGCGTTCGGCGACATCGGCCAGGTTCTCGTTGAAGATCACCACCCGGTGCCATTCGGTCTTCTCACGCTGCTCGCCCGACTGGCGGTCGCGCCAGCGTTCGGATGTGGCGACGTTGAGATGGACGATCTTCTGATTGTTCTGGGTATAGCGTACTTCGGGATCCCGCCCGAGATTGCCCACCAGAGTGACCTTGTTGACGCTTCCTGCCATGAAGTGAATTCCCGTTGTGCCGATATCGTTTCGTTGGCGGCACTCTAGCAGCACCTCGACGGGTTGACGACAGCCGCGGGACAGTTCGATGGAAAGGGGTGGATGCAGGCATGCGCGCCGCCGCCGGCAGCACGAACGGCCCGACGACAGGTGTCGTCAGGCTGGTCACGGTCCCGTCATGCCGGCGGGGATGTCCGGGCGGGTCGCGGCCGCGGCGCGGGCGATGCGATTGAGTGACGACGGGCCGCATCCGTGCCCGCGTCGCGCAAACGGCCATGGCAGGCCGGCAGGCAGCCCGGCCGGCAAGCGCGAGGACTTCGAGCAGGAACGCGTCCAGCCCCTCCCGCCATGCGGCATGGACGGCGTCGTCGCCGCCGTCGGGAGATGACGGCCCGCTGGCGACGGGTTCATCGTTCCCGCCGCGCCGTTGGCGGAAGGAGGTCAGCAATTGCAGCACCGCCCCGCGCGGATCACCGCCATCGACATGTTCGAGCCATGCCCGGCGCAACAAGTGCGTTTCCCCGGCGGTCAGCCCGAGGTCAAGACGCTGTGCTTCGACGAATGCATCGACAACCGGCAGGAAACGCCGACGAAGACCATTCCCGCGGGGTTCGCGCGCACCGCCTGCCGATCGCATGGCCCCGTGACGGAGCCACCCGGCCACCCGGCGGAACGCGGCAATCGCCATGTCCCGTCCGGACGGAACGCCCGTCCGTCCGGGTCCGGGCACCCGGCGGGATCGGCCGGCAAGCTCCCGGCACGCCCGCAGCAGCCGCAACGACTGCCCGGCAATGCCACGGACCCGCAGGCCGGCAACATGTCGAAAAAAACCTTTCATGCATGGCTTATGCTACGAACCGCACCCAAACGTCAAGGTTTATATTCCTGTTTCCTGCCATGAACGGTGTGTTGCGTCCGTGTCCCGGGCCGGAATGGAGACGGCCTGCCGGTCAGTTCCCGCGCAGCCATACCGCCGTGTCGTGGATGACCGCTCCACCGGCAGGAAGCCCGCGGTCGGCCGACAGCAGAAGGTTGATGCCGATCCCGTCCTTCCAGTAGCCGTTGGGCCAGATGCTTTCGACGACGATGGTGTCGTCGTGCTGCCCCTCGCTGGCCAGGGCCGGCAGGCGGACTTCGCCGCGGCGGTTGCCGAGCCGGACGATGTCGCCGGTGGCGATACCCAGCCGCTGCATCACTTCCGGGTGAATGCGGGCCCTGGGCTGCTCCTCGCGCTCGCGGCCGCTGGCCATCTCGGTGAAGCTGGTGTTGAGGAACTGCCGGGCGGGCGCAGCGACGAGGCGATAGGGGTGTTCGCCGTCGATCTCGTCGGTGGCGGCGAGATGATCGGCGAATTCCGGCATCCGCCCCTCGTTGTCGCCCAGCGACTTCCAGTCGGGGCGGAAGCGGAACCTGCCGTCCGGATTGGGATAGCCATTGCGGTGATGCGCCCTGTCCGGGTCCCGGAGGGCATCGAACCCGCCTTCCTTCTGGACCTCCTCGACGTCAGGCCAGCCGGAACGGGCAAGCAGGTCCTCGATCAGTTCGAGTTCGCTCATGCCGAAGCCGGGATGGCTGCATCCCAGTCTTCCGGCCAGCGCGCAGACCACAGAATGGTTCGAGCGGCATTCGGCATGCGGTTCGAAGATCCTGCGGCCGATCTGGAAGCGGCTGTGGGCGGAGGCGTGGTAGATGTCGTCGTGTTCGACGAACATGGTCGCCGGCAGCAGGATGTCGGCCTGCCTGGCCGTGTCGGTCATGAACTGTTCCTGCACGGCGATGAACAGGTCGCTGCGGGCGAAACCCCGGTGGACCAGGCCGAGGTCGGGGGCGATGCACATCGGGTTGGTGTTCTGGACCAGGAGGGCGGTGACCGGCGGGCCGTCGCCGAGATCGCTCCTGTCGCCGGTGAGCACCGGGCCGATCCGCGACTGGTCGAGCAGCCGGGTCGCGGGATCCATGACGTCGTGGCCCTCGATGGTCGTCTTGTCCCAGCCGCCAGGCATCGCGCATGGCGTAGGGTCCGCCGCCGCCCTCCTTGTGCCACTTGCCGGTCACCACGGGCAGGCAGGAGGCGGCATGCATCGCCGCCGAGCCGTTGCGCGTGCGGGTGAAGCCGAAACCGTAGCGGATCCAGGCCCTTTCGGTGCGGCCGTAGAGGGGCGAGATCGGTGATGGTCTCCTCGGGCAGGCCGGTGATGGACGCGGCCCATTGCGGCGTGCGGCCCTGAAGATGGGCCTCGAATGCGTCAGGCGCATCCGTCCATCCTGCAGATGGTCCCGGTCGACCAGATTTTCCCGGAAGAGGACATGCATCATGGCGCAGGCCAGCGCGCCGTCGGTGCCCGGACGCAGGGCGATGTGAATGTCCGCCTGGGCAGCTGTCCCGGTGCGGTAGGGATCGATGACCACGGGTCTGGCCCCGCGCTTGCGCGCCCGCGCCACGTGGCTCATCAGGTTGACGTGGGTGGCGACCGGGTTGCAGCCCCAGACACCGATCAGGTCGGCATGGTCGCCCGCCTCCTCGGCCGGGACCCCCCAGCGCTTGCCGTATCCGGCCCGCCAGCCGCTGTCGGCGAGCGTGGTGCAGATGGTCGACTTGAAGCGCGACCAGCGCCTGGCATGGGTCAGCCGCTGGACGCCGTCGCGCTGCACGAAGCCCATCGTGCCGGCATACCAGTAGGGCCAGACGGTTTCCGATCCGAGCGCCTGTTCGGCCAGCAGGAGCCGCTCGGCGACGAGGTCCAGCGCGTCGTCCCACGAGATCCGCTCGAAATCGCCCGTTCCGCGTTCGCCCCGGCGGCGCATGGGAAAGGCCAGTCTCTCGCTGTGATGGTAACGCTCGGCATAGCGGCTGACCTTGTTGCAGACCACGCCCGCCGTGTAGGGATTGATCTTGCTGCCACGGACCTTGCCCATCCGCCCGTCCTCCGTGCGTTCGACCTGAAGGGTGCACACGGAGGGGCAGTCATGCGGACAGACGGTGGGCAGGAACGTGCTCATGCTGGCGGACCTTCAGGATCGGGCCGGGTCATGGCCGGCCGGAAGCGGACACATGGTGCAGGAATACGGGCTTCCCGGCAGGGCCGCAACGCCATCCTGCCGCATGGCGTGTTTCCGGCCGGCGGAGCGGCAGCGCGAATCCGCATGGCGTGCAGCTTGGCGCTCGCCAAGCGGGCGGCTGCTTGTTAGTGATGCGTCCGGTGTTCTTTCTTGTCCGGGACGCGGGTCCCGTCTTTTTTGCATTGTGGAACGGCATTTCGGCTCATGGTCAACTGGAACAGCGACATCCTCTCCATTCTTCGCCGGGCCGGATTGCTGGAACTGGGGCCGCCGCCGCCGATGGAGCCGCTCACGGGCGGGGTGTCGAGCGACATCTGGCGGGTCCGGATCGGTCACAACGACTATTGCGTCAAGCGTGCGCTGGCAAAACTGAAGGTGACGGCCGACTGGCGCGCACCCATCGAGCGCAGCCGCTACGAGGCCGGCTGGATGGAGGAGGTGGGACGTATCCTTCCCAACGCCGTGCCGCCGCTGGTGCATGTGGACGATGCCGGTTCGGCCATCATCATGCGCTATCTCGACCCGGCACGCTTCGCCTTGTGGAAGACGCAGCTGGCGCAGGGGGAGATCGACCATGCGTTTGCCGCCGCGGTCGGCAAGGCCCTGTGCATCATCCATCGGGAGACGGCCGGCAAGCCCGGCATCGCAGCCCGCTTCGGCAGCGACGAGATCTTCAACTCGATCCGCATCGAGCCCTATCTGATCGCGACCGCCGTCCGCAACAAGGCGGTGGCCAGGCCGCTGAAGGAGCTGGCCCGGCGGACCGCCGCCACCCGCAAGGCGCTGGTGCATGGCGATGTCAGTCCCAAGAACATCCTCAAGGGACCGCAGGGGCCGGTGTTCCTCGATGCCGAGTGCGCCTGGTACGGCGATCCGGCTTTTGATCTGGCGTTCTGCCTCAACCACATGCTGCTCAAGAGCGTGTGGAAACCGCAGTGGTTCGACAGTTATCTCGATGCCTTTTCCGCTCTTGCCGGAGCCTATCTCCCACTGGTGAATTTCGAGGATCCGGAAGAACTGGAGGGCAGGGCGGCCACCCTGCTGGCCGGGCTGATGCTCGGCCGGATTGACGGTAAATCACCTGTGGAATACATCACCGAACCTTCCGACAAGAATCGGGTACGGGCGATCGCCTCGGCCCTGCTGGTCGAGCGACCTGCCCGGCTTGCGATCTACCCCCAGTTCTGGCGCCAGGAGATGCTGCGATGAAGATCCGATCCATTCGCGGACGGCGGGTGTGGGACAGCCGCGGCCGTCCGACCGTCGAGGCCGAAGTTGTACTGGAGGGTGGCCAGACCGGCCGGGCGATCGCTCCCGCCGGTGCATCGAAGGGGATGCACGAGGCGCTGGAGCTGCGCGATGGCGGCGAGGCGCTGGGAGGGCTCGACGTCACCCGCGCCCTTGCCGGTGTCGCCGAGCGCATCGCGCCGCGGATCGAGGGCATGGATGCGCGTCGGCAGGCCGATATCGACGCCGCGCTGATCGAACTCGATGGCACCGCCAACCGCCAGAGCCTCGGTGCCAATGCGATGATCGCCGTCTCGATGGCCTGCGCCCATGCCGCCGCCGCCGCGGACGGCGTGCCCCTGTGGCGGATGCTGGCGGGCGATCGCCCGGTCGAATTGCTGCCGCTGCCCGAGATCCAGATCTTCGGTGGCGGGGCCCATGCGGCCCGGCGGGTGGACATCCAGGACTTCATGGTCATCTGCCCCGGCGCCGACAGCGCTGCCCAGGCGTTCTTCTGGACGGCCGAGATCTACCGTGCCGCCGGGCAGATCATGGCGGACGGTGGCCGCCTGCAGGGCGTGGCCGACGAGGGCGGCTTCTGGCCTGCCTTCGACAGCAACGAGGAGGCGCTCGAAACGCTCATGCGCGCCATCGAGACGGCCGGTCGCCGACCTGGCGATGAGGTGGCGATATCGCTCGATGTCGCAGCCTCCGAGTTCGGCAGGGATGGTATCTACCGTCTCGCCCGCGACGACAGCGAGCGCGACACGGATGGCATGATCGAACTGCTGCTCGACTGGATCGAGCGCTTTCCCATCCTCTCCGTCGAGGATCCGCTGGCCGAGGACGACCCCGCCGGCTTTGCCGCCTTCACCCGAGCCTGTGGTGGCAAGGTGCAGATCATCGGCGACGACTTCCTCGTGACCGACGCCGGGCGGGTGCGCGCCGCGGCCCAGTCCGGTACCTGCAATGCGGTCCTGATCAAGCCCAACCAGCGTGGCACGCTGAGTGAGACACTCGCATGCTGGCAAGCTGCCTGTGCCTATGGTTTCGGCGGTATCGTCTCCGCCCGTTCCGGCGAGACCGAAGACACGACCATCTGCGATCTGGCGGTGGGCTGGGCGGTGCCGCAGCTCAAGGTCGGCTCGTTCGCCCGCTCCGAGCGCATGGCCAAGTGGAATGCGATCCTGCGCATCGAGGAGGAACTGGGTGGCCGGGCACGCTTTGCCGGCCGTGCGCCGCTGGAAAACCTCCCGCCGGCGCCGACCGGACCGACCGCTCGCGCCTGAGCTTGCATGCGCGCGCAGGAACCACCATCTCATGCCCATGACAAACGCATTGCAAACGCTGCCCGAACCTGCGGGCGCTCCCGATCCGCGTCGCTTCTGGAGCAAGGTCAAGCGCGTCGCGGCGCATGTCCCGTTCGCCGAGGACCTGGCAGCAGCCTATTATTGTGCGCTGGATGACGCTACGCCACGTCACGTCAAGGGCATGCTGTTCGGTGCCGTGGCCTATTTCATCCTGCCTTTTGACATGATCCCGGACGTCATTGCCGGTCTGGGCTTTACCGATGACGCGACCGTGCTTGCCACCGTGATCACGTTGTTCAGCCGCCACATCCGCGATGACCACCGGCGCATGGCCCGCGAGAAGCTGGAGCGTCTCAGGCAGTGCCGTGGCTGAAGTCGCAGGTTCGGGCCCGTTGTCCCGCCTTTGCACTTGGCATGTGACAGCTCCTTGATCTACCCAGCGTCACGAGTTTCGACCAATCGGAGAAAACCATGGCGGATGTTCAGGGCGTTACCGGAGACAGGCTCAAGTCCTTCATCGAGCGGCTGGAGAACCTTGAGGAGGAAAAGCGCGAGCTGGGCGAGCAGATCAAGGAGGTCTTCGCCGAGGCCAAGGGCGAGGGGTTCGATGTCAAGGTCATGCGCCAGCTGCTCAAGCTGCGCAGGATGAAGCCGCATGACCGCATGGAGCAGGAAGAACTGCTCGATGTCTACAAGTCCGCCATCGGCATGGCCTGAGCGATCCTGGCCGGCAGCACCCGGTCGCCGATGAACCTGTTCTCCGAAACGATGCCGGTGCGGCCTCGAAGGTGAGGCGGGCGCGAAGGCGGCCGGGAGCCGATGTCGCCGCACGGCGACTGACATTCCGCTGACAGGTCGTCAACGGCGGGATTCCAGATTGGTTGTGAAACCGTCGGTCGCGATAACCTTCCGGGCAGGATCGGACCGTCGAACCGAACCGCCCGCATCCGGCGAACAGGCTGGTCCCATCAAGGTTACGATATTACCGAAATGGTGATGACCTGAACTTGTCAACTGTTCCGCATGGCGGAACGGTCACCTGCATGGACAAGGAAGGGGTGGCTCCCCGGGCCGGACTCGAACCAGCGACCCAGCGGTTAACAGCCGCTTGCTCTACCAACTGAGCTACCGAGGAACAGCGAGCGCTCTATTACAGACGGAATCGGCTCTTGCCAACCCGTTATCGCGAAAAATTTGTCCGAAATTGGAGGGACAATCACGTCAGCCCGACTGCGAAGGTGGCAAGCTTCCCGAGATCCGGAATGACGCCGAGGCCGGAGCTTTCCGGGATATGCACGCGCCCGTCGACCAGTTCGAGATGATCGTCGGCGATTTGAGATCGCAGCGGATTGGGGTTGGCGTCATACTCCAGAAGGCCATCACCTCCGACTGCCGCGAGCAGATGCAGGGATGCGAGCTGGCCGATGCCGCCGGCAAGCCAGTGCGGGCAGAATGTACGTCCGGCATCGACTGCCGCGCGGGCGACCGGCAGGTTGCCGCTGATGCCACCCCACTTGCTCACATCCGGCTGGATGACGCCAAGGCCGCCCGCCTCGATGGCTTCGTATAGCTGCCGGCCGCGCAGGTTCTCTCCCGCAGCGATGCGAAGCGGCGAGCGTCGGGCGAGTTGATGCCAGTCATCGGCTGAAGCATCCGCACGGATCGGCTCTTCGTACCAGTGAAGATTGAAGCGGGCCATGTCCTCGCTCATGGCGATCGCCGTTTCGAGGTCGTAGGCCATGTTGGCATCGACGCACAGGATGACATCATCGCCAAGGGTTTCGCGCAAGGCCGCAAGATTGTGCAGATCGCGCTCGCGACCGAAGCCGATCTTGAGCTTGAAGGCGCGGTGCCCCTGCTCGAAGCGTTCCCGTGCCAGTTTCTCCGGGTTGTCCGGATTGAGCCCGCTGGCATAGGCCGGTATCGTATCGAGCCTGGCCCCGCCCAGCAGGGCGCAGAGGGGCACGTCCGCCTTGCGTGCGGCGAGATCCCAAAGGGCGATGTCGATGCCTGCCAGGGCCTGGGCAAGCGGTCCCACATCACCGGTCTGGATGGCCAGCATCTCCAGTCGTGCCTGGGTCTCGAAGAAGGCGGCGGCCGGATCTTCGAAGCTGCGGCCGACCAGGGCCGGAGCGATGATCTCGTTGATCAGTCGCGCGCGATATTCGGCCGCGACAGTGGGCCAGTTGCACCAGGCCTCGCCCCAGCCCATGGCACCATTGCTGTCGGTGACACGGACGAGCACGCATGGCCGGTCATGCATGGTTCCGAAACTGGTACGCAATGGGGTACGTATTGGTGCGCGATAGACCAGACCCTCGATCTGCACGGGTGTCACTGCTGTCGTCATGCCGAATGTCCTCCCCGACCGGCTGTACGGATATCGGGAATGCCAACGGGGAGGAAGGGATGTCAATGGCTGAGCTTTCCCTGTACGCGATCATTGCCGATCTGGACCAAAATTGGGGACGGGAGAGTGGCGGACACGGAAATCCCGGGGCAAGATTGTATTTTACCAGGGGGTCATCGGCATCTATGGCGTTGGGCGAAGTGTATCGATGCAGGGAGGTCCGGTCGGCATGTTCGACAATCCGGTCTATATTGCTGATCTTCTCGCGGTGGCGGTGTTCGCGGCTTCGGGTGCTCTGGTCGCCAGCCGTGCCGAGATGGACATTACCGGGTTCGGTCTCCTGTCGACACTGACCGGCATCGGTGGAGGAACGCTGCGTGACGTCATTCTCGACCGGCCGGTCTTCTGGGTGGTGGATGCGTTGCCGCTCGTCGTCTGCATTGTCCTCGCGGTCCTGGTCTACTTCACGGCACCGTCGATCCAGCGCCGCTATCCTGTCCTGTTGTGGCTCGATGCCGTGGGTATCGCCTTCTACGGGGTGCTCGGTTCGCAGATTGCGCTCGATCAGGGAGCCAATCCGCTCACGGCCATGGCACTCGGGATGATGACCGCCACATTTGGCGGCATGATCCGCGACGTGGTCAGCAACGAGATTCCCCTCATCCTCAAGCCGGAGATCTATGCGACGGCGGCACTGCTGGCCGCCTTTCTGCATGTCATGCTGACCGCGTTCGGCGTCCCGCTTTACCTGTCGGGCCTGCTGGCCGGCTCGGCCGGTTTTTCCCTGCGTGCGCTGACCATCCGCAAGGGGCTCGTCCTGCCGCGTTTCCATCCCCGGCCGGGTCGCGACTATCCCTGACTCATCCGCCCGGAATTGCACCGTTGTCGCAGGAGGGATTTGCCGACGCCGCGTTAAACAAATGTTAACCGCTAGAGATTACTCTTGCATTCGAGTTTACGACTGATGTCAACACGAGCCGCAAGAGATCACTGAATGAATGTGACGGCCGCAGAACCGCCTCCATCCACATTTCCCTTTCCATGTTATCCCGATGAGCCTCAGCGCCTCGATCGCCTGAAGTCCTATGAAATCCTCGATACGCCCCCTGAGGAAGCTTATGACCGCATCACCAGGCTGGTTGCCGACCTGCTCGATGCGCCGATAGCCCTTGTCTCGCTGAGCGATGCCCAGCGGCAGTGGTTCAAGTCGATCGTCGGTGCTCCCGTCAGCGAAATTCCCCGTCACCGCTCGTTCTGCGGCCATGCCATCCATGGCGGTGTGCAGATGGTCGTCGAGGACGCGTCGAGGGACGAGCGGTTCCGCGACAATCCGCTGGTCACGGGCGATCTCGGGATCCGCTTCTATGCGGGCTCGATTCTCAGGTCGCGCGACGGGTTCAACCTCGGCACGCTCTGTGCGTTGGACAATCGTGTCCGCAAGCTCTCTCGCGATCAGGCGGCGGTGCTGGAAGACCTGGCCCAGGTGATCGCCGACGAACTGGAGCTGCGGCAGGTGGCCACCCGGGCCGTCCGTGCGGAGCAGCGTCTCGTCGATGCCATCGAGGCCCTGCCCGATGGATTCGCGTTGTTCGACGCGGACGATCGGCTGCTGCAATGCAACTCCGCCTTCACGAGGGTTTTCGGTGAAACATGCAGTGTCATCCGTCCCGGGACGGCCTATGTCGACATCCTCAGGAACGGGCTGGAAAAGGGATATTATCCGGATGCCCTCGGCCGCGAGGAAGCATGGCTGGCACAGCGCATGGCCGGTCATGCGGAGCCGAAGGGGCCGGTTGAACAACGGGTCGTGAATGACTGCTGGGTACGCATTCACGAAAGCCGTACCCGCGAGGGCGGGAGTGTCGGATACCGGATCGATATTACCGACAGCAAGCGCTACGAGCAGTTGCTCAAGACGATGGCGTGGACCGATTCGCTGACCGGGCTGCTCAACCGCAGGCGTTTCCTGGAACTCGGCGAGAAGGAGTGCGGTCGGGCCGTCCGCAAGAAACTCAGCACCAGCGTGTTGATCATCGATGTGGACCATTTCAAGTCGATCAACGACACATACGGTCACGACGGCGGCGACAAGGTTCTGGTGACGCTCGCACGTCGCTGGACGGAGTTCCTGAGACAATACGACGTTCTCGGTCGCTATGGCGGCGAGGAGTTCGCGATTTTCCTGCCGGACACCGGTATCGAGAATGCGTGTGTCCTGGCCTCCCGCATTCTTTCGATCGCCGCCGCCGAGCCCGTCCTGTTCGGTTCGCAGCGCATTCCCGTGACTGTCAGCATCGGCGTCGCGGAATGCGGGGAAAGGGCATTCTCGCTGGACCAGGCGCTCAGTTGCGCGGACAAGGCGCTTTACGAGGCGAAGGAAGGTGGCCGCAATCAGGTCGTCGCCTTCCATTCGGACCGACGCCGGACGCACGACTGCAAGGCCGGTGCCGAGACGGTCGAGGTCGGATAGCGGAAATTTCATGGTTTTCACAGGATCAGCGCCGTCGATCAGGACCCGCTGTTCCCCATCGGGTGAAACCCGGTCATCGCGTCATATCGATGGCCGGGTTTCACTGTTGCGCCATCCGGCGGACCGGATGTTCCAGCGCCGGTCCGGCTCCGGTTTCCATGACCTTGGGCATTGAGGAGCCTATCGGCATTTCGTTTCAGGACTGCTAACTAGTTCCTGTCATGCACGGTCTCCAACGAAGGTATTTGTCGGGTCGGGGCCGTTCGCCAGAACAGGAAGACGGAGGGCAGGTCCAGGGTGGAATGTCGAAACGTGATCGAGGTCGAGGATCTCTCCTTGACCTTCGGGACGGCGGATGGGCCGGTTCAGGCGCTCTCCGGCATCGATCTCGCGGTGGAGAAGGGTGGCTTCGTCTCGCTCATCGGGCCGTCGGGTTGTGGCAAGACCACGTTGCTGCGCGTCATTGCCGATCTGGAACAGCCGACCTCCGGCAACATATCGATCAATGGCGTATCGCCGCAGGAGGCGCGACTTTCCCGCGCCTACGGCTATGTATTCCAGGCTGCGGCGCTGTATCCCTGGCGCAACATAGCGCGCAACGTCGCGCTGCCGCTGGAGATCATGGGGCTGGACCGGGGCGAGCGCGAGCGGCGGGTGCGCGACAACCTGCAATTGGTCAACCTTGCCGGTTTCGAGAAGAAATTTCCCTGGCAACTGTCCGGAGGCATGCAGCAACGTGCATCGATTGCCCGGGCTCTGGCTGTGGAACCCGATCTGCTGCTCATGGACGAGCCCTTCGGCGCTCTTGACGAGATCGTCCGCGACCACCTCAACGAGCAGCTTCTCCGTCTTTGGGCGAAAACCGGGAAAACCGTGGTATTCGTCACCCATTCCATCCCGGAGGCCGTCTTCCTGTCCACCCGCATCGTCGTCATGTCACCACGGCCCGGGCGCATCCATGAGGTCATCGACAGCCATCTGCCGCCCGACAGGACGCTCGACGTGCGCGAGTCGCCGGAATTCCTGGAAATCGCCCATCGGGTGCGCGAGGGACTGAGGGCGGGGCACAGCTATGATGGCTAGGATCGCGCCGGTTGCCGTCGTTCTCGCAGTCATTGCCATCATCTGGTATGTGGCGACCTTCTTCCTCAACATGCCATTCCAGCTTGACACCTATGGCCGAGCCGAAAGGTCGGACTGGACGGTGGGCGAACTCGTCGTCGACACGATGAGCCAGGAACGGCCGGTGCTGCCCGCACCGCATCAGGTGGCCATCGAGATCTGGGCGACGACCGTGGACAAGAAAATCACCTCGAAGCGCAGTCTCGTCTACCATTCGGCCATAACCCTGTCCGCCACCCTTCTCGGCTTCGTGATCGGTACGGCGCTGGGAATACTGCTGGCCGTGGCCATCGTTCACAATCGCAGCCTCGATGCCAGCCTGATGCCGTGGATCATCGCATCGCAGACGATCCCCATCCTTGCCATCGCACCGATGATCATCGTCGTCCTCAATGCGATCGGCATTCAGGGATTGTTACCGAAGGCTTTCATTTCCACTTATCTCAGCTTTTTTCCGGTTGCCGTCGGGATGGTGAAGGGGCTGCGGACGCCCGAGGTGATCCATCTCGACCTCATGCGCACCTACAATGCTTCGCGCTGGCAGGTGTTCTGGAAGTTGCGCTGGCCCTCGTCCATCCCCTTTCTCTTCACCAGCATGAAGGTGGCAATTGCCATCAGTCTCGTCGGTGCGATTGTCGGCGAACTGCCTACCGGGGCCGTGGCCGGTCTCGGTGCGCGCCTGCTGGCCGGCTCCTATTACGGCCAGACGATCCAGATCTGGTCCGCGCTCATCGCCGCGTCGCTGCTGGCTGCCATGCTCGTTGCCATTGTCGACGTGGCCAACCGCATCGTGCTCAGGCGCATGGGACTGGCGTCATGATGAGCCGGATTGCCGCCCTGCTCATCGGCCTGCTCGCCATACCGGGGCTCATGGGCGCGGGACAGCTTCTCCCGGCGTTCCTCCTGCTGCTGGCTGCCATCGTCACCTTTCGCCGCCAGTTGCCAAAAAGCGTGGAGATTCCCGCTTTGGCACTTGCAGCCCATGTGACAGCCTGGACGCTCGTCACCGACCAACCTCCGCCTGCAATCTTCTGGCCGTTGATGCTGGCGGCCTGGATGAGCGCATGGCTGCTGGTAGACCGTCTCGCAAGCCTCGACCCGGGACAGCTCTGGCTGCGTCGTCTCGTGGCCCTTGTCATCCCTCTCATCTTCGGCCTGTGGCTGCTGATCCTGTGGGAGCTGCTGTGCAGGGGGCTGGCCATCCCGGGCGTCCTGCTTCCGGCTCCCAGCGTCATCGGTATGCGCCTTGCCACATCGGTTCCGATACTCTGGGCAGATTTTCGCCAGACCTTCCTCAAGGCGGTGCTTATCGGCTACGTGCTCGGCTGCGGCTCGGGATTCGCGGCTGCCATTCTTATCGACCGGTCACCATTCCTGCAGCGCGGACTGTTGCCGATCGGCAATCTGGTCAGCGCCTTGCCGATTGTCGGTGTGGCTCCGATCATGGTCATGTGGTTCGGCTTCGACTGGCCGTCCAAGGCAGCGGTCGTCATCATCATGACATTCTTCCCCATGCTGGTGAACACGGTGGCCGGCCTCGCGGCCTCCGGCCGCATGGAACGCGATCTCATGAAGACCTACGCGGCGTCGTACTGGCAGACACTCTGGCGCCTGCGCCTGCCCGCCGCCCTTCCATTCATCTTCAACGCCCTCAAGATCAATTCCACGCTCGCTCTGATCGGCGCCATCGTGGCCGAGTTCTTCGGTACACCCATCGTCGGCATGGGCTTCAGGATTTCCACCGAGGTCGGACGGATGAACGTCGACATGGTCTGGGCAGAAATCGCCGTGGCAGCGATGGCAGGTTCGCTGTTCTACGCCCTTGTCACGATGATTGAACGCATCATGACATTCTGGCATCCATCAATGCGTACCTGATATCGGGAGCCAAGCATGACCAGTCGTCTCGCCACCCTGTTTGCCACCACGGCCATCGTCCTTTCGGCCCAGGCCGCGCTCGCCGCCGATACGGTGACCCTGCAGCTCAAATGGGTGACCCAGGCCCAGTTCGGTGGTTATTACGTCGCGGCGGACAAGGGGTTCTATGAGGACGAGGGGCTGGATGTCACCATCAAGCCCGGCGGCCCGGACATCGCTCCGCCGCAGGTCATCACCGGCGGTGGTGCCGATGTCATCGTCGACTGGATGCCCTCCGCACTGGCGTCGCGCGAGAAGGGCGTACCGCTGGTGAACATCGCCCAGCCGTTCAAGCGGTCGGGCATGATGCTGACCTGCCTGAAGGAAAGCGGCATCAAGGGACCGGAGGACTTCAAGGGACGCACTCTGGGTGTCTGGTTCTTCGGCAACGAATATCCGTTCCTGTCGTGGATGAGCAAGCTCGGTATTCCCACCGATGGCGGCCCGGACGGAGTGACCGTCCTCAAGCAGGGATTCAATGTCGATCCGCTGCTGCAAAAGCAGGCCGACTGCATTTCGACCATGACCTACAACGAATACTGGCAGGTGATCGACGCGGGTATTTCGCCGGATGACCTCGTTGTCTTCAAGTATGAGGACCAGGGCGTGTCGACCATGGAAGACGGGTTGTATGTGCTTGAGGATCGCCTGTCCGATCCGGCTTTCGTCGATGTCATGGCACGGTTCGTGCGGGCCTCGATGAAGGGTTGGGAGTGGGCTCGCGAAAATCCCGACGAAGCTGCCGATATCGTGCTGGAGAACGATGCCACCGGTGCCCAGACCGAAAAGCACCAGCAACGCATGATGCGGGAGGTCAACAAGCTCACCGAGGACAGCAACGGTGTGCTCGACCCCGCCGACTACGAGCGGACGGTGGACACCCTGCTGTCCGGTGGTTCCGATCCTGTCATCAGCAGAAGGCCGGAGGGAGCCTGGACCCACAAGGTCACGGACGCGGCATTCAACTAGCGTCAAGTGGGAGTACCCCGGCAAAGCCAGAGCCGGGGTGCGCCATCCGGGTGCCGGGCCGTCCGTGGCAAGGCTGTGTCACAAGTCCGGCTTTTCCCGCGAGAACTGCCGTGAAAGGATGATGACCGGCACAAGGCCGACCAGAATGAGAATGAGGGCAGGCAGGGCCGCTTCGGCCAGACGTTCGTCGCGTGCCAGGTTGAAGACGCGCACGGCCAGCGTATCGAAGTCGAACGGGCGCAGGATCAGTGTCGCGGGCAGTTCCTTCATCACGTCGACAAAGACCAGCAGGCCCGCTGTTGCGATCGATGGGCCGATGAGGCGCAGGTGGACTCGGCGCAAACGGTCGAGGGTTCCGAGCCCGAGCACTGCGGCAGCGTCTTCGAGACTGGGCTTGACCTTGGCGAAACCGGCTTCGATCGCTCCCAGCGACACGGTCATGAAGCGGGCGAGATAGGCGAAGACCAGGGCACCGATGCTGCCCGTGATCAGCAGGCCCGGCTGGATACCCCAGAAACGCTGGGCCAGCTGGTCGATGGCATGGTCGAGTGCCACCAGCGGTACAAGCGTCCCGATGGCGAGCACGGGCCCCGGAACGGCATAGCCCATGGCTGCGACCCGGTTGAGGAAGGTGATCATCCGCGATGGCGCAAGGCGTGCGCCGTAGGTCATGAACAGGCCGAGCGCAACAGCGATCGATGCCGTGGCCATGGCCACCGCCAGTGTATTGACGACCGCATCGCCAAAGCCGATCGACGGGTTGTCGGGTACGCCCGCAAGCATGTGCAAGAGGTAGCCCGCCGGCAGGAGGAACCCGAGGAAGGCGGGAAGGAAGCAGGCGACGAGAGCCGCCGCACCCGAAACCCCGGCCAGGCGCTGGGCCACCGCCGGCGTATCGTTGCCCGTATTGAAGAACTGGCCGCGGCGGTGGCTGAGCTCGGTGAAGACCAGGACCAGAACGATCAGCAGCAGGATGGATGCGAGCTGGGCAGCGGCCACCCTGTCTCCCATCGAAAACCAGGCCTTGTAGATGCCGGTGGTGAATGTCTGCACACCCAGGAGCGAGACTGCGCCATAATCGGCAAGCGTTTCCATGAGCACCAGCGACAGGCCGACGACGATGGCCGGGCGTGCGAGCGGCAGGGTGACGCGAAAGAACGCTGCGGTAGGTGTACAACCGAGCATGCGGCTGATCTCGACAAGCGTGCCGGTCTGCTGCAGGAAGCCCGTGCGGGCAGCAAGATAGACATAAGGATAGAGTGCGATCGACAGGACAAAGATCGCGCCCGGCACCGAACTGAGCGGCGGCAGGGTAAACTGGTCGGCCCGGACATCGAGCCAACTTCGCAGGCCCGTCTGAATCGGTCCGCTGACATTGGTCAGGTCGTAGTAGATATAGGCCTGTACATAGGATGGAATGGCGAGTGGCAGGATCAGCGCCCACTCCAGCAACTGACGACCTCGAAACCGATAGGTCGTGATGAGCCATGCCGCACCGACGCCGATGCAGCCCGTCAGTCCCCCGACGCCGAGGCATAGCCAGACGGTATTCATCAGGTAGCGCGGGATCAGGCGGCCCGCCACGTGGCTCCAGACATCGCTCGCCGGCTGCAACGCGTCGATGGCGACACTCAACAACGGAAGACCGACGACAAGTGCCGACAACAGGGACAACAGTGATAGTACCCGCAGTGGCCTTTTCGCCCGCCCGTGCCGGATTTCGCGCAATGTTTCCGCCTCGACCAATTTCCCCGCCGCTCCCGTGAATGCGCCGTCGCGAAAAACCCTCTAGCGCGAACATCTCCCTGACGACAGTGTACCGAAAGGGCACGTTGGAAATTTTCTAAGCATGTAAAACGACGGAACAACTGGATATTCAGGCAAAATTCACGATATGACCTGTCGAGGCGGTATTTCGGTGATGGTCCGCGGGGCATTGTTGCTCCGGGTCTTGACTTGCGATGCATCGAAGATCGGCGGACATCCGAATGGTGACCTCTTCATCGACCAAGAGGACGATCAGAACCGGGAATGACGGTGGGAGTGAAACAGGGCTTGGCGGAAAGCGGCTCCGGCCTTGAGGTCGGGAACCTGTCGCACGCCTATGGATTGTCTCCAGTCGTGCGGGATGTCAGCTTTTCCATGCAGCCGGGAGAGGTTCATTGCCTCATGGGCCCGTCGGGCTGCGGCAAGACGACGACGTTGCGGCTGATTGCCGGACTGGTTCCGTTGCAACATGGGACCATCCGGCTCGGTGGTGAGGTTCTTGCCGGCCCCGGCATCGACATACGCTGCGAACAGCGGCGCATCGGCCTCATGTTCCAGGATCTCGCGCTGTTCCCCCATCTCACGATCGCTGCCAACGTCGCGTTCGGATTGAAATCGCTGAAAAAGCCGGAGCGCCGTGCACGGGTCCGCGAACTTCTGCAGGTGGTGGAACTCGAACGCCATGCGGACAAATTCCCGCACCAGCTCTCCGGTGGAGAGCAACAGCGAGTGGCCCTTGCCCGCGCACTCGCGCCCCACCCGCGCCTGATGCTGCTGGACGAGCCGTTTTCCGCCCTCGATTCCAGCCTTCGTGCCGAGGTGCGCGAGCATATTCTCGCTCTCTTGCGCACATCGGGCGTGCCGACCCTGCTCGTCACTCATGACCCCGAGGAAGCGGTGTGCAGCGGAGACCGGGTTCATGTGATGCAGGACGGCTTACTCGTCCAGAGCGCGGCACCCGACGAACTCTACCACAGGCCGGCCAATGAATTCGTCGCCAATTTCTTCGGCCCGACGCTCAAGTTTGCGAGCCGGGTCAAGGGCGGGCTGGTGACGACGCCTCTGGGGATGGTGGCGGCCCCCGAGCGGGGTGATGGCGAGGATGTCGACGTCCTTTTCCGCACCGAGGCTGTCCATCTGCGCGCCGATTACCGTGGTGACGGGCTCTCCGGCCACATCATCGGTTGTCGCCGTCTCGGGCCGGCCTGCAACCTGTCCATCCGACTGGACAATGGTTCGACAATTTCCCTGCGCAAGCCGTCCGAGATCCCCCATGCCGTCGGAATGCGCATGGGCTTCGACATCGACCAGCGCTTCGCCTTCGTCTTCAGGAAAAGCGAAGATATCGACGTTCTGTGCAATTACTGACCAGAATTTGCTGTCTCATTCGATCGAATAACAAAAGGCGCCAGCATCTTGCGACTGGCGCCATTCTTTCCTTGACCGGAATTTGGGCCGCCCTGAAAGCGATACCGGAGTTTCCTCAGGGCAGCCCGCGATATCGTCAGCTGAAGAACTGTCCCCCGTTGGGAGAAATGGTCGAGCCGGTGAGGAAGCCCGCATCATCGGAGGCGAGAAAGACCACGCAGCGGGCGATCTCCTCCGGTTCGCCGAGGCGTCCCACAGGGATCTGCGGGATGATGCGCTCGTTGAGCACCTTCTCGTCGATGGCACGCACCATCTCCGTGCCGATATAGCCCGGACAGATGGCGTTGACGGTGATACCGACCTTCGCACCTTCCTGCGCAAGGGCGCGGGTGAAGCCGATGTCACCGGCCTTGGCCGCGGAGTAGTTGGCCTGACCGGCCTGACCCTTCTGGCCATTGACCGAAGAGATGTTGATTACCCGGCCAAACTTGCGGTCGCGCATGCCCGGCCAGATCGGATGGGTCATGTTGAACACGCCGTTCAGGTTGGTCGAGATGACCTCGTTCCACTGTTCCGGCTTCATGCGATGGAACATCGAATCCCTGGTGATACCCGCATTGTTGACCAGGACTTCGACAGGCCCCAGATCGGCTTCGACCTGTCGGATGCCCTCAGCGCAGGCCTCATAGTCCGCCACCGACCATTTGTAGACAGGAATCCCGGTCTCGGCCTTGAACTTGCCGGCAGCTTCGTCATTGCCTGCATAATTGGCGGCGACCCTGTAGCCCGCTTCCTTCAGGGCCACAGAAATTGCCGCTCCGATGCCGCGGCTGCCACCCGTGACCAGTGCCACTCGAGACATGAAAAGTTCTCCCATCTGGACGTTTATCGGCTTCCCTGAGTTCTCATTGGACACAGAGTGCCACGTTTTTGGCGATGTGACAAAAGGGGATTGGCGGCGGAAAGGACATCCGCCGCCATCAGCCTCTCGTCAGTCGCGGGCAACACACATTGCAATGCCCATGCCACCGCCGATGCACAACGTGGCAAGTCCCTTCTTCGCGTCACGCTTCTGCATCTCGTGCAGCAGCGTGGTCAGCACCCGGGCGCCCGAGGCGCCGACGGGATGGCCAAGCGCGATGGCACCACCATTGACATTGACCTTGTCGGTATCCCAGCCGAGATCCTTGTTCACGGCGATCGCCTGTGCCGCAAAGGCCTCGTTGGCCTCGATCAGGTCGAGATCGTCGACGGTCCAGCCGGCCTTTTCCAGTGCCTTTCGCGACGCCGGAATGGGGCCGGTTCCCATGATCGAGGGATCCACGCCCGCCTGCGCCCAGCTCACGATCTTCGCCAGCGGCTTCAGGCCGCGCTTCGCCGCCTCATCCGCGCTCATCACGACGATGGCAGCGGCACCATCATTGATGCCCGACGCGTTGCCGGCAGTCACCGTGCCTTCCTTGCTGAAGGCCGGACGCAACTTCGCCATGCTTTCGACGGTAGCACCGAAACGGGGATATTCGTCGGTGTCGACCACGACATCGCCCTTGCGGGTCTTGATCGTCACGGGCGTGATCTCGTCCTTGAAGCGGCCGGATTTGACCGCTTCTTCCGCCTTGTTCTGCGAAGCGGTGGCAAAATTGTCCTGCTCTTCGCGGGTCAACTGCCATTTCTGGGCGATGTTCTCCGCTGTGTTGCCCATATGGTAACCGTGGAACGCATCGGTGAGAGCGTCCTTGAGCATGGTGTCGAGCATCTCGAGGCTGCCCATCTTGGTGCCGTTGCGCAGGTGCGCAACATGCGGAGCCTGGCTCATGCTCTCCTGGCCGCCCGCAACGACGATGGTGCTGTCGCCGTTCTTGATTGCCTGATAGGCGAGGGCCACCGACTTGAGGCCGGAACCGCACAGGATGTTCACGCCATAGGCCGGAACCTCAACGGGAACGCCGGCATTGACCGAAGCCTGGCGCGCGGGATTCTGCCCCTGACCGGCGGCGAGGATCTGGCCCAGGATCACCTCCGACACATCGGATGGATCGACATTGGCGCTCTGCAAGGCAGCCGTGATCGCTGTCTGCCCCAGAAAGTGGGCAGAAACACCGCTCAAGGCACCGTTGAACGATCCGATCGGTGTGCGCGTGGCGCTGACAATAACGACGTCACTCATGTGAGGCGCTCTCCCCTTGGGTGGTTGCTGTTCGGCGCAGCGTTGACGTCCGGCCGCGCCCTGAAAGAAGGATGACCGGCTTATAATGGGGCTTGACAGGCCTGAGTACCCCCCGTGCGACATTGCTGCCATTCGCCGCAGCCATTCCTGCATGGCGGTGGCGAACGATCCGCCTGATGGAATACTGATGGAATGCGGTGGTTCGAAGACATCGTCGCGCCCGCATTTTGCGCATATGCTATAGAATTATTTTCCTATTTATGCTAGACATGCCGAAGTTTTTCCTTGCTTGCTCGCTTTCAATAGATCGGACATTGACAATGCTCGAAGATCGATCCCTCAAGGCTGCCGGAAGCCGGGGCAATCATCTGTGGTCGTCAATATCGACCGGGATCACCGACATAACCAACCGGGTTCGAGATATTCTCCGACGGTCCGACAATTTGTCCGATCAACTGACGGTCGGGCATGACTGGTTACCCTCCGCACTGACCGACAGCCTGCGTGACAGCGTGATCTGGCTCGATTCCCATCTTGATGTCGTGAACATGAATCCGGCCGCTGAAAAGCTGCTGGAGACTGCCAGGGAACGCAAGGTCGCCTTCTCGTCATGGAACGGAAGAGAAGATCGTCTCCCCGCCGTCATTCGCGAATTCGTCATCCGCAAGCAGTCCGAAAATCCGGAGATCCGATTGCAGGATCACATCCAACTGGCCAGCGGCGGCAGCATCTTCGAGGTTGGCCTTGAATTCCGGCATGACGACCACGGTACGATCTGCGGTGGAATAATGCTCGTCAGCGATATCATTCCCGACAATTCGACCACTCGCCAGGACGAGGACTGGGACAGGAGTTTCCAGCGGCTCTACGAAACGACACCGACAATCATGCATTCGGTCGATGCAAATGGTCGTCTTCTCTCCGTCAGCGATCAGTGGTTGAAAGTTCTCAATTACAAACGAAGCGATGTCATAGGTCGAAGTACTCAGGAATTCATGGCATCGGAGACGGCTTCACGCCTACCTGAAATCCTTCTTCACTACAGGAAATATGGATATATAGAAAATATTCCATATACATATTTCAAAAACGATGGAACACCTGTAGATTTTCTTGTTTCGTCATCGGCGCAATTCGACAAGGATGGGCGTTATTTTCGAAGCAATACCGTGATGCAGGAGGTGTCGCAGATTCGCAAACTCGAATCCGAACTTGCCGAAATGACCGCCCTTCGCAGCCTCCTCTTCCAGCTAGCCCTGAACGCAATCATTACCTGCGATACGGACGGCACGATTTTGACCTGCAATGACAAGGCCTGTCAGATCCTTCAGGGGAACATTGTCAACATGGTCGGAGCGCCGATGTCGTCGATGTTCTCGACGCCCGACCACGATGTCCATCCCGTCCAGCAATGGATCGACCGGTCGACCGGCGAGTCCTGCGACATGCGTGAACTTCGCGTCATCCGCACGTCCAACCAGACCGAGGCTCACATCAATCTCAACATGGCGCGTTTCGAGCTGGCCGACACGCAGTTCCTGCTGTTTACCGCCTACGATGTCACAGAAAACGTGAAGAACAAGGTGGAGCTGGATAACTGGAAGCAAATCGTCGAGGACTCCTTGAAGATGATCGAGGATGGCTTCACGATTTTCGACAAGGACAACAAGCTCGTCCTGTACAATCAGGCGCTGCTCCGGCATTTCAACCTGACGGGTGAGGACATTGCCATCGGCGACAGTTTCGCCAAGGTCATGAACACCGCGATCGATCGTGGCGTTCTGGGACAAGGCGACAATGCCGAACGGCTTGCGACCCTTGTCAGGGAGAGGTTCGAGTCCTGCGACTCGCCCTTCGAGCTACCGCTTCATGACGGCCGCTGGCTGCGGGTGACGACCAAGACCATGGCCTCGGGCGGCAAGGTGACGGTTCGCTCCGACATAACTGCGCTCAAGCGTCTGCTCGGTCAAGTCGAGGCCCACAATGAGGCGCTCATGCGGGTCAATTCCGATCTCGAGAACTACCTGAAGCTGGCATCCCACGATCTCAAGTCCCCACTCCGTTCGATCACATCGGGCATTCAATTGATGCTGACGGACCTGGAGCACAACGAACCTGTCGATCTCAACGAGATGCTGACGTCATTGCTGCAGTGTGCCCTTAATACGCAGACCCTGCTCGAAGACATGCAAACCTATGCGCGCATCGGCCAGCGTCATGAAAAGATCGAAACGATCGACCTGGAAAAGATGCTCGACCGTATCTGTCATTCGCTCGCCGGTCATGGCCACGAAATCGCCATCGAGTTCGGGATCGGGTCACAATCGCCGGTCTTTGCGGGAGCGCGGACGGTCCTGGCACGTGTCCTGCATGAACTCGTCGCCAATGCGGTGATGCACAATCCGAATCGCCCGGGGCATGTGCGCATCGTCTGCAGCTACGATCCCACTTCCCACATGTTCGAATTCAGGATTCGTGACGACGGGCCGGGAATTCCGGTGGAATACTTCGAAAAGGCATTTCTGCCGCTGGTGCGGTTGCGCGACTCCAGGCATGCCACTGGCAACGGCATGGGACTGGCGATTGCGCGTCGCTATGTCGAATGGCATGGTGGCCAGATCTGGCTCGAGCGGCCGCAGGATGGCGTTGGAATGATCGCCGGATTTACGTGGCCAAGGACACCTCGCGAAAAGGGGAGCGAGGACGTTGTCCCGACCGACGAGCTGGCAGTGGCATTGTAACCTGCCTCGCCTCGTGGTCACGCGCACGGGGTGGTTCGGGCGGGGAAACGGGATCCTGCGCCGGACCGCCTCTTGTCCCCACCACGCATGCTGCGGGGACAAGAGGTGCGTGCTCGTTGCGTTCAGGCTGCGAGCGTGCGGGTGGTCGTGGAGAGCTCGGTGAAGCTGTCGCGTATGTGTTCGGCTGCGCGGAGGGCGAGGGCGCAGATGGTGGGAGTCGGATTGACGACACCGCCGGTGGCGAGCACCGACCCGTCCATGATGAACATGTTGGGCACGTCCCAGCACTGATGCCAGCCGTTGACCACCGAGGTTTCCGGATCCGATCCCATCCGGCACGTGCCGATCATGTGCCATGCCGGCGTGCGGTAGACACCGTCGGCATCGCGATAGTCCTGCAGGGCGATCTCGAACGCTCCGGCTGCCTTGCCGACATCCTCGAGCCGGTCGAGCATGTAGTTCATCATCCGCTTGTCATTCTCGCCCGGGCGGTAATGCATGCGGATGACCGGAACGCCGTCCTCGTCGGTGCGGGTTTCGTCGAGCCAGACACGGTTTTCGGGATTCGGCAGATCGTCGCCGATGGCGAACAGGCCGATGGAATGGCCGAAGTGCTTCTCGAACCAGCCGTGATGCTCCCGCCCCCATGGTGCCGTCGTACCGCTCAGCCAGCCGGTGGTCATCTCGCCGGCCGACGGTGTGGAGGTGAGGCAGTTGAAGTTGAAGCCGTTGACGAAGCCCCGCGAGACATCCGTTTCCGCGAACTCCCGCGAGATGAGCGAGGCAACATAACCCATCTGTCCGTCGACCGGTTCGTCCACCCAGATCTGCGCGGCGACGAGCGTGTGGTGGAGCAGGTTGCGTCCGACCATGCCCGAGCTGTTGGCGAGATTGTCGGAGGCCAGCAGCAGCCGGGGCGTGCCGACACCGTTGGCAGCGACGATCACGACCTGCGCGCGCGTGCGCTCCTGTTCACCGGTGATCCTGTTCTTCCAGATGGCCCCGGTGGCACGGCCGTCCGCACCCTTCTCGATCCGCAGTACGCGGGCATGGGTCACAAGACGCGCTCCCGCCGCGATAGCCTTCGGCCATATCGAGCGGGCGTGAAGCGTCATCGATCCGCGTGGGCAGCCGTTGCACATGCCGCAGCCATTGCAGCCGGGCCGGCCGTCATAGGCTTCGGACACCACGCCTGCCTCGACGGGCCACCAGTGCCAGCCGAGCTTGTCGAAGGCACCGGCAAGACGGCGCGCCGGTTTGGTGAAGGGCAATGGCCCGGTGGGGCAGGTGTCCCGCGGCGGCTGGGCGGGATCGCCGGCAAGGCCGCTTGTCCCAAGCAGACGGTCGACCCGGTCGTAATGGGTAGCGATGTCCTCGTAGGCGATCGGCCAGTTCGGTTGCAGGCCGTGCTCGTCCCCCTTGCGGAAATCCGAGGGCCGGTAGCGCGGCCAGATGGCGCCGTAGGCATTGGTCGAACCGCCGACGGCATTCCACATCAACACCTGACTGGAATCGGAATCGACCGGATAATCATCGGGATGCGTGCGGACATTGACATCCGGGTTCCAGTTCGTCGCCCGCTGCCATGCCCAGTCGTTATGGAGGTGGGCATAACCACCCGGCTCGATCCAGTTGCCCTGTTCAAGACAGACCACATCGAGTCCCGCCTGTGCGAGGACCATTGCGGAAATAGAGCCAGTTGCGCCGGAGCCGATGATCAGGACGTCATGGATATCGTTGCCGCCGCTCATCGCTCCAGTCCCCATTTCACGGTGCGTTCGCTGTCGAGATCGAGTTTCGAGATATCGATGCGCCGGACATCCCCGGTCCGGATCCAGTGCCCCCGGCCATGCGTGGGCGTCTGCGTCGCAGGGTCGAACTTCGGCAGGTCGTAGCCCTGCACGTGCGGTCGCCGCCGGTAGGGCGTGCCGCGCGCATCGATCAGGGCGACAATGGCCGGATTCTCGTAATAGGCATGAAAAGCAGCGTTGCGCAGCCAGTTGAACCGGGCAGGCTCGCCGCTTTCCAAACTGCGGACGGCAGCAATCCGAGCTTGCGCATCCATCCCGTCGAACGGTGCACCGATCCCGTCGAGCAGATGCGCGAGATGCTCCAGCCCCGAGTCGCCCTCCCTGCCGGCCAGTCGTTCGACGATGGCGTGCTGAACACCGACCGTCGATCCCGAAGGCCAGTCGTCATTGCCGGGCAGAAGCTCGTCGACAAGTGCTGCCAGTGCCGCCGAGAGTCTGATCATCCCACCCGTTTCCCGAGTATCCGTCATCTGTCTTCGCCTCCATCATGCCCCGGCGCCTGCAGCGCCGACCCTGCTGAACCAGCTGCCGCCGATCACGCAGCCCTCGGCGAACAGGCGTTCGTCGACCGTGACCGCCTTGCCGGCCACGTCAACGAGATCGAAGTTTCCCTTGCGCATCGAAAGCACCGACACGTCACCGGCCGATCCCGGGCGCAGGGTACCGAGATCGGGCCGCCGCAGCGCCCGGGCCGGAGTCTCGGTGGAGGCGCGGATGATCTCGGGAAGGCTCATGCCGAGTGGCAGGAACTTGGAGAGCGTCGTCACCTGGTCGTGGACTGGACCATCGATGCAAAGGGCGTGGATGTCGGAGGAAATGACATCGGGCGGGAATCCATTGGCCATCATTCCGCGCGCGGTATCCCAGCCGAACGAACCCATGCCATGCCCGATATCGAAGATCACGCCGCGCTCGCGGGCTGCCAGCACGGCGGGCTTCACCTTGCCGTCGCCGGTCAGGGGGGCATTGGGGAACGGACGGAAACAGTGGGTCAGCACGTCGCCCGGTCTCAGCATGTCGACCACCGCCTCGTAGCTTGGCGGCGGCTCGTCGATATGACACATCAACGGCAGTCCGGTCACGTCGGCCACCTGCAGGGCGATGACGAGCGGGTCGATGCCTGATGGTCCCGAGGCATGGCGTCCGATGCGAACCTTGATGCCGATGATGTTGTCCGGATCGGATCGAGCGACCTCAACCGCTTCCCTTGGTGCCATCAGCCGCGCGTCGTGGCTTTCGCCCACCATGATCGTTCGGGAAAAGGCAAATATGCCGGCAAAGGACACGTGGAGATAGGCGAGGATCCGTGCCGTCGATGTCTCGATGACATGCTTCCTGAAGCCGGCATAGTTGCCCGGGCCGGCACTGCCGGTATCGACGAGGGTTGTTACCGCCGACACTCGGGCGAACGCGTCGGCATCGACACCCAGAGAGGTTCCACCCCAGTAGACGTGAGTATGCAGGTCAATCAGGCCGGGTGTGACGATCATGCCGGTCAAGTCGGTTTCTTCATTACCCGTACCGGCGAGCGAAGGACCGATTCCGGCGACCCTGCCATCCAGTAGCGCAATGTCATGCACGGCATCGAGACCCTGCGACGGGTCAATGACGCGTGCGTTCCGCAGCACCAGATCAAATTTCATGAAAGGAGCTTCCTTTTTGTTCTTGTCGCCGCAAGAGAGTGTTCATCAGACTGCCAGCCCGGTTTCTTCGTTGAACCGGTAAACCCGCTGGGCCGGCGCTGAGAGCCTGATTTCGGATCCGCTGGCAAGACCGCCGATCTCGTCCGTGGTCGCCCTGATGAGTTCTCCATTCACCAGGACGTCAAGGAAGAAAAAAGGACCGGCCGGCTCGATCAGCGCCACTTCGCCCGTCACGCTGAAGACGTCAGGGTCATCTTTCTCGTCGGCGGGTTTGAGGTCGTGGGGACGCAGTCCGAGAAGGATTCCGGCCTGGTCGGTGGAAGGGAACAGGTTCATCTTCGGCGAGCCGATGAACTCCGCCACGAAGCGATTGGCGGGATTGCGATAGACATCCATCGGCGCTGCGAACTGCTGCAGATGACCATGCGACAGTACGGCGATGCGGTCGGACATCACCATGGCCTCTTCCTGATCGTGGGTCACGAACAGCACGGTGAGACCGAGATCACGGGCCAGACGCTTGATCTCCGTGCGCATGTGCACCCGCAGGGCCGCGTCGAGATTGGATAACGGTTCGTCCATGAGCAGCGCCGTGGGATTTCGGACGATGGCCCGCCCCACGGCGACCCGCTGGCGCTGCCCGCCTGAGAGATCGGAGGGCATGCGTTCGAGCAGGTTGGCCAGCCCGAGGGTCTCCGAGGCCCAGGCAATCTGACCGTCGACCTGCTTGCTCTCGACCTTCTGCCGACGCAGTGGAAATGCGATGTTCTCGCGCACGGTCATGTGCGGGTAGAGTGCGTAGTCCTGGAAGACGAGGGCGATGTTGCGCTCCCGCGAATTGAGAGCGGCGACGTCCTGGCCGTCGAACAGGATACGGCCGCCGCTGATCTGCTCCAGTCCGGCGACACAATAGAGCAGGGTGGACTTGCCGCAGCCCGACGGGCCGAGCAGCGATACGAACTCGCCCTCGCGAACATCCAGATCGAGCCCGTGCAGGACCCGGGTCGCGCCATAGTCCTTGACGACATCTTCGATGGTGATTGAAGCGGACATTCCTCAGCCCTTCACGGCGCCCGAAAGCGCCCCTTCGATGAGATATCTCTGGAAAGCGAATGCCACCACGACCGGCGGCAATACCGACAGTACGGAAGCCGCGAACATGGGACCATATTCATGAAAGCGTGCCTGAGCGAGAAAACCTGACAGTACGACCGGTATCGTTTGTGCTTCCGGGGTCGATGTCAGGATCACGGCAAAGAGGAACTCGTTCCAGCTGACAAGAAAGCCGAAGATCGCAGCCGCCATCAATCCGGGGCGGATGACCGGCAGCAATACGCGCAACATCATCTGGAAATAGCTGCAGCCATCGATCCTGGCGGCGCGGTCGAGGCTCTGCGGTACACTCTCGAAAGTACTCTTCATCATCCAGGCGATGAGCGGCAGGAGAATCGACAGGTGTGCCACGACGAGGCCGACATGGGTGTCGATCAGCCCGATTGAACGGAAGATCACAAAAAACGGCAGAACCAGGGTCAGCGCCGGCGTCATACGCGTGAACAGCATCGACCACAGTCCGGCCTGGAAGACGCGGCTGCGTGGCCAGCGGGCGAACACATATCCGGCGAAGGGGGTCAGCATGAGAGCGGTGCCGACACTCGCCGCACCGACGATGAAGGAATTGAGCAGCGACAGCGGGACACGCTTGGCCTGAACCGAGGTGGTGCCACCGTCAGGAAAGAGGACTGCCTTGAAATTGTCGAAGGTCAGGGCCGAGGGAATGACCGAGGGCGGGATCCGGATCAGGTCGCTGGCCGGCGTCACGCTCATCAGCACGAGCAGCAGGACAGGCATCGCCGACCATAGGAAGATCAGGAGTACCAGAAGACGGAAGCCCAGCCCGCCCAGGGTCGCACGGACGGCCGGCGACAGGAGAGGTGGCTTCACCGCCGGTGCGGGAATGCTGTAGGGGCGCGAGATGCGAACGGCGACATCGCCGTCCCGGGGTGCGGATACTGCGGCGGCTCGGCGCCTGGTCCGGCGCGGGCCGAGCACAAGCACGTAGAAGATTGCCAGAAGGAACGACATGCCGGTCAGCAGGTAGAGCATCGCGGCACCTTCGCCGAAGCGCAGGAACTGGAATGAATAGACGTAGCCGAGCCAGGCAAAGACGGTGGTCGCCTCGCCCGGGCCGCCACGGGTCATGATCCAGATGATGTCGAAGGCCATCAGGGCATTGATCGTGGCGATGATGGTCACGAACAGCAGGCTCGGCTTCAGCCAGGGCAGGGTGATCTTGAAGAACCGGGTGATCGGCCCGGCACCATCCATCATGGCGGCCTTGTGCAGGCTCGCCGGCATCGACTGCAACCCCGCAAGGACCATGAGCGCGGTCAGGGGGGTCTGGTTCCAGACATGGGTCAGTGCCACCAGGTTGAGCGCCCGACCGCCATCGCCGAGCCAGGCAGTGGCAAGGAAGCCGAGACCCAGATCATGCAGCAGCCCGTTCAGCGCACCGATGTCACCGGCGAAGATGAATGACCACAAGACACCGATGGATACTGGTGCCATCGCCCATGGCACCAGCATCACCGAACGCATGAAACCCCGGCCGCGAAACGACTCGTTCAGTACCAGGGCAATCGCGATCCCCAGTACCGTTGTTCCCACCAGCGAAAACCCGACAAAATGAATCGTGCGACCGAAGGCATTCCAGAAACTGTTGTCCGACAGCACGAAGCGGAAATTGTCGAGCCCGGCAAAGCTGTTCTTGCGGGTGATCGGGTTGGCCTTGTGCAATGCCAGCCAGATCGAATAGAGCAGCGGCAAGCCGACGATCAACCCGACGATCGACAGCGTCGGACCGACCGACAGATAGGCAAACAACGGCGGTCGCGGCCGTGCGACCGCCGCCTGGCTGTTTGTTTTTACCGTAATCAAGGGTTTCCCCCTGTTGGGATCAACCTCTATTTACTGGTATGAGGTCTTCAACGCCTCGGCCTGTTCGGCAAGCAGGGCGACGATCCCGTCGGTGTCACCGGCGCCGCGGATATATTCCTGGACACGCTGCATCATGAACAGGTCCCATTCCGGGAACCAGATTTCCTTGGCAACCGAACGCGCCGTGGCCTTCTCGATCTGCTGGTTGGTAACATCGAGATTGCGCCACTTCCTGAAGCTCGCAACCACGTCCGGGTCGGCCATCAACTCCTTGTGGCCGGAACCGAGACCGAACGACAAGGCCCACTTCTTGCAGACGTGGTACTGCCCGTCCTCGGCCTTGCCGCCGAAGAACTGCAGCATGTTCCACACCCGTTCGGCATCGGCGTCTGCCCCCATCAGATAGCAGGCGGTCCAGGCGAAGGTGGAATGCGTCTTGCCGGGCATCAGGGCGTTGCTGACCTTGCCGGCGATCTTCGACAATTCGGGATTATTGACGACACTCTGATTGTAGTCGTGCATGAAACAGAACACGTGGCGGCCCGAGGAATAGGCCGGAATGCCTTCATTGGGCTGGGTCATGATGTCTTCCGCGACGAGCCCCTCGGCATAGAGCGTGCGGTAGAACTCGAGCACGGTACGCAATTCGGGCTGATCGACGAAATTGCCATCGGCATCGAAGACTTCCGCCCCCTCGGCATACCATGACCCGAACAGCGACCATGACAGTTCCGGCCATTTCTGGCCCCAGGCACCGTTGAATGGCGCATCGGACACGCCATCCTTCTTGAACTTGCGGCAGGTATCGAGAAGCGCCTCGAAGCTGGCCGGCACCTCGGTACCGGTATTGGCCAGGGTTTCCTCATTGTAGAGAAAGGCCAGGTGCCCGGCGTAATAGGGCATGCCCGCGAACCGGCCATCGGGCAGCGACAGCGATGACAGGGAGGCCGGGAACAGACCGGCCTTGATCTCGTCCACGCCCGGCAGGCCTTCGAGATCGCGCGTCCAGCCAGCCGTATTCCAGCGTGCCACGCGATCTTCCTCGGCGTACAGCATGTCGATCTTCTGGCCGCCGATCAGCTTGGTCTCGACGATCGGGTGATAGTCGCCGCTGACCAGCTCATAAACGACGTTCTCGTCATAGAGATCCATGAAGATGCCGACATTCTCCTCGACCATCTGCGGCTGGAACTGCCATCCGATGAAGTCGATAGGGTCGGCCGGAGCCGCATGTGCGCGCCTTCCAAGCAGGCTCGCCGCCCCCAGTGCAGCGCCTCCCTGCAGAATCCGCCGGCGCGAGGTGAGAAAGCGATCGAGTTGATGGAACATGGCCGCAACCTCCTTGTTGATTTCGCTTCTTTTGCTCCGTGGCGCAAACGCCCTTTCCGATTTGTCCAGACTTGCCCATCGACAACAGGACTGACAACTGAAAATTTCATTTTTATGAAAAATATATGATATATTGGCAAGTTTCTCTTTGAAAATTCAACCGAATGAAGAAAGAATCTTCATTTTTCGATCAATCCGACAGGGGGCGCCATTGATCCGGATCGATATGGGCGACGAACTGGCGTTTGATGCGGCGGAGGGATTCCGTCGAGTTCTTGCGGCTGCGCATGGCGGCGCCGAAGGCGATCATGTCGATCGCAAGCAGCATCGAATATCGCGCCGACGTCGGGCAGAGGACATCCCCCTCGTCATGAGTGTCGACCGGGATCGCCAGGTCGGCGGCCTCTTCGATTCGCGACTCAGGCGGACAGATGGCGATGCAGTAGGCTCCGTATTCGTGCGCGATTCGCATCGCCTCGAGTGTCGCGTGGTTGTTGCCGCCCAGCGAGCAGCAGAGAATGACGTCCTCGCGGCGGGTCGTTGCTGCGAACATTGATTGCATGATGCCGTCGCGGCAGGGAATGACGGTCAGGCCGATACGGAACAGCCGGTTCTGCACTTCCTCGCAAAGCCAGCTGGATACTCCGCCGCTTCCAAAAGCGTAGATCGCCCGTGCCGCGAGCAGCCTGTCGATGGTCTGCTCGATGACATTTCCCGGAATCCTGAGGGCAATCGCGAGGCCGTGCCGGGCCCGGGTGACCGTATACTCGCGCATGTCCTCGAAGGTGGTGGGAGGAGTCGATCCTTCGAGATAACGCGCTCCGATGCTCATGGTTTCCATGACCATCAGCTTCAGGTCGCGAAGCCCGTCGCATCCCACACTCCTGCAGAAGCGGGTGATCGTCGGTGCCGAAACACCGATCCAAGAGACAAGTTCCTCGATAGGCTTGCCGACGAACTGGCGCGGGTAGGACAAGATGGCCAGGGCAATCTTGCTCTGGGTCTTCGACAATGTTGGCAGCATGTTGTGAATATGGCCAAGAATATCGGTATTCGAAACTTGGCGATGTCTGGCAGCTGCAGAGTTCGGCATTTCTGGCCCATGTTATTCACCGGTCGCACCAATTTGCGCGGGCAATATAGTTCACGTGGTGGGGATATTGTCGAAAAATTGGCGATCAACCCGGTCGGATCGATCCCGGTCCGGGCGGAAATGTGTCGCTCAATAGATTTTGCCGCGTGCGGATATCGGCCAGACGGTTTCCACCTTTCCGTGACGAACGCCCACATACCAGTCATGGAGGTTGGCGGTCGGGTCGCAGTGACCTGGAACCAGACGCAGCTTCTCGCCAACCTTGAGGATGCCCCGCTTGTCTTCAATCACACCATGCTCGTCGGAACACTTGACGTACCGGATGTCGTCACGGCCGAAAACGGATGGCAGGCCGCTGTCGACAGACTGGGCCTTCAGGCCGGCATCGCAGATTGCCAGGTCCGCTTTCACGTGACTCATGACCTGGGTCAGGATGAAGAGGGCGTTTTCCCATTCGGCCTGGTCGATGCGTTGCCCGTCCTTGTCGAGAATGCGCCCGTAATCGGCATCCATGAAGGCGTAGGAGCCGCACTGCAACTCGTTGTAGATGCCCGAACCGGCCTCGAAGCAATAGGATCCGGTGCCGCCTCCTGAAACCAGTCCGGGCTCGAGCCCGACCGATTTCAACGCCTTCACCGCGCTTTCCACGATCTCGATTGCAATGTCGAGCTCCGCCTTGCGGTCCTCGTATCTGTCGAGGTGCTGCATTGCACCCTGATAGGCCTGTATGCCGTCGAAGCTCAGGCCGGGTGCAATATCAATGGCTTTCGCCAGCGCAACAACGTCCTGCGATGTCGTCACGCCGCAACGCCCGGCACCGCAGTCGATCTCGACAAGACAGCCGAGGTGGGTGTCATTTCTCTGCGTGGCTGTCGAAAGTTCCGCCACGTTGTCGATATCGTCGACACAGACAGTGATGTGCGAGCCGGACCTGGGAAGTCGTGCAAGACGGTCGATCTTGCGAGGATCGCGGACCTGGTTTGTCACCAGCACATCCTTGATGCCGCCGCGGACAAAGACCTCCGCTTCCGACACCTTCTGGCAGCAGAGGCCGATTGCGCCACCGAGTCGTTCCTGCAACCTGGCGACGTCGACCGATTTGTGCATCTTGCCGTGGGCGCGGTGGCGCATGCCATGCGCCCTGGCATAATCTCCCATCTTCCTGATATTGCGTTCCAGTGCATCAAGGTCGAGAATCAGGCATGGCGTCTGAATGTCCTTTTCGTCCATGCCCGGCACGGCGGGCACGTCGAAGCCGACCTCGAGCTCCTCGAAATGGATCGGTGCGGTCATCGGTCTTTCTTCCTCAGTTGGCCGGGCACAGTTTGCGGCAATCGGTATCGTTGCCGCAAACGTCTTCCGTGCCTGATCGAAATTCCAGAGATACCTTGGCTTGAACGATAGTGACGGCGTACCATCAGGGTCAATCAAGGAGCGCCCTCGGGCGAAGCCTTGTTCTTGAATGATGAGCCACAGGGGAGAAACAGCATCATGTATCTGGAAAAATACAATCTTGCCGATCGCGTCGCCGTCATTACCGGAGGCAGTCGCGGAATCGGGCTGGCGACAGCCCATGCGCTGGCCGAGAACGGAGCCCGCATCGTCATTGCCGATATTCTCGCCGATGTTGGCCGGACGGCGGCGGAAGAACTTCGAGGCAAGGGGCACGACGCGCGCTTCGAGTTGCTGGATGTCACGAAACCGGACGATGTGACCGCGCTTGCCGACCGCCTGAGGGAGGAGATGGGGCGCCTCGATATCCTTGTCGCCAATGCCGGTATTGCCAGCAATGACAAGGGCGAGAGCTGTAGCGACCAGAACTGGAACCGGGTGATCGACATCAATCTGAACGGTGTCTACTGGTGCAATCGGGCATTCGGTCGGCACATGCTGGAAGCCGGCCGCGGTGCGATCGTCAATATCGGTTCGATGTCCGGCATCGCCTCGAACAAGCCCCAGGAACAATCCCATTACAATGCGTCCAAGGCCGCCGTCCACATGTTGACGAAGTCGCTGGCGGGAGAATGGGCCCAGCGTGGAGTTCGAGTGAACGCCGTGGCACCCACCTATATCGTGACCGAAATGACAAAGGGTGGGATCGAGAATTCGCAGTGGTATCCGACCTGGATGGAGATGACCCCGATGCATCGCTGCGGGGAACCGGATGAAATCGCATCGGTAGTCCTGTTCCTTGCCAGTGATGCCTCCAGCCTGCTCACCGGCTCCATTGTCGTCGCCGACGGCGGCTATACCTGCTGGTAGGAGGACGAGGAATGAAGTTGCAGGACAAGGTTGCTGTCGTCACGGGCGGCGCACGCGGAATCGGCGCAGCGATATGCCGGCGATATGCCGAAGAGGGAGCCAGGGTTTTCGTCGCCGACATTCTGGCCGAGGAGGCAGAAGCTACCGCCCGCGAGATCGGTGGCATCGGTGTCAGGCTCGACGTCACCAGCCGACGTTCCATCGATGACATGGTCGAAAGGGTTGTCGATGTCGCCGGTGGCATCGACATTCTTGTCAATGGAGCGGCTGTCTTCGACATGGCGCCTTTCCTCGAAATCACCGAGGAGAGCTATGACAGGCAGTTCCTCATCAACGTCAAGGGCACCCTGTTCACAAGCCAGGCGGTGGCCGCACGCATGGTGGAACGCGGCAAGGGGGGCAAGATCGTCAATTTTGCCAGTCAGGCCGGCCGTCGCGGCGAGGCCCTGGTCGCCGTCTACTGTGCGACCAAGGCTGCGATCATCAGCCTTACCCAGTCGATGGGGCAGGGGCTCATCAAGCATGGTATCAACGTCAATGGTATTGCCCCCGGCGTCATTGATACTCCCATGTGGGACGTCGTCGACGGGCTGTTTGCCAAATATGAAAATATACCAGTTGGCGAGAAAAAAAGACAGGTAGGCGAGGCGGTCCCCTACGGCCGCATGGGACATCCCGGGGATATCGTCGGTGCGGCAGTGTTCCTGGCCAGTTCCGATGCCGACTACATCGTTGCCCAGACGCTCAATGTCGATGGCGGCAACTGCATGAACTGACGGGGTTCCGTACGGGCGGTCGCGATCAGACCTCGCGGTCGATCTTCGCCAGTTCGACCGCAGCCCGGATGTCGATCTCGTTCAGCGTCGAGTCGAGGCGGGCATCGCCCGTCGCCTCGTAGCCGGTTTCAACGAGCTGGCGCAAGCGGTCAGGATTGTATGCTGCGACCCCCAGCCCGAGCGAGGCATCGCGCAGCTCCATCAGCATGTCCAGTGTGTCGCTGCCGTGCTGTCTGGCCCGCTCGTGACGTTCCTCGACGTCTTCGGCACCCTGGGCCGCGATGATCGACCCCAGGGATGCCAGGGGAGCGGCACCTGCCAGCTCCACCGGTGCCTGCGTTGCGCCTTGCGTGCGCGCCGCACTCTGGGAAAATGCATTTGCGCCCGTCGATGCCGTGCGATTCAGCGCCTGTCGCCGCTCCGCACGGCTCGGACCCGGCATGGATGCAATTCGCATGGGTCACACTCCGGTTGAAGATGGAACGGTCTGTGCTTCCTCATCCTGAAGGCACAAGGTTAACGAATCGTTAACGGCACGTTGATGGTCGGCTCGCGACCTCCGTGTTCCCGTTCAGGTTACTTGTCGGTGTCATGCGAATTTCCCTGATCGACGACCCTGTCACTGTGAAGAAAGTTCATCCAGCAGCAAGGCGTGGGTCTTGATGCCCCTTTCGAAACAGATCAGGTCGAATTTCTCATTCGGGCTGTGAACCCTGTCGTCGTCGAGTCCGAAGCCCAGCAGCAATGTATCCATCCCGAGAATTCCGGAGATCGACGCCACGACCGGGATCGACCCGCCGCAAGCGATGGTTACCGCCTCGTTGGGAAAAACCCGGCTTGCCGCACGTCGCGCCGCGCCGACAATCTCGGTATCCTTCGAAACCAGTATCGGCGAACCCAGCCCGAGATCCGCCACGGTGACCGTCGTTCCCTCGGGCTTGTTCGTCTCGAAATAGGTCATGATGCTCTGAAGCACCTTCTCCGGGGACTGACCGGGCACCAACCGGCAGCTTATCTTGGCTGAGGCCTTCGATGGAATGACGGTTTTCTGGCCGGCGCCGATATATCCGCCCCACATGCCGTTTACATCGAGTGTCGGGCGGGCCCAGATCCGTTCCAGCACACTGTAGCCGGCTTCGCCATGAGAATGCTTCAGTCCGGCGGTCGCCAGGAAAGCCTCGGCATCGAAGCCGCTTTTCTGCCAGTCGCTCACCTGATCGGCGCCGATTTCGACGATGCCATCATAGAAGCCGTCAAGCATCACCCGGCCATTCCCGTCGTGCAGTCCGGCAAGGAGATCGACCAGCGCATTCAGGGGATTGACTACGGCACCACCGTACATTCCGGAATGCAGGTCGTGGGAAGGGCCGGTCAGAGTGACTTCGGTGTAGACGATGCCGCGAAGCATGGTCGTCACGGCCGGACGGTCCGGTCCGGGCATGCCGGTGTCGGAAATGACCGCGACATCCGCACGAAGGACATCCGAATGCTCGCGCATGAACGGTTCGAGATTGACGCTGGCTCCTTCTTCCTCTCCCTCGATCATCACGGTGATGTCGAAGGGCAGGGAGCCGTGAATGGCGATCCACGCCCGGAACGCCTCGATCCAGGTCATCACCTGTCCCTTGTCGTCAACCGCACCGCGTGCCACGACACGCCGACCGTCAGGTCCGTCGACAATCGTGGGTTCGAACGGCGGATGATCCCACAGTTCGACGGGATCGATGGGCTGGACATCATAATGACCGTAGTAGAGCAGGTGGCGATGACTGTCGCCGGCCGACTTGTATGTGGCCAGGACGATGGGCTGTCCGGGCGTCTCGCAAAGCCTGGCTTCGAAACCGAGCCCGGCCAGTTGCTCGGCCAGCCAGGCTCCGGCGCGGCGGGTATCGGGATCGTAGGCCGGATCGGTGCCAATGCTCGGAATGCGCAACAGTTCACAAAGACGCGCCACGCTGTCTTCGAAATCGGCATCGATTTTCTCGATAACTGCCTTCACCATGCTCCTCCTGCATCCATGGACCCCTGTCCCCCTACGGGTGGTGCCCATCTTCTGTCATCGAGTATGCCTGCGCCATACCTAATGAAGCGGTCGGCTACACATTCAGAATTTCTTAACTGGACGTGTTGTAGCACGTCTGGGTCAACAGCCTTGTGGATATTCAACCAATAGTAGGGTATTCAAGGAGGTCAGAACGCCTGGTGACATCGGTCACGCGAATGGTCGGCAGAGTGATACGCGTCACGCAAGCGTCTCATTCGATGACCTATTATCATCAGGTGTGGAAGACAACGACGACACGCCGCTGACATGCTTGAAAAGGAACAGCCATGACCTCTCTTGCCTCGATCCGCGAAAGACTGGCGCGACACCACGAGCAAAAGCACAAGGTGGAAATGGAAGCCCGTCAACCCGTACGCGAGCTTCACCTCGTTCGTGTGGAGGATTCGGAATTCTATTTCTTCGAATTCGAAGCCGCCCTGCGCAAGCTCTACGAGATACCGCAATCCACGATCGAGCGCATTACCGTCCATTGACATGGAGGCACCGGCATTGTTTCCGATGCAACGATGTCATCCGGTCGGGACATGCCTCAAGCCCCTGCTCGCAACCAGTTCCGAACGGCTTCGATATGTCCGGGTTCCGGGCAGCTTCATCCGCGAACGATCAGCTTGACCTTGTCGCCTGCGCGCAACTCGCGTCCACGATCAAACCCGTTGATCATGATGAACTGTTCGCGGGGCAATTTCTCAACCTCCATGCGGCGGGCAAGACTGTCGATGGTGTCGCCACTCTTCACCTCGACGATCCTGATGCGCAGCGGCTTGAACCCTGCCGCCTCCGTGCTGCTCATGCGCGCGAAGCTCTGGGCGGTCGAGATCAGTGCGCGACGGTCCGCACTCCCGAAATCGGCAGTGAGCAGGGCGAAGCGATAGACCTGACTTCCACCGTCCCCGATGACGACAAAGCCTCCTTCGGCCGTGCCATCCTGCATCTTGACCGGACCATAGCCGACAGCGGCCTCAAGGCCGCTGTCGAGCCTCAGGCGTTCGACATCGTTCATGCGGCTCATGTCTGCCCAGCCTTCGGCAGCGTATCGCGTGAGGGGCTCGTTCGATGAGCGTTGGCCCATCGTGAAGATGATCACCCGCTTGTTCCCGCGGCCCAAGACCGCCGATGCGGTATTCTGGAGCGTATACCCCTCCGGCATCGAAAAGCGGAAGCGCAGGGCGGGGTGGATGAACTCGCGCCCACGGACGTATCCCTGTTGCGGGCTCTCGCCATAGACCATGCCGTCGATTTCGCTCAGGAAGCGGCTCCGGTCGCGCTCGTCTCCGTGCGTTCCGCGCTCGGTGACCCGTTCTCGTGCCTGGACCACCCGATCCGGCGTGTAGGGATGCGACGCGAAGAAATGATCGATGTTGCTTGCCGAAGCCGATTGACCGGCAAGCTTCGCTTCGAGCCGTGCGCTTGTTTCAAGTGCTTCCAGGAAATCAGCCATGGCGCCGGGGTCATAGCCCGCCCGGGCAAGATAGCGGACCCCCAGCTTGTCGGCCTGGAACTCCTGGCTTTGCGAATATTGCGCCAGCCCGCCGCTGACGGCGACCTGTCCCAGTTGCGAACCGAGTTGCGCACCGACATCGCCACCGAGTATGGCTCCACCGACGGTACCCAGCACATTGAGAATGCCGCCGATCGCCGTTGCGGTCTGGCGCTCCGCACCATGCCGGCTGGTGACGTGGCCGATCTCGTGGCCGATCACGCCGGCAACCTCGGCTTCGTCATCGGCCAGCGCCAGCAGACCGCGGCTCACATAGACATAACCGCCAGGCAGGGCGAACGCATTGACGATATCGCTGTCGAGCAGGGTAAAGGTGAAGGGGATGTCCTTGTATTCGGAGACATTCTTCATCCTGTTGCCGATCATGTCGACATACGCCCGCAGCCTCGGGTCATCATAGGCACCGCCGTATTGCTGCAGAATCCTGGGATGTTCCTGCTGTCCCTCCCGGATGTCATCCTTGATGTCACCGGTCGCAAGGCTGAGACTGCCGTCCGACCGGGAGGTCGAGCATCCGGCCAGTGGTGCCAGAATTGTAACCAGTGCCAGAGTGGCGGCGCGAACGCGCAGACCCGTCATTCCAGAATCTCGATCTCGTGGCGGTTGGTCATTTCGATCATGGGTCCGTCCTCCTCGAACAGCCAGCCACGCACCATCACCTTGCGCCCGCCAAGCTTCGTGACGTCGAGTCCCTGCCGGGACAACAGTCTGGCGGCCTCTGTCGGGATGCGCACGGTGAAATCCTCGCGCCAGCGTTTTCCGAAATTGCAGTAAACGTAATAACGGGTTGGCGTCGATTGCAATACCCGTCCCGTTACCAGGCCGTAATGGCCTATGAGCCTGCCGGCATCGTCATGATCGACAGGCCCGGCAAGTCCCCCGGCCCATATCCCGGACCTGCGCCCACGTGCCTGCTTCTCGGCGGCCAGCAGTTTTTCGGGATCGGTGACGGTACCGAGGTCGGGGCGAAGGATTCCAAACCCCTCGGCGAGCAATTCCGCCACCAGCGGCTGCCCTTCATCAATGGAAATATCGATCAGCATCCTGCCGCCACGATCGAAGGACGACCTTGCCGGGTCGAGCGTCAGTTCTTGGCCGACGACGCGTGACCGCAGCCAATCCAGCACTTCGGGTCGAGCGACAGTCCAATGCCTGCTTCCGGTTTCCCGTTTGGGAAACTCGATGTGTGCGAGCCTCAACCTCGATCCATCGTCCGCCACAAGCTGAGCCGCGTCGTCGACATCGACGATGCGCACGATCTGCTGCCCCGATCCCGCCGCCGGCCCTGGATGACCCCACGAACACATGAAGCCCGCAACCTCCATGGCCAAGCACCGAACCAGTTGCCGCCTTTGCCAACCCACTGCTATAGAACTCCCCGTAGGCGCCCGTAGCTCAGCAGGATAGAGCACCAGATTCCTAATCTGGGGGTCACAGGTTCGAATCCTGTCGGGCGCGCCATTTCAGTACAGAAGTATGAACGCCGAATGCCGCCGATTTTTCGCTTGAAGCGGCGGCGAGCGTTCGCAGCAGTTCAGACTTCGATCCCATGATCCGCACTTCATCGTCGGCAACCTCGACACGCTGCGCCAGCGCGCGCAGATGGTCCCGCCGATAGCCGCCATTGTCGAGGTTCATCCGTTCATGGGCTTTGCTTGCGAATCTCTTGAGCATATCGGGGGTGACACCCTGATTGCCTGAACTTTCGAGGGCGATTTGTGTGCGCTCCGCATCTGCCGTGGCTTGATCGCGCAATGCCTTGAGGCTGGCCATGCGCTCCTTCGCCATCTCATCATCCTTGTCGACCATGCCCGATTCAATGGCGTCATAGAGGCGGCCAAGCCGCCGGTCGGCATCCGTGATTCGCCTGTGAAGCTCTGCGAGGTGTTTACGGCGACGCTCGGCGCGTTCCTGTCGGCGGTCGATGACGTTCGCAAGAACGGTTTCCAGTCGTTTCGGCTGGAGCAAGCGATCCGCGATATGGTCGGCGACAAGACGGTCCAGCTTGTCCATCGGAATTGTGCGGCCCTTGCAGCCGGTCTGGCCCTGCCGCGCCTTGGTCGAACAGGTATAGTAGCGGTATGTGCGGCCTGTGCTGCCCCGACCAGTACGCAAGGTCATCGCGCCTCCGCATTTGGCGCAGAAGCAGATGCCGGTCAGCAGCGTCGGGCCGCTGGAAACACGCGCGGGCGTCACCATGGGATTGCGTGATTTCAGGCGCGCTTGCACTGCCTCGAAAACCTTGCGCTCGATCAGGGGTGGCACCGCCGTGATGACGACTTCGCTCTCCGGTTTCTTTTCCCGGTTCTTGTGCGACCGCGTGTTGAACCTGTGCTCGCCGATATAGGTGGTGCGGGTCAGGATGGCATGGATTTGCGCCAGCCCCCAACGCCCGCCATCGCGGGTGAAGAAGCGGTGCTCATTGAGATAACTGGCGATGGCCTTGACGCCCAGAGGGCCGGACGTGCCGTCGCCTTCGAGAAACAGACGATAGATCATCCGCACGGTGTCAGCGTGGAGCGGGTCGATTTCCAGCTTCTTCTTGATCTTCGCGCCGCGCTGCTCAGCGGCGACAGTGCGGTAGCCAATGGGCGGACGCGCACCGTTCCAGAAACCCTGGCGCGCATTTTCGTTCATGGCCCGCAAGACGTGCTTGGCATTCTCCTTGGACTGGTATTCATCGAACAGCGCCATGATCTGCCGCATCATGACGTGCATCGGATCATTGCCCATTTCCTGTGTGATCGACACCAGCCTGACACCATTCTTGGCGAGCTTGCGGACGTAGAATTCCAGCTCGAAGTGATCGCGGAAGAACCGGCTGAACGAATGGACCACGACAATATCGAAGGCGGCGGGCCTCATTGTGCCAGCCTCAATCATGCGCTGGAACTCGGGGCGTTTGTCGTTGGTGGCTGACGCCCCAGCCTCGATGAAGGTCTCGACACGCTGATAGCCGCGTTGTTCGCAATAGGCTTCGCCCTGTCGGCGCTGGTTAGGGATCGACACGTCATGCTCGGCCTGCCGCGCCGTCGAGACACGCAGGTAAAGGGCGGCGCGTAACGGCACGGTCATGACATGTGTCTCCTTCTCAGGTCATAGGGACGGCCCGAACAGTTCATCGAAGAGATCACCGAACCACGCCTTAAACACGTCAATCTCGGCGTCGGTGACAGGCACACGCTCGGGCCAGTCGTCGATGACGGTCCATGTTTCAGGATCGTGTTTCGGCGGCCGCCCCATGCGAGGCAGCGGCTTGGCCTCGGCGTAGGCGTCGCTCGGCAGCGCGTCGGTTCGGGCGCGCCCGCGACGTTTGGGGCGGCAATCGGCGCGGGCCTGTCAGGAATTTCGTGTACGGGCGATGAATTGATCATGATTTTCAGGCGGCCCGGAGGCGGTCTTCGAAGAGAATGGCGAACTGTGCCTTGGCCATGGCCCATTCGCGTGGCGGCATTCTCCACTCCTTTTCGGCCAGGTTCAAGACCAGGAAGAGCAGCTTCATGGCGCTCTCGTCATTCGGGAAATGACCACGGGTTCGCACCGCGCGGCGCAGTTTGCTGTTCAGGGCTTCGATCGCGTTGGTGGTGTAGATGATCCGGCGAACGTCGTCGGCAAAGGCGAAGAACGGAATGACGGCCTGCCAGTTGCGACGCCAGGACATGGCAATGGCCGGGTATTTTTGCCCCCAAATTCCAGCATCGAACGCCTCCAGCGCCGCCATTCCGGCGTCGGCGTCCTTGGCCCGGTAGACGGTCTTCAGCTCGGCGGCGACGGCCCGGCGGTCCTTGTAGCTGACGAAATCCAATGAGTTGCGGATCAGATGAACGATGCAGGTCTGGACCTGGGTCTGCGGGAACACGGCCGTGATCGCCTCCGGAAACCCCTTCAGGCCATCGACGATCGCGATCAGGATATCCTCGATGCCCCGGTTTTTCAGCTCGTTCATCACCCGCAGCCAGAATTTCGCGCCCTCTGTCTGTTCGATCCAGAGCCCGAGGATCTCCTTCTGGCCGTCGAGCCGAACGCCGAGCGCGACATAGACCGCCTTGTTGCGGACCATTCCCTCGTCACGGATCTTGACCCTCAAGGCGTCGAAAAAAACCAGCGGATAAAGGCTTTCCAGCGGCCGGTTCTGCCATTCGGCAACCTCGTCCAGGATGTCGTCGGTCACGGCACTGATCAACTCGGGGGAGACGTCAACGCCATAAATCTCGTCCAGATGACCGCGGATCTCACGGACCGTCATGCCGCGGGCGTACATCGAGATGATCTTTTCGTCGAAGCCCGGCAGTCGCCGGCGATATTTCGCGATGAGCTGCGGCTCGAAAGTCGAAAGGCGATCCCGCGGCACGGCAATCCCCAGTTTGCCGCTGTCCGTGATCACCGTCTTCTTGCCATAGCCGTTGCGGCTATTGCTGCCACCATCCGCCACCTCAGCGGCTAGGTGATGGTCCATCTCGGCATTCAAAGCCCGCTCGGCGATCGAGCGCTTGAGATCATCCAATAACCCACCCTTGTCGAACATCGTCGACGGGTCACGGCCGGCCATCAACTGGTCGACGAGTTCATCCGACAAAACAGGCTTCTTGCGTGCAGGCATGTGATGGTTCCTCTCTTTCCATCATCATGGCCCGTACACGAAAGTCCTGACAGGCCCCCGCGACCCCTTGAACGAACGCCGGAAGAAGGTCTCGTCGGCTTCGACGATACCCGAAAGCGCCTCGGCATCGGCCACGCCCGCCCGAAGAAAGCGATGCCGCCAGCGAAAGCTCGTCGCCACCGCCACCCGGCACACTTTCGCTGCCTTGCGAACAGTGTCACTTCGGGAAAGACAGGCGGTGAAGCTCAACCATTGCGCCTTCCTGCGCAGGCGCGCCAGCGGTGTGCCGGTCAGCGCGTTGAACGTCCGGCCGCAGGTCGCACACCAAAACGCCGCAACCCGTGACTCCTGCCCCACGGCCGCGAACCTTCCGCCCGGCAATGCGGGCAGGCTGGCTCCGGGCCAAGGCGAGCTTCCAGAAGCCCGATCACCACCGCCTCGTCCCCGCCACCGGCAAGCGCCGCTTCGAGCCGCTGTTTCTGCTCAACGTCAAGGCGAGCAACCATCGAAAGAAGGAGTTCGAATTCCTCGTTGCGCATCAGTCGGTTCTCCCAAATTTATAGGGACATAGCATGAACAATAGCTAAACTAAAATAGGAGATCCCCCGGCTATGCCGGGGCGGCAGCCCGAGTTTGACGTTTCCGGCAGTCCATCGCCGGGTTTCTTTCGTTTGCCACCACGCATACGGAAGGAACGTCAGCGATGGACACGTATCAGAGCCTAAGTCACAGCGTTTGGGACTGCAAATATCATGTCGTCTTTATCCCGAAATGCCGACGCAAGACGCTGTATACAGGCCTGCGCCCACATCTCGGCGCGGTTTTTCGACAGCTAGCCAAACAAAAGGAGAGCAAGGTCATAGAAGGTCATCTGCTACCGGATCACGTCCACATGATGCTCGCCATTCCCCCCAAATATGCTGTCTCCAATGTCGTCGGCTTCATCAAAGGGAAGAGCGCCATTCACTTAGCCCGTGTTTATGGCGAACGCCGACGCAATTTCGTTGGCCAACATTTCTGGGCAAGAGGATATTTTGTCAGCACGGTCGGGCGAGACGAAACGGTCATCCGCGACTACATTCGCAATCAGGAGAAGGAAGATCGCCGGCTCGATCAACTCGCGCTGTTACCCTGAACATGCCGCCTTCAGGCGGCGAACAGATTGCGGCCGCGCAGCGCCGCAAACCGCCGCTTTGAGCGGCTCTCAACCAAAGCCCCCGGCTCTGCCGGGGGATATTTACTGCGAACTGAGCCAATTTATTTGACTGGCTTTTGACATTCACGGGCGGTTGCCCGCGAGAGGGATTTGCTAACTAAATAGCTTTTTATTATGCGCCTGCATGAAGAGCAGCGCGGAGAGGTAGGCCATGCGCGGGCATTTGGTGGTGCATCGTGTTTTGCGGCGGAATCGGGCGAGATGATGACGGACGTTGGCGTTGAGGCTTTCGAGCCGTTGCGTGTGCATCTTGCCGGTGAAATGGGCGCCTTTCGGCAGCACGGCCGCGTAGGCGGCGAGATCGTCGGTGAAGGTGATGCGCCCCTGGGCTTGGGGAAACGATTTGAGAAAGCTCTTCAGGTCGTCGGCGCTTCGTCCGCCCACATGAACGCCGAGGATACATCTTGTGAGATAACACATCGATATCCACAGCCAGCATTCGTTTTTTTGGCATGAACGAAGTGCCACATCTCGTCGATCATCGCGATCTTCGGCGGCGGACCGGGCCTGCGCATCCGCTCGACCTCCTCGCCAAAAGCCCGGATCCATTTGAGAACGGCGACATTCGAAACACCCAGAACCCGCCCGATCGCGCGAAAGCCCATGCCCTCGAGATAGAGCTGCAACGCCCGACGTCTGATCCCGTCTCCCATCCCGTGCCTCGTACTGCGCGTATATTTGCAGCCGCACGACTTGCACAGCCAACGCTGAACCTCACCGATAAACCCCGCCTTCGTCCGGACCTCCGAACCGCATTTCGGACAATGCATCATATTCCCCCGCTCAGCCACTCTACGCGAGATGTAGCAAAAAATCAGCCGGAAGGCTATAACGTTAGCAAAGCCCGCGAGAGAGCATTTCCGTGCCGTCTCGCCGGAGAACCGGGAGGCCGGATTTTGAGCAGTCCGCGGCGAAAAGTTGAATACGTTGAAGGTTGAGTTGGATACGCAGACTTTCAACCAAGAAATAGTCAAGTATTTCAATGACTTGGTACGCGCCCAGGTAACCGGTGCAAAAGTCCGGGCGATCAGACCTTGGCGGCGGTGACGAGCTGGGCGAGTGGTGGGATTTCTGTCGTGTATGGTACGGCGAGTCGGTGGCCGAGGAGCTGGAAGAAGGAGACGTCGAGTTTCTGGCAGGTTTTCATGCAGCCGAGCAGGGTATCGCGTGCCTGACGGCCGGCATCGGACCAGGTGCCGCCGGAGATCTTGCGTTTGGTGACGTGGCAGCGGATGTCGTTCTCGGAGCCATTGGTGTGCAGGGGGATTTCGGGGCGGTCGAGGACCAGGAGGAGTTCCGGTTTGCGGGCATGCAGGCGTGCGAGCAGGCGATCGAGGGTGGCGAAACCGGTCTTGCGCTTGAAGATGCGGTCGAAGCGGGCACGGAGCTGGGCAGCTCGCGACCTTTGCGGGGCTTGTTTGTAAGCCTTGAGATCGGCGTAGAACCACCAGACGAGCTGGCGGAGGAGATCGATGGCACGTCTTTGGCTTTCATTGAAGCCGACGAGCTTGTGGATCAGGCGCTCGGCATGAACCCAACAGAGTGCATGTTGGCCGACGCGGAACTGTCCGGCGCCATCGGAGACGATGACGGTATCGTTCAGCAGACCGTGGTGGTGGATGCTGCCCCACAGTGCGGCCTCGGTGGCGATTTTGACCGGGTCGGGGTGAACATCGAGTTGATCGATACCGAGTTCGCCCAGATGGGCCGAGAAGGCGCCGCGATCGGCGAATGTCCTGGTGTCATGCGCCTCCAGCCGGGCGATCACGGAGCCTGCCAGCGCATGTTTGCGCATGTAGCTGAAGGCGTCGTCATTGAGGACATAACCGCCATGACCGGCGCGCAGCAGTTCGAGAAAATTCACCCGGCTCTTGGAAAACGTCGTCGCGAAGTGGGTGAAGCGGTCATCGCCGATCTGGGTGGTGAAGCCGTTTTTGGCGCCATGCCGGGCGCCGGTGTCATCGACGGTGATCCATTTCGCGCTCTCGAGACCGGCGCGGAACAGCTCCGTGGCCTCGTCATGCAAATCGCCTGGATCATTGTTCAACAGCCGGATGACCTGGCACTTGGAAATGACGATGCCGATCTCGTTCAGCATCGCCGTCAAGCGTTCCGTCGTGACCTGGCCCTGGACGTGCTGCAGAATGATGAACCGCACCAGTTCAGGCCCGAAATGCCCGCACAAGCCCTGGGGCAACGGCGCTGTCACCGTTCGCCCGTCCGGCGTCATCCAGCGCTCCCGGCGATAGCGGATCACCCGGCTCTCCAGCCGCAGATCCTGCACGACAAAATCCTCATACCCCTTGAACCGCGAGCCGGGCGGCGCCTCAACCCCGAGCTTCTGCTCCTCGCTCACCACAGGAACCCGCCGGCTGGCCTTCGACGAACCACCCCGCTTGCCCTTGCCGCCTCGCTTGCCTGTGGCCGTCGATGTTCCGGCCTTCGCTGCCATCCCCGACGGTTTGATCTTCGGCCGCCCTTTCAGCCCCTTGAGCCGGGCAATCTCATCCCGCAATGCTGCATTCTCCGCCTCCAGCAAAGCGACGCGCTCCAGCAGCGCCGCAACCAAATCGCGGAGATCATCAAGGCCGAGTGTGGCGAGGTTGGTGGCATTGGGCTTGGACATAACAAACTTGAATCACGTCCCATCGCTCTTGGGAATCGAGAACATATTCTTATTCCATGCGCGCAGATCAAGCCTCAAAAATCCAGTCCGCCCGGACTTTTGCACCGGTTACGCGCCCAGGGACTCGAACCCTGAACCCGCGGATTAAAAGTCCGAGGTGTATCAATTTTGTACCGTCCGCCGATGTCCGCTGATATCCAATAAAATCATTATAAAACAACGTAATATAATCCATATGCATCCACGAGCATCCGAACCGGACTGGCTGTATCGTGGAAATTTTGGTAGCCAATTTGGTAGCCAAAATGTTTTTGGATACCAGCGTGACCAATTCGAAGAGATTGACCGATTTGATGATCGAGAGGTTCCGAGCGCCGGACGGCAAGCGCGTTGTTCTCTGGGATCTCGCAGAAGCTGGGCTCGGTGTACGGGTCGGAGCAAAAAGACGGACATTCGTTCTCAAGTTACGACATGGTGAGCGGCAGGAAATGCTGGTACTGGGGCAATTTCCATCCATGAATATCGCCGATGCTCGCGGGTCTGCGAGAAAATTGAAGGCTCTGTCGATGCGGGGAGTTGATCCCGCGGATAGTCTTCGATCACCCCGGGGAGAGGCAGGCTTTTCCGGTCGTTCAACTGTTGGCGAACTTGTCGAAGCCTATATTGAGCTTCACGCGAAGCCCAATCAACGGTCTTGGAAGGACACAGCCGGACGGTTGAAAAACCACCTGGTGTCGCGGCTGGGAACAAAGCCGATTTCGGCGGTCACACGCCCCGATATCGTACGCATGCTGGATTCGTTGCGTCGAAACGGCATGGCTCAGGGATCCAATCGCACGTTGGCCCATACACGGCGTTTCATGACGTGGTGTGTCGAGCGCGGGGTCATCGAACATTCGCCGGCTGCGGGGATCCGGCCTCCGGCAAAGGAACGTCCTCGTGATCGCGTGCTTTCGGAGGTGGAGATCGCAAATGTCTGGCGCGCCTGCCTGACAATGAGGTTTCCCATCGGGCCAGCCGTGCAGATACTACTGTTGACCGGGCAGCGGCGCGAAGAAGTCAGTTGCATGCGTTGGGATGAGGTGGATCGTTCAAACGGCATCTGGACGATACCGGGCGAGCGCAACAAGAGCGGCAGGCCACACCTCGTTCCCCTGTCCAGCTCTGCGCTCGCCATTCTCGACCGGCTTCCCGCAAGCGATCAGTTCATCTTTTGGGGACGGACGCCTGCGCGCGCGATCAATGGCTGGAGTGTCGCCAAGCGGCGGATCGATGAGCTTTGCGGTGTCGAGGATTGGCGAATACATGATTTGCGCCGAACGGCGGCGACCGGCATGGCCCGGCTCGGTTTCGATCCGCACATCGTCGAGCGCGTGCTCAACCATGCGACATCGACAGCCGGACCTCTGGCGCGGGTTTATCAAAGGCATGCCTATGAGGATGAGAAACGGCAGGCCCTCGAGGCATGGGCGGTTGAGGTCGAACACATCAGCCAACAGGCGTCGCATTCAGACCGGAGTGAGGTATCGCAAGCCGATCCGGTGCGATTGTAGATTCATCGGACGACAACAGTTCAAATCTGCCCATGCCGAGTGATGCATGGCGTCCGGCATGAATGGTCTGGGCGAGTGCAAGCAGCGGTGCGATCCGGTCGAGATTGCCGCGCAGGAGTAGAACTGGCCGGTCGCCGCTCATCGGGATCCAGCGCTGCTGCCGCCTCGAATATCGCCGCCAATCGTCACTTGTTTCGCCGAGAACCGAGACATCCAGGCCGATTGCATCTTCGGCGATCCCTTTCCAGTCCGCTTCGATCTCCGCATCCTGCCAGCGCGCCATTCCGCTCACGCGATTGCCCATGCTGAGGATCAGGCTGCGGATCGCATCGCGCGGATGAGCCGGCGCGCCGTTCCTGAAGGCGATTTCAAGTGGTGTGATGAAACGCAGAATGACTTCGTCGGCTGGTCGCGGGGTTTCAATCGCTTCGAAGACATGAACCGAACGATCAACGATCTCTCTTCCGCGCAAGGGCCGCAGTCTCTCGCGAACCGCCAGCACCATCGCAGCAAGCGCTTCTTCCAGCCAGTCGCTGGCAAAGCCCACAAGCTGAATGCGCACGATCAGATCCCCTCCGACGGCGTCGGCCGAAATCAGCAGCGGCTTCGGTATCTCGAGCGCACCGGTCATGTGTCCCTGACAGCGGAAAAGCACGTCGAGGCCGCAGGGATGCGACCAGGGGCATGGTCGGCCGGCGATGGCATCGTCGGATGCGGACCGGCGGAGGACCTCGCCGAGCGCGCCGCGCAGCTTGCCAAGAAAGCGCCAGTCCGTCGCAAGACCGCCGGAGCCGGCGACGCGAAGCCCGGCGCACGCGACAAACCACGTCGATGCAAGTTCTTCGGGTGTCAACCGCCTCGCCGGTGCCGCCAGTCTTGCCTCGATCGTCGACATGACCACATCTTCCTCCCGTGCCAGCGTGACATATTCAGTGTGCCGGAAAAAACATCCGCTCGAAATGCTTGCCGGTATCCTGAATCCTTGCCCGAAAGAACATCGGGGTGCATAGTTTGCGGGTGGAAAGGAAGGCCCGATTCAGTCCTTTCCCTTTGGAAACACAGATTTGCTATCTGTTTCAGGCAGATGATCGGAAGATCAGGCAAAATTGAAGGGAAGGAGGTGCAGACTGAAAACCGGAATCGATGCTGCCTTTGGAAAGGTGGATGAAAAATCTTTGCTGTGCAAGGGTTTGTGGAGGAGCTGTCCGGACAGCATCCGCTGAAGGAAGCGGATTGAGACGATAATTGCGATACTTGAATTCTTCCAATGGTCCGGACAGCATCCGCTGAAGGAAGCGGATTGAGACTTCGCGCCACGGATGACGGCCCTGCAACCAGTCCGGACAGCATCCGCTGAAGGAAGCGGATTGAGACTTCTATCTGCCCGAGACGCCAGCTGAATCGGTCCGGACAGCATCCGCTGAAGGAAGCGGATTGAGACCGCGCGAAGGAGCGCGAACGGTCCGTATATTTGTCCGGACAGCATCCGCTGAAGGAAGCGGATTGAGACTGTCACCTTCAGCCTTGGCTTTATCGAGCAATGTCCGGACAGCAGCCGCTGAAGGGAGCGGATTGAGACTCAACCCGGTTGTCTGGATGAGCGTCAGTGGGCTCAGTCGACAGGCCGGATAGCGTGAACATTGCGCTTGAAGAAATGTACGCGATAACGTACACAATGAGCTTCAAGAAAAGCAGGCTCGTCATGCGCACCATTTCCGCGACCGACTTTCGCAAGAACATGTCCGCCGAAGCCGACCGGCTTGTCGACGACGTCGACGTGACGCTGGTCACCCGCACGGGTGCGTCGAATTTCGTCGTCATGTCCGAGGCGGATTTCAATTCCTGGCGCGAAACCCTCTATCTGCTTGGTTCGCCCAAGAACGCCGCGCATCTTCTGGATTCCCTGCGGGAGCTGGATGCGGGCAAGGGTGAAGCGCGTGACCTGCTCCGGCCATCCGACATGGATGCATGACGCTCACCTTTTCCTCACGGGCATGGTCCGACTATCTCGAATGGGCGAATGAGGCTGGCACCCGGCAGGGGGCAAAGATGCTCGCCCGCGTCAACCGCCTCATCGATGAAGCCGCCCGGTCGCCCGGCGATGGCATCGGCAAGCCGGAACCGCTTCGTGGTCAGCTGTCCGGATGCTGGAGCCGCAGGATCACGGAGGAACACCGGCTGGTATACCGCCACACAGGCACAGGACTGGATATCATCGCCTGCCGGTATCACTATACCGGCCTTGAATGAAGGCGGGTGGTTCAAAGCAGCCAGTAGTCGCTGTCGTCGAGAACCGGGACGCCGCCCGTTTGGTGGCAGCGCGGGAGCGCATCCTTCGCGATTGCGTAGACGCGGAGACTGTCATCCGGCTTCATCAATGCTTCGATGCGCTTGCGAATCGCATCTGCCTGCCTTGCCGTCAGCCGCCCTTCGAAAACACTTTCCTGAACGCGCGCCAGTTTTTCCTCGAGGATCTTCGCGATCCGGCGTCGCCGCCTGTCGTTGGCGATGTCATATGTGAAGACGGTGAGCATTTCCGCGGTGGCCATCTCATAGCTCCGGTATCAGTAATCCACCCTCCAGGGACTGAAGGCCGCATCGCCGATCCCGTTCGAGCGACAATGGCGGGCATACGCGACCACGTCTTCCTCGATGAGGCGGCGCCAGCGCAGGTTCCGCCCGCTGCGGCGGCTTTTCATGGCCTGCTTCATCCGCTCCTCATATCCGCCGATGATCGACCGATGTCCGTCCTTGGCGAGACGCAGGGCGCCGTCGCTCTCGCGGATCTCGAAATGTACCTCGTCGAGCTTGTGGTTGTTGAACAGATAGACGGCAAGCCCCTCGACCAGTGACGCCCGATAGATCTCCATGAGATCGTAGACGCAGGCATCCTGCCCGTCCGCTGCCGAATGCAGGGCGCCGAAGCCCGGATGCAGGCCATGGCGGCGAACGATGGTCCCGACATCGCGTGCGAGCAGCCATGACAGATAGTTCAGAACGAGATTGAACGGGTCGGGCGGAGGCTGGCGGATCCGCTTGAAACGCCGCTCATTGACGGCAAATGCGGGTTTGACCAGCAAGGCGAGCGACGGCCAGTAAGTGGCACCGGCCGCTCCCTCGTAGCCGAGAAGCGCTGGCACGTCGGTTGCAATCGGCAGCTTGCGGATCAGGGTGCCGAGATCCTTGCAAGCGCCGATCACCGTTTTCGAGCGCACCTTGCGGTTGAGCTTGTTGAGTGTGGCGCGCTGGTTGCGGATACGGGCATCGACGATCCGTCGGGCAAGGTCGAGGCGCAATTCAGCATCGAGGGCGATCCTTGCCTGGGCGAGATGCAGACCGCCGTGGTCGCTCGAAGGGGAGGCCGTGACGCCGATGGTCTCGCCCACCCCATTGACATGGTGCAAGAGTGTTCCGGAAAGCAGCGCGAGCCGCAATGCATCCTCTTCGACGCTCGCGGCCGGACCGATTTCGATGCGGTCGATCCGATCGCAAGGGATGGCAAGTATCTCCCGCCGTCCGGCAAGCTCGCCTTGCGGTGTCTCGACGGTGAACAGGGATTGCCGGGTGGCGAGAACCCGTCCGGTTTCGTGCAGATAGAGGATCCGCAGGCCGGCATCGAGACCGGCTTCGCGGCGCTTCTCCTCGAGTGCCTCCCTTTCGTCCGCTGCCGCATCTTCGCCCGCAATCCAGCGTAGCAGTTGCAGGCTCTCGTTACGGTCGCCCGATCCCGCATCTTCCTTCGAAGGCATGACGATGGAGCGGACGAACAGATTGCCGAGGAAGCGAAACCCGCGATCGAAATCCGCAATGCGCGTCTTGTCGGGATTGAGACGCAATCCCTGTTCGGCAAGCAGCTTCTCCATCTGCGCAAGTGCTTCCCGGGTGCGTTTCTCCCGCCGGCAGAGAATGACGAAATCATCGGCGAAGCGGATCATCCGCAGACCGGTCATATTGTCGGCGAAATGGGCGTCGATACAGTCGAGATACAGGTTGGAGAGCAGCGGGGAGAGTGGCGAACCCTGCGGGATGCCGAGACCGGGCGTATCGAGATCGACGCCGGCCGATTCGAGCCAGAGTGCGACGAGGTCGAGCAGTGCATTCATCCCGTGAAAGCCGCGGATCGTCGTTTCCAGCCGGTCGAGCAGGCGATCGTGCGGCACCTGGTCGAAATATCGCTCGATGTCTCCCTCGACGACATGGACGAAACCCTCGTCCCGATACTTGCGGATAGCGGCCACAGCCTGGTTGACCGAACGGCCGGGCCGGTAGGCGAAGCTGTTCGGCTCGAACTCCCGATCCAGTAGCGGCATGAGGGTCTGTGCTGCAGCACCCTGCGCGATCCTGTCAGGCACGGACGGGATGGCCAGTCGCCGGAACTCGCCATTGCCCTTCGGCACATCGAAGACGCGCAATGGTTCGGGGTGATAGCTTCCGTCGCGAAGGCGGTTGCAGAGACCGAGCAAACGCTGTGACGCGCGCTCGGCAAAACGCTCGACCGTGACGCCATCGGTGCCCGCACAGCCGTGATTGGCGTGCACGCGACGCCATGCCTGTTCCAGTGTATCGAGCCGCGTCGCCTGCTCGAAAAGGTTGATCCCTTCCCGTCGAAGGGTCATAGTCGGCGAGGTTTCCCACGGTGGAATTTCGGTCATTAATTTGGCTTTTCCGCTTGGAAATCCGGTAAGCAATTGATGTAACATCATTTACCGTCTGCCATCAAACACGAATCAGGGGAAGGAGATCGTAGACGAACCGCCAAAATCGCCCGCCCTTTGGAAAGGGCAATGGAAAATCGAAGCAGGCCAAGGGTTTGTGGAGAGGCTGTCCGGACAGCATCCGCTGAAGGAAGCGGATTGAGACCTCGTCGGTCTCGTGTTTGAAGCGCAGCGAGACGTCCGGACAGCATCCGCTGAAGGAAGCGGATTGAGACTTTCCTTCCGCCGCTTTTACCTCCGCAATTATGTCCGGACAGCATCCGCTGAAGGAAGCGGATTGAGACGGGTAGATGCCCTGCAGAACACCAAGTACGCCGTCCGGACAGCATCCGCTGAAGGAAGCGGATTGACCCCGTGCGTAGGAGCGATTAGCGTTCAGGTTAAAATGAATTGCCCTCATGTCGTTTTATGGTTCTGGCCTTGGGGAGGCAGACGGTGGCATGGCTTTGGGTCAAATTTGCGGCAGTCAATTTCAGCGCGACCGTATTCGACAGTAATGATCTGAGTGTCATTCGTGGTTCTTCGGCGCAGCTTCTTGTCATCGTCGATCGTGTTGCGCAAGATCTCGCCAGACTTCCCGAAGCGACCCTGCTTTATTCCGCGGCATCGGAGTTTGTTCTGCGGCTCTCCTACGATGCTGGCGAGGCAACAGGAGAGAGGCCGCGCGGGCAACCGCATGGCATGAAGAAGGCGCGCTGGCTCGAACTGTGCGAGACGGCTGCCGGACGATCGACGGAAGTGTCTTTCGACGAAGCGGCGCGAGAGCTGCATGAGCGGATCGACGAGGATGCCCGCAGAAGCTGGTCACTCGAGCGGACAGAAGAATATTTGCGTTTCTACTGGCCGAAGGACGAGAAGGCCGCTCCGTGGACTAACAGTGTCAAAACCGTTGGTGACGAGATCAACCGGTGTCTGAGCGAAATTCCGTCATCGCGCTGGTTCACCTTCGCATGGTCCAGTGTGGATCAGTCCGAAGTCGCCGCAGGCCCGCGCTCGCAAACCGGCCTTCGTGACATTCTCCGGATGCTCGACAGCCGCCTGCGGCGAACCCAGTTGCAGCATTGGAGCATCAGCCGTTTTGTTGCCGGCGGGGCTGATGTCGGGGCGGAAACGGCATTCTGCGCCTACACGATGAAGCGGCAACCGGCATTGCTCGAGCAGGATGGCCGGCCGATTTCGTCGAGCGCTTCAGAGCGGCGTTGCGATGGACGCGAGATCAAGACGGAGCTTTATATTCGGGAGATCGATCGCGCGGTCGATGCGCTCAAGATGCTCGGCGTGGACAGTGCTGACGGTAGGTTCGCGCGTCTGGCCAAGGCGCGGGAGGCGCTTGAGCGTCAGGGTGTTGCGCTGGCCGGCAGTTTCCAGGAGATGGTCGACGTTCCGCCGGAGCATCTGCCGCCCAATGTCAGCAACAAGCTCGCTGTCATCTATTTCGACGGCAATCAATTCGGCATTCGCCGGGAGACAGCGGCCGTCGGCAGGCTCAACGAGACAATCGAACATTACGGACGGGCAAGCCGCGTACTGACTGCCAATGGCGGCCTCCTGCTCGCCGATTTGTTGAACTGGTTGCTGGAGCGCGAAGAGAACTGGGCTTGGCGGCACCGGTCGAAGGGTCGGGAACTGCGCTTCGAGACGCTCATGTTCGGCGGCGACGAAGTCTGTCTTGTATGTCCCGCATGGCTGGGCTGGAGTCTTGTCGGCAAGCTCTTGCAGATATTTGCCGGGATGCGCGTTCCGTTCGCGCCCGGATCGTCCGATCCCGGACAGAAGGTGACGTTTGCCGTCGGAATGGCCTTCGCGCACCACAAATCCCCGATCCGGGATCTGCGGGAGATGGCATCAAGCCTGAGTGATGCCGCAAAAAGCGCCGACAATGAGCGCTCGATGGTCCAGGTCATGGCGCTTGAGGGGCTCGATCAGGCCGAGATGGATCCTTCGACGATCAGGTGGCGTATGTTTGCTGGTGAGCTGGTGGATGACAATCCCGGAGCGTTCGCTCTGGATGGGGGGCGGTGGGAGGAAATCACACAGGAATTCAGTGCCATTTCGAGGGATGTCGGCAGAAGCCAGTTGCATCGGTTCTATGTCGATGCGGAGAACTTTTCGGCGGATGGTGAGGCGGATCGGGTCAGCAATGTCCTGAAGCTCGATAGTGGGCATGCCGACGCCGGAAAGTGGGCCGAGTACGTCAAGAACAGGCTGTCGGATTTCCCTGATGCATGGCGACATGCTGCCAGCCTGTGCGGCGAGAGCGACCTCCTCGCTCATGGCGCCGCCGACTGGCCTTTCATTGCAATGCATCACGTCCTCAGTCTCGCCGACTATGTCATCGACATTCCTGCTGCCAAGAACGAGGCAGTCGAGAAAGACGCGGCATGATGACTGTTCTCCGTCACGAGATGAGCGTCAGCCTGACGCTGGAGAGCCCCTTCATTACGCGGGGAATGGTGGTTGACCGGGCGAGCATCGACATGCCGCTCGCCCTCAATGCGGAGAACAAGGAGATTCTGCCGGCAACGCTGGTGAAGGGTGTCGTGCGGGGTGCGCTGGAGTGTCTCGGTGACAAGGTTTCTGGCCTGCAGGCGGAGATTGACGCCTTGTTGGGTTCGGAATCGCAAAAACGGGAAGGCAAAACGCGCAAAGACTGGCGCGTATCGAATGATCCCGAGCGCGGTGTGTTGTTGTTTGAAGACTTGGTTATCGATGAAACCGGCTTGCGGCGAATGCCGGCAGCGAGAGCCAGCTATGCTCGGATTCGGGTCGATGAGAAAACCGGGTCGGTTCAGGAAGGATATCTCGCCTTTGTCGGCATGCCTTTTCCCATAGGCACGCCGGTCACTTTTCGCGGCATCCTGAGGCTGCTTCCCTGTGACAAAGGTCCGGATCCGGATCGTGTCAGGCAATTGATTGATGCGGCACTCCAACTCGTGCCCGCCATCGGTGCCATGAAGTCGGTTGGCTTCGGGAAGGTTGTTGGATCGAAAGTCGGCGAAATGGTGCCCGTCATGCTCGGAACTTCCAGGCATGTCGATCGTGTGCTCAAGGTGACCTACGAAGCTGACCGCCCGATTGCTGTTGGCGGTGCGATGAAATCCGACAACCTGTTCTCCGGTGACAAGGTTATCCCCGGCGGGGCAATCAAGGGCTGTATCGCCCGAAACCTGCAGTGCGCGAACTTGCTGGGTGAGGAAACGAGCAAGTTGCTGGCCGCGATGACTGTCGGTCATGCCTTCCCGGTCCTTGGCGATGACATGCTTCCACTTCGGTATCTTCCCCTTTCCTTGGCAGTTGCCTCCATGGGGAATGCAGGCACATATGTTGCCGACCATCTCGGCAGGAGTGCCAGTAACGATCTGACGATCAACGACGAGGCGGCTCGATGGGCATTTGCTCGCGATTGGAAGCATAAAGACGCTTGGTATATTGGGGAAAAATTCAAGAATAAATGGAATAAGCTTGATTGTGACGTCCGCACGCGAACGGCCATCGACTCGCACCGGGGCTCGGCAGCCTACGATTTCAAGGCCAAAGCGGGGCAGGTCTTTTCCGTTGCAGCGGTCAAGAACAAGGGTGTTCGCTGGACGGGGCGGCTTCTCTTCCCCGACGGGATCGATGCTGCCGCACAAATGAAGATCGTTGCCCTACTGGAACAGGGGATTGTCGGTCTGGGCAAGACCGGTGCGCGTCTTTGGATAACGTCGGCGGAGCCGTATTGTGACGAAAAGGACAAGAGGGAACGATTGCGCACCAACGGTCCGTTCGCGCTGACCTTGCAAACGCCGGCCGTGCTGAACGATGTCGAGCGACTGTCGAAGGGGGAACCGCTCAAGTGCGACTATGAAGCCTACTGGAACGGTCTCGGCTACCGGCTCGTTGACTACTTTGCGACCCAGCACCTCGAAGGCGGTTACATCGCCCTCCGCTATCCGCCCCGGTGCGACCGTGTCGAACCTTGGCTGTTGACGGATCCCGGCAGTGTATTCCTTGTCGAACCGGACAAGTCAGAGTTCGCTGTCGAGGATCTTCTGCTGCGTGGCCTTCCGCCGGCATCGTGGCTGAGCGACCGAACCTGGGAGGATTTTCCGTTCGAATGCCAGAACGGCTACGGTGAAGTCATGCTCAACGCCATAGATCACCGTGCGTTCAAAAATCCCGTGAGGGTTGAGCCATGATGTTCGGCGAGCGACTGGAAATCGGGCTGAAACTGAAACTCCTGAGCGATCTGCATATCGGCAGCGGTCATTTTTCACAAAAAGAACAACTCGGCGATCCGAAAGATGACGGGATACCCGAATTTTCGGAGATCGTCAGGGACTCGGCGGATTGTCCGGTCCTGACGTCGACCGGCTTGAAAGGCGCACTGCGTCAGGCCACGCGACTTGAACTGGAGGAGGTTGAAGATCTTCTCGGCAAGAGTGGAAATGAGCCCGGCGACAGCAATATTGCGCGATTATGGATCGGGATGTTTCGGGTCGACGAGAACAGCGACGGCCAGTCATTTGAGCTGGCCAAGGAGGGTTGCCTCGTCGACCATGGCTATATTCGAACCGGCAATGCCATCAACCGCAAGACGGGCAGCGTTGACGACAAGAAGCTCTACAATCAGGAGTGGATCGAAGCCGATCCGGAATTTGGCGGGAGACTCACTCTCTTCTGGGAGGGCAAGGATGCAGCCGAGCGCGATGCGCTGATCGTTCAGGTCGCCAGTCTGCTCGCCCCTCTATGGTCGCCTGATGGGCTTGCCATCGGTGCGGACAGGCGGCATGGGGCGGGACGTCTGGTGTTTGAGGCGATGTCGTGTACCGCATACGCCATTGATGTCAGCACTCTCTCGCTGGTTCCAAAGCCCAGCCCGGATGTCGAGCGCAGGATCGCTGAGATCGCGTCGAAGCCCTGCTCAAGTGATGACACCACCCATCGTGCCAAGTTGAGGCTCATCTGCGACGGCCCATTCATTTCGATCCGGGCCAAGGTTCCTGAAGGCGAGGACAATCGCGAGGTCACGAAACCGCTTCGGCGCAACGGGCGTCCCCATCTGTGGCCTTCGTCTTTTTTGGGATCCCTACGGTCAGCGGCATCCTGGTTCGCCGAACTCGAGCAAATGAGATCGGTGGAAAGCGAAGAAGATGACGTCCTGCCTTGCGACGACATGGGAAAAACAGTCGTCAATTCTTCGGAACTTTCCAAGCTTACGAGTACAGAAAGGCTATTTGGCGTCAGCGGGTGGCGTGGTCTCATCAGGGTTGACCGTCTCGAGCCCGTCGGAACAAGCGGGACAGTTTGCCTGAAATCGGTATCCATCGACAGGTTCACGGGCGGTGCAATGGATCAGCGGTTATTCACCGAGGAGGTCTTCGAGAACGTCACATTCGAACTCGATCTTTCGCTCGATCCCGCCCGTTCAAAAGACAGCGATGCTACCGCTTTTCGCAAGCTGGTGAATCAGTTGACCGACGGCCACATTCTTGAACTCGGCCACGGCGGTTCGAAGGGATTTGGCTGGTTTACGGTGGAGGCGTGCTGACAATGGTAACGCGAGAGGAGTTTCTTGCCGCAGCCGGGCAACAGCCACCACGACGAGCGCCTTATTCCTTCGTTCCTCTGGGCACGACGGTTGTTCCGTCGCCGTGGGACAAGGAAGGTCCGGATCTCGGTCGCCCGCACAAGGATGGCATCTGCGGGACGATCGAGCTGAAGTGGCAACTCGAACAGCCGATGCTGATAGGCGGTGCCAACAACAACGAGCCGGTGAAATTCAACGATCGACACATCATTCCTGCGGCGTCGCAGCGTGGGCTGTTTCGAAGCTTTCTGGAAGCGGCGACCAATGCCCACCTCGATCTCATTGATGACGATCTCTTCGGGATCCGGGACTTCCAGGCGACAACATGGGCCAAGGCAGCGATCAACGACGATGATCTGGCCCACATTCCGGTTCAGGTGCAAAGGCCGAATGGTCAGTGGATCACCGCAAAACTCCCCTTTGCCGGGTGGCTTCAGAAAGTCGGAGTTGGAAAATATCGGCTGACCAAGGTCAAGGTCGAACACGAGAAAATCCTCATCGATGACATTGTCGCGAAGCTCGGTTTGGGGAATCGCGGTGATTGGCATTGCATGAGCCTGCATGACCGGATGGATGCGCTCGACAAAGGCGGGCTGGCCGGCATTATTGATCTAGGTACGCTTTCTTCACATCTGAAAGGTGTAAAAGGAACGCTCGTTGTCGCGGGCGCGATCAAGACGGCGATCGACGAACGAAAAGCAGGCACGCCAATTACGGCGAACAAGGTGCGTGAGGTTGCGTTTCTTGATGGCAATATCGAGACTTGGGAACTGAGTGCGGCCGCAGTCGAGGCATTTATCGCCATACAGCCGAAAGATGGGGCTGACCATAGCGGACCGGCAGAAGAAAACTGGTCATATTGGAAACCGCACTTCGAGGTTGGTCAGGCAGTTCCGGTCTTCTTCCGGGGAGATCCCGCCAGTGCGTCCAGAGGGCGCGGCGGGCCCGCTCAGTTCTTCATGTCATTAACCCGCTTTGTCCGTGTCCCCCACGTCTTTTCCGTCCACGAGGTTCGCGACCTGAGCCAGAAGGCGCTTGCCGACAACGAACTGGATTTCGTTCAGGCGCTGTTCGGGCATGTACCGCAGAAGGAGGCGGCATCCAGCAATGGCAAGGGTCGGGAGCGGGCCTGGCGCTCACGGATTCGCATCGGAATGGCCGTTCTCGACAAAAGCTGCGAGCCGCGGGAGAAGGGCGTTCCCAATGTCGTCACCATGAAACCCCGCCCCTCGTTCTTTCCGTACTATTTGCGCCCGGAGCGGTTTTCTCACGATATTCAGCATCCGGTCGACTGGTCGAACCCTCGCGCGCGCCTTGCCGGACGCAAGCGCTATCCCGTGCGCGGGGAGCGTCTTCCCGTCAATGAATGGCCGCGTCCTCCATCGAGTGGCGAGAGCCGGACAGGGAATGATCTGCTCTTTCTCCACAACGAGGGGGAAGATGGTCGCCCGCTCACCTTCACTTCAACCGTCCGACTGCACAATGTTCTTCCCGCCGAGTTCGGCGCCATTCTTTTTGCCATCGATCCGGGCCGCTGGAGCGCCGGGCGACCGGAGCTTCGGCACATGATCGGGCGGGCGAAGGCTTTCGGTTGCGGACAGGTCAGGGTCGAGATCGCGGGGCACACGCTGATCGCCAACATCGACGGTAAGCCTGTCGCTGATCTCGATGCCTGCGTGACGGCGTTCAAGGAGCATGTCGCCGGTAGCGTCGAAGCATTCGACGCGTTGCCGCACATCCGCGCATTGCTCGCCACCTGCAATCCGGCGGTTGGCAAGGCCGTGGCATCGGCACTTCGCTTCCCTGAATACGGCGACGAAAAGGATCGTGCCAAACGCACTCTCGATGCCTATCAGGCGATCAAGAAACGTGCGAGTTGCGAGACCTACCGCGAAGGTGCGGGGCCTCATGCACCGAATGTCGGACGTGCTGGAAATCGGGTCAGCGATCAGGTGGGCCACGACGATTTCCTGTTTCTGCCGGACTATCCGAATGAGTGAATCGACGGTTTACAGGGCATTTTCCCCTTGGAATTCCTCAATCATCTTGATTTTGCTAGGGAAATGAGCAAGATTTTGCAGGAAGGACCATGAAGGAAGGGGCGCGAATCGAAAAAATGACCTTCCCTTTGGAAAACACGCCATGAAAGCGTTTCGAATCAATGGGATGCAGAGGGACTGTCCGGACAGCATCCGCTGAAGGAAGCGGATTGAGACATCAACTCTGCGAACCAGTAGTCGCCGACAGCGAGTCCGGACAGCATCCGCTGAAGGAAGTGGATTGAGACTCAGGGTGTCCAAAGGCTTGGACGAATAGTATGTCCGGACAGCATCCGCTGAAGGAAGCGGATTGAGACGTGGCCGGTGCGTGCGGTGACATGAAGCCAGATATCGTTGCACTGGATCCGGCGAGAACGATATGCTTTTCAGGCGTGGTCTGACAGGAAGTGCAAGACCTCTTCGAGGCGAGGCAGCGGGGTACCGTGTCCCCAGAAACCTCGATGGGGCAGGGCTCCACCATGCCAGCCGCCCGCGATATTCGCGGCAAGCCGGAGAACCCGCCTTCCGGTTCCGGAGAAATTGTACTCATCCGGTGAGATGACGAGCGTGTCGGGCGGTTCCCCGCTTGCGGATGCCAGGGCCAGCCGGTCGAAGGCGGGGCTCGTCTTCGAGTGCTCCATACGAACGATCAGGAGCGAGTATGCTGGGTTGATTTCCGCCACGGATAACTCTAATTTCTACAGTTGAGAGGCTTGATTTCGGGAGATTAGGTTATGACTAAACTAAAATAGGAGATCCCCCGGCTATGCCGGGGCGGCAGCCCGAGTTTGACGTTTCCGGCAGTCCATCGCCGGGTTTCTTTCGTTTGCCACCACGCATACGGAAGGAACGTCAGCGATGGACACGTATCAGAGCCTAAGTCACAGCGTTTGGGACTGCAAATATCATGTCGTCTTTATCCCGAAATGCCGACGCAAGACGCTGTATACAGGCCTGCGCCCACATCTCGGCGCGGTTTTTCGACAGCTAGCCAAACAAAAGGAGAGCAAGGTCATAGAAGGTCATCTGCTACCGGATCACGTCCACATGATGCTCGCCATTCCCCCCAAATATGCTGTCTCCAATGTCGTCGGCTTCATCAAAGGGAAGAGCGCCATTCACTTAGCCCGTGTTTATGGCGAACGCCGACGCAATTTCGTTGGCCAACATTTCTGGGCAAGAGGATATTTTGTCAGCACGGTCGGGCGAGACGAAACGGTCATCCGCGACTACATTCGCAATCAGGAGAAGGAAGATCGCCGGCTCGATCAACTCGCGCTGTTACCCTGAACATGCCGCCTTCAGGCGGCGAACGGATTGCGGCCGCGCAGCGCCGCAAACCGCCGCTTTGAGCGGCTCTCAACCAAAGCCCCCGGCTCTGCCGGGGGATATTTACTAATGGAGAAAATATTCTTCAAAATAATTTTGATCCGCGCCTATTTGTCGGGCCATATTTTCAAAAAGCTAAAATAATACAGAGATATAAATGGTTAGCTCAATTTATCGTCGTATTGTTGGCTATTATTTCATTGTTCCTTGAAAAAAAGGTGGTATATTCGTTGGCTATTCTAGCCATTTTGATTCAATTTTTCATCATCTTCTGTAGATCTATTTTATATCAATATTGCTCTACGGCGCGAGATTTTAATCGTTTATCGCGCCTTAATCTTGCCTTTGGCAAACCGTTGGATATTGACTATTCGCATCTTATAAAAAATGTAGATACTTTGATATTAAACAAAATAAAAAAAGATAGAAATCTAGAATGCAATAATAATAGATCGAAATATTCAGCAGAATCGTTACAATATTCTAGCAAAAGGTTTGCTTTTATAATCGCTGAAGATGCCCATTTTAACACATCAATATTTCAAAAATGCTTCTATCTATATGGGTGTGTGACTTTTGCTATCATATTAGTTCCTGTTAGTATTCTTCTTATCCTTATCCCATTCAATGATGTCGGGTTGGCTCAAATTTTTGTCGTATTTTTATCTGCTATTGTTGCGACTGACCTAGTGTCCGAGACGCTTGCTTGGTGTCAATCATCTCGAATGATGAGGGAAATAGATCGTGATATTTATAGTTTAGAGAATAATCGATGCGATTTTCTTGCAAATATATTTACAAAATTCTGTATAGCCGATTCCATGGTTCCTGTCGTACCTGATCCGATCTGGAATCGATATCGCGAACCCCTCAACGCTTCTTGGCAAAGAAAGTTCGCAAGTATGAAATTCGAATAACTATGAGGCAATATGAGGAGGTGGAGGGTTTTTTTGATAAAATACAATTGGAAATGGGGAATTGGGCAATCCTCGGTTCGTTTTCTCTATTTATGAGGGGTATTAAAATAAAACCAAATGATTTAGATATAATAGCAGATTTATCGGTAATGAAAAGATTAGAGGGTCAGCTTTTTGGAAGTGCATTTAATGGAAGTCCTGAGTTTGAAGAAACAGAGAATATTCGGTCGTATTTTTTTCGAGGAAATTGTGGGACTTTTCAAGTAGAAATATTTAGTGATATTGAAAATCAAATAAATAGAAAATGGTTAAATATTCATCTTGGATGGCAGGATAATGTAGAGTGGATTGTTTGGGAAAAGTTTTGTCTGCCTGTTGTCAGGGCTTCTTTTGAACTTGAGGTGCATCGAAAGCTTGGATATCACAAGAAGGCTGACGTATATCGTCAAGCGTGCATGACTTGAAAGAAAAACATCGTGGAATTATTGCAAGACATGATTTCGTGAAACACCCGGGCTGAAATCTGTTCAGCTGGAGCAGTATTCATCTGTTCGGTCACGACTTCGTTCCCTCGTCCGGTTCATGCAGGAATGATGGGCTCGCTGTTGACTGTCGTTCCTGTTCATAGTCGCAGAAACGGCGAGTGCCGTCACCGGGACTGTGGCGATTCTCCGGTTGACGGAAATGCCAAAGTGGATAGCCTTTACGTTGATCGGGTGGAGAAATGATTCGCAGATGAGTTGATGCAGGATACTCGCGCACTCCGGGCGTTCGGGAAGGCTGGCCGGTTCGTACGGCTATCCCGCGATCTGTTGTCAGCTGTACCGTGAAAGGTTGTCCCGGACCGGGAGATCTGTGGGGCAAGCTTGCGGGCGGTGATGCTGCCGAGCCGCAGTGGCATCCGCTCGTCGATCACAGTTTCGATGTGGCCTGTGTTCTCGCTGTCCTGCTCGACGTCCCGATCATTGAGAAAAGGCTCGCCCGTGCTGCTGGTTCAGCACCCCTGGGGCCGGTTCAAAAGCAGCGTCTCGCGTTTCTCGCCTTTCTGCACGATCTGGGTAAATGTTCCGCCGGGTTTCAGGCAAGGTGTCTGGATCATCCCGTACGTCCGGTGGGGCATCTCAGTGCGCTTCGGCCACTGCTGGATGACCGGCTGTTCGACAGGTTTGCAAAAGCGGTCGACCTGCCGGAACTTCAGCGTTGGGGTGGACGTGCGATTGGCGATTATCTCGAGGCTGTGTTCGCGCATCATGGCAAGATTCCGGAACTTCAGTTTCGTCCGGGTTCGGATGGCTATCTGGTCGAGAGCTGGCTTGCTGACAATGGGCTTCCGTTTGCGCAGCTGAAAGCATTGGCGGCGGCCGGGCGAGCGCAGTTTACGGGCGCTTTCGGGATCGAGGCTCCGGCATTGCCCGGCGCTCCGGCCTTTCAGCACCTTTTTGCCGGCCTGCTCATGCTCGCCGACTGGATCGGCTCCAACAGCGCATGGTTTCGGTTCTCCGAGACGGGCGATCCGCCGCGCCCGGCATTCGCGAAAGCTCGCGCCGAGACGGTATTGCGGGACATCGGTTTTCTCACGCCGCCGGTGCCGACGCCGCTTGTGGATTTCAGCCTCCAGTTTGCAGTCCCGTCCCCGAGGCCCGCGCAGGCCGCGATCGACGGGCTCGATCTGCCGGACGGTTCAGGCTCGGTCGTGCTGATCGAGAGCGAGACGGGATCGGGCAAGACCGAGGCAGCACTGCGTTGGGCCAGCCGTCTCATGGCAGCCGGCCGGGTCGATGGTTGCTACTTTGCGGTCCCGCTCCGTTCCGCTGCTGTCCAACTGCATGGGCGCATGCAGGAATGGCTGAACCGGACCTGGGGCGCGGGCACGGTCGAAGCGTTGCTCGCCGTGCCCGGATATTTCCGGATGGGTGAGGCCAAGGGCAAAAGCCTGCCGGATTTTCGCGTGCAGTGGAGCGATGACGAAACGGGAGATCGGTCGGGTGCGCGCTGGGCGGCCGAGCAGCCCAAGCGTTACATGGCGGCGGGTTTCGCGGTCGGCACCATCGATCAGGCGCTGATGGCAGCGCTGGCCGTCAAACATGCCCATCTTCGTGCGGCTTGCCTCGTTCGGCATCTGCTCGTCATCGACGAAGTGCATGCCAGCGACAGCTACATGACGGTTCTGAGCGAGCGGCTGATCGACCTGTTCCGGGCATGCGGCGGGCATGTGCTGTTGATGTCGGCGACGCTCGGTTCAGGCACACGGGAGCGTCTCGTGAACGGCATGCGTACGCCGCCGGCGGCGCATGAGGCGATGACCACGGCCTATCCGCGCATCACGCCGAACTACCGCGATCCGGTTGATATTCGCGAAACGATCGCGGAAAAGGCGGTGGCGATCGAGCCGCGGCCGCTGATGGACGATCCGGGTGCGGTGGCGGAGCTTGCGGCGGCGGCCGCCGCGGATGGTGCTCGTGTCATCGTCCTGCGCAACAGCGTGGCAACCGCGGTCGAGACGCAGGAACATATCGAGAGGCTCCTCGTGGCCGATCATCCTGCGCTGTTCCGGGTCGAAGGCATGGCGACGCTGCATCATGGCCGGTTCGCGGCCGAAGACAGGCGCTTGCTGGATCTTGCTGTCGAAGCGCGCTTCGGCAAGAGCGCGCCGGCGGGCGCGGCGTTGGTCGTATCGACCCAGACGCTCGAACAATCGCTCGATGTCGACGCCGATCTGCTCATTACCGATCTCGCTCCTGTCGATGTGCTGCTGCAGCGTATCGGGCGCCTGCACCGGCATGTTCGCGGCGATCGTCCGTCCGGTTTCGCGACGCCTCGATGCGTGGTTCTGGTGCCGGATGTCGAAAACCTGTCGGATTTTCTGCATCGGGGCCGGCACGGGATCGGTGCAAAAGGCGCCTACAGCAATATTGTTTCGGTCGAAGCCTCGAGACGGCTGGCTGCCGAAATGCCTGTTTGGCGCATACCGGCCGACAATCGCCGACTGGTCGAGCAGGGAACCCATCCCGGGATCCTGAGGAACCTGGCGGAAGAGCTCGGGCCTTCGTGGATGTCGAGCTGGCAGGATCATTTCGGGAGAAATCTCCAGCAAGGCCTCTTCGGCAAGGCAAACAGCATCGATTACAGCCTGAACTTTTCGAAGACGGTATGGCCGGATTCCGCCGAGAAGCTGGCAACGCGTCTCGGGCTTCGCGATCTCCTGCTTCCGCTCGACCGTCCCTTTACTTCCCCCTTCGGCAATCGGCTTACCCATCTCAGGGTGCCGCGCTGGATGGCACCCGATGATCTGCCGGAGGAGGAGGCGGTTCTGGAGGTTATCGGCGACGAGACCCTGAAGCTGGGCGACCAAACACTCGCATACGGGAGGCATGGGCTCTCTCGCGCAAAGGAACCGGATCGATGAATCTGCTGAGCGACCCTTTGCTACCATCGCTTTGCGGGGAAAGCGGCCCGCAGGTGACAGACCTCCCCGGCCTTTTCGCAAATTTTGCTCGCGACGATGTGCGGGAATTGCCGTTTCTGCGGCCGCACCAGCAGATGCCGTGGCATGCGTTCATGGTGCAGCTGGCGGCGCTCGCCCTGCATCGTTCGGGATCGCGCGATATTTCCGATGATCCGGACCATTGGCGCGAAATTCTGCGCGGGCTGACGCCCGAATGGCCCGATGACGAGCCCTGGCGTCTGGTCGTCGATGATCTGCACGAACCGGCGTTCATGCAGCCGCCCATACCGGCAGGAAGTGCCGATCCGTACAAATCGACCATTCAAACGCCCGACGATCTCGATGTGCTGGTGACGTCGAAGAACCACGGCGTGAAGCAGGCGACGGCCGAAAATGCCGATGCTTCCGCGTGGGTCGTTGCGCTGGTGTTGCTGCAGACCACAGGAGGTTTCCTCGGTTCGGGCAACTATGGTGTCGCCCGCATGAACGGAGGCTTTGCCACGCGGCCGCTCGTCGGCCTCGTTCCGCAAGGCGGTGCAGGTGCGCACTGGCGGCGGGATGTGGGCCTGCTGCTGGATAATCGCGAGGCGCAGCTGCGTGAATACGATGCTTTCGCCGAGCATGACGGCACAGCACTGCTCTGGTGCCGCCCTTGGGACGGCGAACGCCAGCTTGGATTGAACGAGCTCGATCCGTGGTTCATCGAGATCTGCCGCCGCGTCAGGCTGGGGCGAGCGGGAGAAGGGCGCATCGTCGCGAAGGCCGCTGGCAGCAAGGTCGCACGGATTGCGGCGAAGGAACTCAAAGGCAATGTCGGTGACCCGTGGATTCCGGTCAATCTGGCGAAGGAGGGAGCTGCATACAATCAGAAGCCGGCCTACCGGGTGATGAGTGCTGTGCTGTTCGAGGGGCGGGAATGGAAGCGGCCGTTTCTGCTCGAGTGGCACGAGAGTGTGGACAATGTGCCGATGACCGCGAGGTTCGATGTGCTCTCGCGCGGTCAGGGCACGACAGAAGGCCACCATCGTCGCGAAGTGCCGATCGCCGATGCCGACCAGTGGAAGACCCTCTTCGATCCGGCGCAGAAGGATCGCGCGGCGGAACTCGCCAGGGAGATGATCGACAATGCTCGAAGGCTCCAGAATCCGGTCCTGAAATTTCCACTCATGTCCCTTGTTCAGGGAGGCGAGCGCGATGTGAAGCTCGGCGACCAAACGGCGGAGGCTTGGGCGCGGCCCTGGCTCGAGCGGGCTGATTTGCGGATCGACGAGCATTTCTTCGACCATCTCTTCACGATTGTCGAGACTGGCTCACATGAACGCTGGGCGCGCTTCCTTCAAACCGTTGCGCGCGAGACTTTTGCTGACGCCGCACTTTCTCTGCCAATTGCCGGCATGCGCCGGATCAAGGCACTCGCGATTGCCGAAGACAAGCTCGAAAGCTTCTTTTACCGGAATTTCAAGGATTATTTTCCAACATCACAAAAGGAGAGTGCCGTTGCATGAGGAAACCGACCGATGGCGGAAGGCTGTGCATGGAATGGCTTTTCACATGGCGCGTGAAACATATCCGGCGGGCAGTCTCGCAGCGCTTCGCCGCCTCGATGTCGAGCAGCGTGACGCTGGTGCGTTCTGGTTCCTGCTTGAGGAACATGCACCGGATGCCTTCGGCAATCCTGCCGCCGAGCGTGCATTGGCCGTGACCGTGAACGGAATGGCCATCGCATTCCCGTTCCATGGAAGTGAAAACCGGCGTTCGCTCGGCACCGCACTCGCCGATTGCGCCGTGGCGGAAATGCGCCTCTTGCGTCTGCTTCGCAGCGATCGTGGAGATCTGCCCGGCGAGGTTCGGCGCCTTGCAAGGCTCATGGCGAGCAAGGGCGAAGACGGGTGTTTCAACTGGTACGGTATCTTCGCGTTGGCCTTCTATCGCGAGGGTGCCGGCAAGATCCGCCGCGACATTGCCAAAGACTATTACCGCCAGGAATTTCACAAGCAGAAAGCCGAGGAAAAAGCCGCATGAACGTTCCGAAGTTCATCCAGATCCACACCTTGCACAGCTATCCGGGCACGCTCCTCAATCGCGACGATGCCGGTCTTGCCAAGCGGCTTCCCTTCGGCGGCGTCGAACGGCTGCGAATCTCCTCGCAATGCCTCAAGCGGCACTGGCGCATGGCCGATGACGATCACGCGCTCGGGTTGATCGATCCGGCAATCGGCACCTCGACGCGTTCGCGCCGGACGTGGAAGGTGCTCATACGCGATCCGCTTGTTGCCGAGGGGCTCGATCCGCAAACGGTGGACACCATTCTGGCCGCCATGCAGGCGCTGTTTTACGGCCAGAGCAAGAAAGCGAAAGCAGCCAGGGGCAAGGAGGCGGAAATCAATCTCGAACGGGGGGAACTCGTCGTTCTCGGGCGGCCGGAGATCGACTATCTGACAAGTGAGGCGCGGCGTGTCGCGGGCGTTGCGGGCGGGGATGACAAGGCCATTCAAGACGAGCTCAAGCCGCTCAAGGCCAACTTCCACGCCTTGCGCGCCGGTGCGGGTATCGATGCCGCCATGTTCGGCCGCTTCGTTTCCGGCGACCGTGATGCCCGGGTGGACGCGGCGGTGCATGTCGCCCACGCCTTTACGGTCGACGAGCAGGCCTCCGAGCCCGACTATTTTACCGCTGTGGACGATCTGCAGGCCGAGGAGCAAGGCTCGGGTGCTGGGCACCTCAACACCGCCGATCTGACGTCGGGGGTCTATTACGGCTATGTGGTTGTCGATGTTCCGCTGCTCGTCTCCAATCTCGAAGGTTGCCGGCGCGCGGAATGGCTCGACGCGGATCGAACCCTCGCCGCGAAGACGGTGGAATCGCTCCTGCATCTGATCGCCAAGGTCACGCCTGGCGCGAAGAAGGGCTCGACCGCACCCTATGACTACGCCTCGCTGGTTCTGGTCGAGGCGGGTAACGAGCAGCCGCGGACGCTCGCCAATGCCTTCATCTCGCCCGTGCGTGGCTGTCCGCTTGACGCAAGGGCCGCTGACGCCATTTCTGGCCATATCCAGATTATCGACAAGATGTATGAAAGCAGCGCCAGGCGCTGGCTGTCGACCCGCCACGATGTGACCGCCGGACAGGCAGCGGCCGTCGGTTTCGGCCAGCTTGCGCGCGAGGTTGCCGCTGCGATCGCCGGAGATGGCTGATGCGCTGCCTCATTCTCGAACTTTGCGGCCCGCTGATGAGTTTCGGCGATACGGCCATCGACGAAATCTGCCCGACCCGGAGGCTGCCGGGCCGTTCGCTGCTTGCCGGCCTGATCGCCAATGCGCTCGGCTATGAGCACGGGGATGTCGATCTGCTGACGAGACTGCAGGAACGGCTGCGCTTCGCCGCGCGGCTGGATCGGGAGGGAAGGGGGATCGTCGACTTCCAGACCGCCGAGTTGAGCAAGCAGGATCCGATCTGGACGACGCGCGGCGTTCGCGGCGAGAGACATGGCGGCGGCGACACCTATAGCGGTCCGGCCCTCCGCTATCGGCATTATCGTGCCGACAGCAGGGTGATGGTGGCGCTCACGCTCGATCCGGCCGGGGAACAACCCGGCCTGCAGGCTGTCGCCGATGCGTTGCTCAGGCCCGAGCGCCCGCTGTTCCTTGGCCGCAAGGGATGTCCACCCGCCAGCCGGATCCTGTACGATACTGTCGATGCCGAATCGCTGGCGGCGGCGCTGGATCGTTTCGCGGGCGAAGGGCCGATCGAGACCGAGGACGACACCAACGAGCCTGCCGGCCGCTCGATCACGGTCACTGACCGCCGCGACTGGCGCCTCGGATTTCATGCCGGTTTCAGCAGGCGGCGGGAGATACGCCTGTCATCGCCGCCACAATCGCTTGCAGGTGAGGAGGGATCATGAGTCTGTATCTCGTTCGGATCCGGCCCGACGCCCGCGCACTCGCCCGCTTTGCCCACGATCAACGCCTGCCGGCCGCCGATCCGGGTTATCTCTGGCACCTCGCTCTTCGTCAGGCTTTCTCCAGCGATGCGCCGCAGCCCTTTCGGGTGTTCGAACCGGATCAGACAGGGGCTGCGGGACAAAATCAAAGCCTCCACATCCTGGGGTATTCGGCCGTCAGCGACGAGGTTCTCGCGGACAATCTCGCCCGGGCGAGCGAGCCTGTCCGTTCGATCTTCCCCCGTTCGGGGCTTGCCGCCAAGCGCCTGCCCGACAGCTTTTCGCCGGCGGGTATCTTCGGCTTTTCCGCCCGTGTCTGTCCGATCGTGCAGACCCGCAGCAGCGATGGCGGCCGATCGCGCGAACTCGATGCGTTCCTGCACGCCACTCTCGGCATCCCGGCGGATGAGAAGATCGACCGGGCCGATGTCTATCTGCGGTGGCTGGCCGAGCGGCTCGCGTCGGGTGGGGCGAGATTGATCGATGCAGGGCTTGTGCGTTTCCATCTTGCCGGGGTCACGCGCCGCCGGCATGCCTCCCCCCAAAGCCGAACCGGGACTGCAGACGGCCCGCCACGGCAGCTCATGGCGGGAAAACGCAAGGCCGCGCGCAGACCGGATGCGGTCATCGACGGTCGCCTCGAAGTGATCGAACCCGATGCGTTCATGAATCTTCTTGCAAGAGGTATCGGCCGGCATCGTGCTTTCGGTTACGGCCTATTGCTCTTGCGACGGACAAGGTGATCCCATGACACTGCCCGGTCGTCTCGGCCTCGAAACCGCCCGAATCCCACATGTCGACCGACACGGTCTGGTGTGGCTCGAACGCGGCAGGCTGTTCGTCGAGGATGGCACACTGCGCTTTGTGGGAGCGGCAAGCGAACATCTGGATGCGGGAGAATATGCCATTCCATTCCAGACAGTCTCGGCCGTTCTGCTCGGGCCCGGCGGATCGGTCAGTCACGATGCCCTTCGCCTTCTCGCCCGTCACGGAACCGCGTTGCTCGCCATCGGATCGGGCGGGACGCGCTTTTACACGGCCCAGCCCTTCGGCCCCGACGACAGCCGTCTGGCCCGGCGGCACGCGCGCATGTGGGCAGATCCCGACACGCGCATCGCCATGGCCCGGCGGATGTTCGTCTGGCGTTTCGATGAGGTGCTTCCGCATCAGGACGCGGATGTGCTCAGAGGAATCGAGGGTGCACGTATCAAGAAAGCCTATCAGCTCCTCGCCGAGCGTCACGGCATTCCATGGAAGGGCCGTCGATATGATCGTCAGAATCCGAATGCTGCCGACATTCCCAATCAGGCGATCAATCACGCCGTCACCTGCGTCGAGGCTGCTGCCTCCATTGCGGTTGCGGCAACCGCCACCATTCCGCAACTCGGATTCATCCACGAAGACAGCTCACGGGCATTCATCCTCGACATCACCGATCTCGTCCGCACGACCGTAACCGTGCCGGTCGCCTTTGCCACAGCGAGACGTTGCCTCGATGATCCTGCTCTCCTGCTGGAACGCGAGATACGCCGTGCTGCCAGCGAGGCGTTTCGCAAGGAGAAGCTGGTCGATACACTCATCGAGCGGATCAAGCAGCTCTTCGAGGAGGACAAATGATGGTCGTCATCGTTACAAGCAACGTCGCCGACCGCTTCCGTGGCTTCCTCGCTTCCTGTATGCTGGAGATCGCTCCGGGTGTTTACACGGCTCCCCGCATGTCGAGAGCCGTTCGTGAACGTGTCTGGACCGTACTTCGTGAGTGGTACGAACAGTTCGGTGGTAGCTCCATCGTCATGACTTGGCGCGATTCAGGCGAACCATGCGGACAAGGCATCGCCACACTCGGTCTGCCGGATCGAACATTCGCGGAACTTGATGGCGGCCTGGTTACAACTGTGACGTGTAAAATTTGATATTTATACGCGTCGATGCTCTTTGACATCGTAGACCATTCAGTGATTTAAGCCCCAGAGGCTCCCCTGCGCACGCAGGGATGAACCCTGGGGTGTTCTTCGGGCCGGCCTGAACGTCTAGGCTCCCCTGCGCACGCAGGGATGAACCCTTGTATTCGTCGGTGGCGAAGACGGCTTTGTCGGCTCCCCTGCGCACGCAGGGATGAACCCCGCGCGCCCGTTCTCGATCTGCAAACGAACACGGCTCCCCTGCGCACGCAGGGATGAACCCTTCAATATCTTCGCCTCACTGGCACAATTCGAGGCTCCCCTGCGCACGCAGGGATGAACCCCGCCCATCGCAACGATGGTGATTGCAGCGAGGGGCTCCCCTGCGCACGCAGGGATGAACCCCGTCAGGACGATTGAGAGTGCTACCGATGCAGGGCTCCCCTGCGCACGCAGGGATGAACCCAAACAGGTTGATTTCGCTAGATCAATGGCATCGGCTCCCCTGCGCACGCAGGGATGAACCCCTCGATTTTCATCAAAGGCCGCGCACGTGATAGGCTCCCCTGCGCACGCAGGGATGAACCCATAGGCAATGCAAGTACTTGCCATGGCCTGCAGGCTCCCCTGCGCACGCAGGGATGAACCCTTGTTTGTTTAAGGTATCGCTTGTTTTGGCATGGCTCCCCTGCGCACGCAGGGATGAACCCGTCGCGCATGCCACGGGGCTTGTCGGTACGGAGGCTCCCCTGCGCACGCAGGGATGAACCCCGTGACAGTATCCTCCCGAAACTCAATCCCGGGGCTCCCCTGCGCACGCAGGGATGAACCCGGGGCGTCGTCTGGTGACCGGATCGTCATCCAGGCTCCCCTGCGCACGCAGGGATGAACCCTCCCGAGCCGGGCGGATCTCATACATCCCCGGGGCTCCCCTGCGCACGCAGGGATGAACCCCAGCTTCCGGCGAACGCCGCGCCGTCCACTCGGGCTCCCCTGCGCACGCAGGGATGAACCCTACTCCCCGTCGCGTAGGGGATGCGTACCCCAGGCTCCCCTGCGCACGCAGGGATGAACCCCCTGCATCCTTCGTCGCACGAAAGAGGAGGTCGGCTCCCCTGCGCACGCAGGGATGAACCAATGGCCGGCTTGATGAGGCTGACCCGAGAACCGGCTCCCCTGCGCACGCAGGGATGAACCCAGTATCAAGTAGATCCGACACCCCCTGCTTCCGGCTCCCCTGCGCACGCAGGGATGAACCATTGTCGATGGGCGTGGTGACGGACAGCGAGCCAGGCTCCCCTGCGCACGCAGGGATGAACCCCCATACCGTCATACTCCGCAAACAGACTCATGGGCTCCCCTGCGCACGCAGGGATGAACCCGTTTCCGAGGTCATCCCACGGCCATTCGTCGTGGCTCCCCTGCGCACGCAGGGATGAACCCGCACGTTAAGGTTTTGTGACGATTAGCGAGTGGGCTCCCCTGCGCACGCAGGGATGAACCCCATAGATATCAAACCGGACCACAGCGCGGCGAGGCTCCCCTGCGCACGCAGGGATGAACCCCGATATCCGAAGGGCGCACACCTGAATCTGCGGGCTCCCCTGCGCACGCAGGGATGAACCTTGGAATGGACAATCGCGTTGAGGTAGATGGCCGGCTCCCCTGCGCACGCAGGGATGAACCTTTTCCAGTTTCCGCGTCGACCTGATCGACGACGGCTCCCCTGCGCACGCAGGGATGAACCCGGTGGCTCGGGTACACCATGGACAAGAGCAATGGCTCCCCTGCGCACGCAGGGATGAACCCGTCGGGACCGTCGGCACCAACGGGCACGAGGGGGCTCCCCTGCGCACGCAGGGATGAACCTTCCGAGCCGCCGGACGGCAGCCCGTTTGGCTCGGCTCCCCTGCGCACGCAGGGATGAACCCAGTCACCCCTCCATCTTCAATGATGTGGTGGTGGCTCCCCTGCGCACGCAGGGATGAACCTCACATCTGTAATTCTCTCGGTCGGGTAGCCCAGGCTCCCCTGCGCACGCAGGGATGAACCCCATCAGTAGAATTGGCCGCGTGGTTTCCTATCGGCTCCCCTGCGCACGCAGGGATGAACCCAATACCTTGCGCCGTGTATCCATATCGATGAAGGCTCCCCTGCGCACGCAGGGATGAACCCACTGAAGTCCGCCGCGCCGGGTGTGAAATTCTGGCTCCCCTGCGCACGCAGGGATGAACCTTCAGTCGCCGATCCGTCGACGACGATATCTGCGGCTCCCCTGCGCACGCAGGGATGAACCCGGTGATTGGTCAATCGCGCAGATTGCTGCTAAGGCTCCCCTGCGCACGCAGGGATGAACCCCAGACGCCGTCAGAGATAGTGAGAGTCTGCCCGGCTCCCCTGCGCACGCAGGGATGAACCCGACACTCGTCACCTATGTCGCTCCATCTCACTGGCTCCCCTGCGCACGCAGGGATGAACCCACTCCTGCCGGGTTGCTCTATTCCATGGGCTCGGCTCCCCTGCGCACGCAGGGATGAACCCCCATCGTCCACCGCCTTTTCTGAGCGGTGGTGGGCTCCCCTGCGCACGCAGGGATGAACCCTACGCCTGCCACATGCTGAATACTGACGAGCCGGCTCCCCTGCGCACGCAGGGATGAACCCCCGCCTGCGCTGAATTTGATCGATGACAGCGCGGCTCCCCTGCGCACGCAGGGATGAACCTCACACCGGAACAGTGACGCAGCTTAATGCCACGGCTCCCCTGCGCACGCAGGGATGAACCCGAGGGATGTCCTCCATCTTGCAGGCCTAGACTGGCTCCCCTGCGCACGCAGGGATGAACCCGCAAAGAGGCTCACCGGGTTTTACCCGCTGGCGGCTCCCCTGCGCACGCAGGGATGAACCCTGATCATTCGAGGCATGAACGACGCGGCTATCGGCTCCCCTGCGCACGCAGGGATGAACCCGTCATTCGGAACACAAAGAGCGAAACGCCGGCGGCTCCCCTGCGCACGCAGGGATGAACCTCAAGCACTGGGACAACGCGGCTGCGGCTACACGGCTCCCCTGCGCACGCAGGGATGAACCCGCGGCCAAGACGGTCGTGGAGACTGGGTACCCGGCTCCCCTGCGCACGCAGGGATGAACCCCGTCCGGGCCGAGACCCCAAGCCGCAAGGCAAGGCTCCCCTGCGCACGCAGGGATGAACCCCCAAAGCAGTCTGTGACGGTCCATACGCTTTCGGCTCCCCTGCGCACGCAGGGATGAACCCCCTGATGAATTCACTGGATTCGCCACCCGCTAGGCTCCCCTGCGCACGCAGGGATGAACCCACCATGTGGCAGATCCAGCGGAGCAACAAAGCGGCTCCCCTGCGCACGCAGGGATGAACCCTTATTCCCGCGATATCGGCGACGACGAGCAGGGGCTCCCCTGCGCACGCAGGGATGAACCTTGTCGAGGAGGTAAAAGAGCTGAAGCATCTGCGGCTCCCCTGCGCACGCAGGGATGAACCCACGTGATATGGCCGTCAGGTCGCGGTTGATCGGGCTCCCCTGCGCACGCAGGGATGAACCCACAAGGTCCACGGTCGACCCGACATAGCCATAGGCTCCCCTGCGCACGCAGGGATGAACCTGTTTATAAGGAGCGCAACGGGATCTATGGCTAGGCTCCCCTGCGCACGCAGGGATGAACCCGGGTGAAATTGTAGAGTGATCATGACGACACCGGCTCCCCTGCGCACGCAGGGATGAACCCCAGCCTTTTTTCTACTTTGGCAAGCTCAGACCGGCTCCCCTGCGCACGCAGGGATGAACCCCGAAACCCGACGTCGTGGAGATGGCTTTCGCCGGCTCCCCTGCGCACGCAGGGATGAACCCTCCAGCGCGAAGCGCGTCTTGGGGTCAAGGCGGGCTCCCCTGCGCACGCAAGGATGAACCCTCGTCGACGATGTCCTCGTCGTCATCGCCACCGGCTCCCCTGCGCACGCAGGGATGAACCCGTGTCAGCCATAGTTAAGCGGGAACGCGCGTAGGCTCCCCTGCGCACGCAGGGATGAGGTCATCAGGAGGTGGAACTTTCCATTGAGAACAAGCAACATCAAGGGAAGGAATACGGCTCATGCGAAGTTGACAAATAGCCCAGCATTGCATGGATGCGTTGAGATCAACGTGTATCAAGGCGTCATGGTAGCGCCCACCAGACGCAGCCTTTGTCTCACTCCAGCCCGAAATCCTCGCGGAAGCGGGGGATCTGGTGCATGCGTTCGTGGAGAATCGTGACGATGCCGATATCTCCGTTTGCAAGCCATCGCCAGTAGACGAAGTGCTTCTCGTAGCGAAAGAAATAGCCGTTGACACCGAATTCGGCCGGAATAGGTCTGGAGGTGACACCGCGGGACTCGATATTGTCAAAAGCTGCGAACAACCCGGTGATATATCGGTCGGCCTGAGCTGGTCCCCATCGACCCCGGGTGTAGCGGTAGATTTCGTCGAGGCGGAACGATGCCGCCTGCTGAATGCGAATGTTGGCCATCCGGTCAGGACCGGTTGCGGGCGATCACCTCAGCCGCGGTGAGGGGCTCATAGGACGAATCCGGTGCGGAGAAGGCATGCTCCAATTCGGTCTTCAGGCGGTCGAATGCCTGTGCCTCCATCCGCTCCTTGTCGCGGCGGATCAGATCGCGAATATACTCGCTGACATTTTCATAAGCGCCATTCTCCCCCACATTAGCAGCGACAAAGTCACTGAGCGTTCCGCTCAGGCGTACGGTCATGGTCGTGGTGCGGGACATGAAATGGCTCCAGAGAATTTTTGCGTATTCAATATAACCAAAAATGCACACATCGCAACGTTGCTTCCGGCTGCTTGCTCTGCAAACCGCGTCCTCACTTCGGGGAACAGGTCGGCGCCATCGTACAACACAGTCGAAAGGTCGGTCTTCTCGAACAACCACCGGACGAGTGCCCGCGCGATCAGTCTATTCCATTGATCCTGTTTGTTCTCAAGCAGGTATGAAACGTAGACCGATCCTGTGCCAAAAGTGCCAAATGGTGCCAAAAGATCCTTTTGGCACCATTTGGCACTTTTGGCACAGGGGATTATTCGGATTCGGCGCGACCGGAAACGCGCAGTTGCGCAATGATCCCTGGATTGACCTCGAACTCCTTCCGCGGCCGACCGCCGCTTGCGGTCGGCATTGTGCGCAGCCAGCCTGCCTCGACGAGCTCGGTTGCAGCAGCGTCGTAGCGCCGCGCTTCTTTGGTCATCAGTACGCGTTTCCTTCTGAGCGTGCGCAGATTGATGATCTCGATTGTCCCGGCGTGAGAGCAAATCCAACGTGCCAGGTAGCACGCGTCCTTTTCCTGTTCGGGAAGCGAGGCCTCTCCGAACGTTCGCTTTGCCATGGGAAGCAGTGAGGATTCAATCAGCGCGGCAGCGTCCTCGACGATTGATTTCCCGATCTCTGCCGGCTCTGGTGTATTCCATTCGTCGCCGACCCAGCGAAGAAATGCGAGAATGATCGCGACACGAAGCAAGTTTCCGGCCTGCTTTCCAAGCCAGGAAACCATCAGGCCACTTGTCCGTCCTTCCATGTCAGACCAATGTTGACGCCAGCGGACGACCGCATCAACCGCTGGTGGCGAAAGATGAAGGATTTTGTGTCGAGCAATGTCGTCCTTGCTTCCCACAGGTAACATCACGAGTTTTTCCATTGCTCTTATGGCGAGTTCAGCGTCCGGTGATCGGTCCGGCCGGATAGGATCGATCCGCTCGGGCCAGACATAGAGGAATCGCGAAGCAAGCCCGTCATCGCTGGTGGCAAGCAGCAACTCAGAAAGTCGCTCGGGCTGGATTCCGCCCACGACGCTGATGCCAAGGGATGGTACGATCACCGGCTCGTCGTCGCGCATGCGATCGACCACAAAGGATCGACCGCGATGCGCCTCAAGCCAGAACGCACGATCCCCTCCGTGACCACTATAGCGGTTCATGTTACCCAACCAGCCGGCAAGCTCATCACGACATTGCAGTAGAGCCCATCCGTTGCTTGCGGCCAGCCGTGCAGCCTTCTCGATTGTACAATCAATCAGGCGGATGCGATGGCGTGCAGGTGGGGTGGGAATGATGGCCTCCGAAGGTAGCAGTGGAGATTCTCTTCCCTGTTCGACGGCGGTTGTAACCGCCTTTTCCCATACTGCACGGGCAATTTCAGCCGCCTGTCGCTCGGTTGCGTATCTCCGCCGACGATCCTCGTAGTCGATGTTGAGCGACTGCTCCAGTTGCATCGCTATGTCCAGTACACGGTCGATGGCAGGACTTTTGTTGGTCGAAGGCAAGCCAACCAACGCTGTCCATATGATCGGAGCCTCTACCCAGCCGTCCCAGACCTGAACCCGCCGGGCATTTGCAAGGAGCGATCCCGCGAGAGCGAGCAATGGCATGGCGACGAATTCTACCGCCGCACCGGAGCAGATCGCGGAATCGATAAGAAATTGCGACCAGAAACGACCGAAGACATGAACCGGGAACTCGGGAGCAGACTCAAGGTTCGCCGACAGTACTGTCATATCCGGTTCTGGCCAGGAACAAGCTGGGGCTTCGCGGATTCCCTCACCAACCAATAGATTTATCCGGTCGACAGGAAGTCGGTCAGCGTCGGCACGGATGATGTCATTGGGGCTCATCAGACATACCCCTTCCATAGTGATCGTTGAGATCCATCCCGGATCGATCTGAAATCCAGCGACGGATTTCGCGGCCGGCAGCCTTCCATGAGTTCGAAACCTCGTCATAGGCCTTGTGGCCGGCATGATCGTTGTCGACAGCGACTGTGAGCGATTCTACACCCTTGAGAACGGGCATCACCGCCAGATTGCCGGCATCGATACAGGCCCAGACCGGAACAAAACCCAGGGCCACCGTGAGCGCCGTTTCGATACCTTCCGCGATTGCCAACCCCTCGGTCACGTTCTCTTCTGGCCAAAGGCGGATCACGCCTTGACGTTTCGGCAGTCCTTTGAACATCAACCGTGTCGGTTTGACTGGTGCTTTGCCGTTGCCGTCAGGAGCGAGCCAAGTGCGATGCAGCGTCATTGGCTCGCCGCTCACAGCATGCGTAACGCGCCCGACGAGAGCGGGACCGTACCAATCGGAAGGATGGAACAGGCGAGGGTGCCAGCGGAGATCCGAATCGTCAGGAGGAAGAATGCATCCTCTTGCCTGCAGATAGCGAGCGGCGATGCATTTCGGCCCTATCGGCAGGCTTTTGCGCCATATCTTGTCCATCCTTCGCTTTTGTCGTGATGGCTCGCTCAGAGGGTCATGGGACTTCGACTGACGGTAAGAAGTGAGTCCCCCTTTGTTGTCGCCGCGCGCGGCGCCGCGCATGCCGCAACGGTGGCAAAACCAGACGAAGCCGCCGCATCCCTTCGAGGTAATGGCCAGCGCCGTGTCGTAAGGTCCTTTGTTGCAAGCAGGACAGGCCGTGCGGATGGTCCGCAGCGGCCCGGTGATCACTTCAGTGCGAATCGTCATGACCGCACCTGCGGACGTACGGCCTGAAGCTGCTCCAGTTCTCGTAGCCAGGCCCGCAGGCTTTCGAGCCGTACCAGTCGGCGCTTGCCAAGCTTGATGGTTGGTACGTCACCTCGGGCAATCGCCTCATAAAAGGTCGAGCGACCAAGGCCTGCTCGTCGCGCGGCCTCCGCAACAGAGATAGCTTCAGGTTCCATGATCGTTTGCAGAAGTTCGTTTGTGGGCATCATTTACCTCTCAGGTTTACTGATGTCCGCCCACATACGACTACAAAATCAGTATGGATAATCACTCGACCCAAGATTTTTCGAAGGGGGTAGAGTGTTAAAAACTAACTAAAATTGTCTCGATGTTTTTGGATGATATCGAGAAGCGCCTTACCAAGATTCTTTCGATGTACGATAACCCTCGACTCTGGCCGTGTCGGTTTCTCCGGGAAACAATCAAGCAATTGCTGAATCAATGCTACAAATGGCGTGTCGGTATGCGCTTGATTGGATTGTGCCGTAATTTTGCCACCTGCCTCCCGGAAGATCATCGCTACAGTTACAACAAAACCTGTAAAACCGGCGAAATCGCGATTGTCGACCGGTTTGAGGTCGCGGAGGGCCGCATCACATTTCAGGGTCAGCTGTGCCAGCAGCAAGTGGAGCGCCTCAAGCTGGTCTGCACCGAGCATCGCATCCGCCATGGCGTCGCAGCCAAGTGATTTACCTCCGGCTCCGATACGCTGTTCCAATTCCCGGCAGGCATTTCTGAGAGCCAGGAGATACTCGCGAATCTCGGGGCTCGTCGCCAGCTGTGATCCAATGTTCACAGTGGTAGAATAGCTCTCAAGGGCATGCACCATTCGCGCAACTTGCGCTTCAGTCAGCTCACGTCGTCCCGCACCAATCAGCCTTTCCCGCAGATTGGCCGGAAGCTCCAGGGGGATCGATTTGCGGGCTGGGCTGAAGGTCGCTGGATTGCTGTTCAATGCGCATTCCTCCGAGATTGCCAGAAACTCGAACCTCGTCGAAAGCCTGAAGGTTCGCCAGAAACTGAATCGTGGTAGCCAAAATGGTAGCCAAACGAACATTCAGTTGTATAAAAATCGATGTAACTCTTTGATTTTGTTGGTACGCGCCCAGGGACTCGAACCCTGAACCCGCGGATTAAAAGTCCGCTGCTCTACCAATTGAGCTAGGCGCGCATATCTTTGAAATCATTTAAATTTTTCACGCTTTTGTCATTAACTCCTCGGAGTCCAAAAGCGCGCTTTTCCTCGTGGCGAGGTTGTAACATCAAAAACTTGGTGGGGGGAGTCCAAAGTCCTTCTCGGTGACGGCGATCAGGATCATGGATCACACTGCCAAAGCTGTTATTGATCGTATTGACACATATCAACGATCAACTCCAGAATCAGCGGTTCAGTGGACACGCAGATAGCATTGTATTTAGGGGGAATACGCCATGAAAAGGTTTTTTCGACATTCGGCCGTTTTGGCTGTGACGGCGGTCATGCTGCCACTTGCCGCATGCCAGTCCGTGCAATCGACCAAAGCGCCGGCGATCTTTGAGGTTTCGTCATCAGATCCGACAGACGCCCGCCTCCAGACATTGCAGGATGATCTGACACAACTGGGCTTTACGATTGAAAAGCAGGTCCAGCCCGGTACCGATACCTCTGACAGCCCGAGCATAACGGCGTCGCTAAGCGGGCCTTCCGCCCTGGCTTATGCCAATTGCCCGGATGCTGAGCCCACTCCGATAGATGATCATGACAAGCGTTTCGCCTTTGCCCGGGTCGAGGAAGTGCGCATCGGTCTTGATGCCATGGTCGAACCCCGGGAACAGGGATCGTCGACCATGTTCACGATCAAGTATCATGGCCGCTATCATAATCCGTTTATCAACGAGGAATTCTATCAACCCTGTACGGGAAATGGAAAACTTGAAAGCCAGTTGCGCTCCTTGCAGTAGCGAGGAAGTGGTAGGTTAACCGACAAGCGCTGCGACGGCGCGGCTGCTCCGATTTCCTCGGCATTGGTGGCGGTCGCCCGTCCTTCGCGGAAGCTACTTCCCCGACTTCGTAATCCGAACCTCGATAGCCTGGCCACGCGGACTATTTCCAGGTTGCTGACAAATAACGCCTGTGCCGCAAGAGGGATGGCCGTTCGGCAGTTGCCACGAAAACCGGTGGCTGGAGTTTCAGTCATGCCCGGATTGTGTAAGATCTGCATGGACCAGTTGTCTGGCCGTGTCGATGGTATCGGCGAAGCGGACCAGCGGTTCTGTGATATGGTGGCGTTTCAGATAGGCGAGAATGTCTGCTGATCCGCCTGTGAGGTAGACCACCTTGCCGTGAGCACGGGCCTTGAGCGCCAGCCCCTCGATCGTGTTGGCAGCGGATGAATCGAGAAATGGAACGGCCGCGAGATCGACGATCAGCGCCTTGTGACTGTCGGGAATGCGGTCCAGCACGGTACCGATGGCACCGGTAGCACCAAAGAAGAAAACTCCCGATATGCGGAATATGACGATATCCGGGTCGCTTGCTACACCTTCATCATAGGGTACTCGTCCCCCATTGCTGTTGTCTGCCCGATCTGCGGCGATGAAACCATGGTCGGTCTGGACGGCGGCTGCCTTCGACATCCGGTTGATGAAGAGCAACGATCCCAGCGCAAAGCCGACAATGATCGCTTCGGTGAGGTCGCGAAAGACGGTAAGAAGGAAGGTCGAGAGCAACACGGCAGCGTCACCGCGCGATGCCTTGAGCAACAGCGCGAACGCGTGCTTTTCGACCATGTTCCACGAGACCACCGCAAGCACGCCCGCCAGAGCGGCCAGTGGAATGAATCGCGCAAGCGGGGCGGCAACGATCATGAATGCCAGCAGGAACAGGGAATGCAGCATGCCGGATATCGGACCGCGTGCGCCCGCCCGGACATTGGTGGCGGTACGCGCGATGGTTCCCGTCACGCAGATACCGGTAAACAGGCTGGCTGCCATGTTGGCGAAACCCTGAGCCACGAGTTCGCAGTTCGAGCGGTGTCGCCGTCCGCTCATGCCATCGGCCACAACGGCCGACAGCAGCGATTCGATCGAGCCGAGAAGGGCGAAGGATATCGCACTGGGCAGGACCTCGATGATCTTCTCGACGCGCAGATCGGGGAGGGTAGGGGTGGGCAGACCTGAGGGAATGCCGCCGAAGGCGGATCCGATGGTGGTGACGGGAAGGTTCAGCAAGGCTGTCGCCAGGGCCGTGACCATGACTGCCATCAGCATGCCGGGCCAGCCAGGGCGGTAACGTTTGAGACCGACGATGATGAGAATGGCCGCCAGCGCCAGCATCATCGCGGCCGGTTGCATCGTATCGCGCGCGGCGAACAGGACGGGTAACTTCTCAAGGATGTTCCCCGGTTCATGTCCGCTCAGTGTCAGACCGAAGATCTCCTTGACCTGACTTGTGAAGATGATGACGGCAATACCGGCGGTGAAGCCGACGGTGACCGGGTAGGGAATGAGCTTGATATAGGACCCGAGCCGGAGATAGCCGCCGATCGTCAGGATGATGCCACTAAGGAATGTCGCCAGCAGAAGGCCATCCATGCCATGGTTTTGTACCGTGGCCGAGACCAGCACGATGAAAGCTCCGGCTGGCCCCCCGATCTGGAAACGGCTGCCACCGAGAAGCGAGACGATGAACCCGCCGATGATTGCCGAATAGAGCCCCTGGGCAGGGCTTGCGCCGCTGGCGATTGCAATGGCCATCGACAACGGGAGGGCGACGATCGCCACCGTGAGGCCGGCCATGACATCGGCTTGAAGAGCGCCCGGGCCATAGCCCTCGCGCAGCACGGTTACCAGTTTTGGTGTAAAGAGCTCGACGAAAGTCGGCTCATCGTGACGGCTTCGAGTGCTCAACCCAGTGCCTGCAAGTTGCTGTCGGGGAGTGATCCCCGGTGGTGGGAGACGTGCTTCATGTCGATGGTACGATCAACGCGAGCGAGGCGGCAACGGAATGGATGGATATCGTGATCGTTGCCACCTTCGCAACAACCGACTGGCGGGTTCCGTCAACTTTCCGATAAACAATGCACTCTTGACCGGTCCTGCCAGTAGCGGTCTGATCGTTCCAGCATTCTTGCCGTTCAGGTGAAATTCCCCGAACGGCAAGAATACGACGACAGTTCAAGGACCTGGAGCGACGGGTCGAGCGGATTTGGCCGGGACACGCTAGTTGCGCCCGCACCCTGCGCGAATGGCGGCAAGCAAGGTCGTACGGCTGGAGACGCGATGCTTGAAGCCGATCTCGCTTTCGGAGACGACAGAGGGCACGGCCTGCCTTGCGCCATTCTTGAGCCGACCTATGACGAAGGGATATTGCGAGCCTGTCGGCCACGACAGATAGGTGCCGTGATCCTTTGGCGCGTAGGCGCCACCGCCCGGATGAACTGTTGGCTTGGCGGAACCGGAATTGCCCACGGGAACACTGAAGACCCCGCGGCCATCGCTTCCGCCCTCGTGAAAGACGAAGGTGTGGTTCTCGCCGGCGACGACCTCCGAGGAACTGCGTGCGAGGAAGAAAGTCTTGGGTTGGGGCACGGATCCGATTGCGGGATTGGTGGCGGCGCGGGCGACGTAGTCCCAATATTCGGCACGACCGTTGCCATCGGGTCCCTTGTAGCCTTTGTAGTTGGTCGCCCATGTGGGAATGACGTATTCACCCTGATATCCCCAGGTGATGTCCATTCGTGCGGCATAGGAATGATGAATGCCACCCATGTCGAGCTTGGTGAAATCGCTTTTCGATACATTTCTCGAGAATGATCCGCCATGATAGGTCGCCCAGCCGAACAGCGGGTCGGCTTTCATCCGGCAGCGATAGAGGTCGGGCCAGTAGCTCCAGTTGCCGATCTTCGCTGCCCCACCAACCTGGAGAAAGTCGCCAAACGTGATATTGTCCGTCTTCAATCGCATCCGATCGAGATAGACGAACGGCCGGTCCTTCGAATTCGCATGGGGACGGATCCGCACAAGCGCACCAACACCATTCACCCTCTTGCCCCTGGGAGAAATCAGATATCCCATGGGCTGTGGGTTGAATGTCGCACCGATCCAGTAAATTCCACGAAAGCCATTGACTTCGAGCAGAAACTTTCCGTCGATCGTTCGGTTGGGGCTGACCAGCAGGAGATCCTCGTCGGGCCCGCCATTGACACTCTGCCGACCGCTTGGCTGGACATTGTAGATCCGCAGGTTTGGAAGTGGCTCCGGTGGACGGAAATAGGCACTGCCATCGCTTGAAATATTCTCGACCACAGCCGGTTGCGACGAGTCGCTGACGTCAAGCGCAGGCTCTGGACCGGATTGACCGGCATCACCGCCCGCCGCTTTCGTGCCAAGGATCTCTGCAGGCAGGTCAATGCGCAGGATTCCATTCCACGGGAAATGACCGGCATGGCTTCCCGTGCGGAGATTCCTGCCGTCCTGGGGCCCCGCATCCTGAATTCCATCGCTGGGATGGAAGACCGCGCCATTGACCTTGATCCGGTCGACATGGAGGGCACGGCTATCGGTATCGTAGTAATGTTCGATCGCGAGTTGATTGCGATCCAGGGGCCTGACGCTGTCGACGATGAAGCTCACCTCGGTCCAGGCTGAACTGGTGACCCTGGCGTCGGCCACGAGCTCATTGTTGATCCGGATCTTGTAGCGTGAGAAGTCCGAGCCATTCTCGGCGCGGAGCTTGAGAACGATACTGGTTACGGCCTCGGCCGGAGATGCAGCCAGCACAAGCGCGATGACAGTTGCGCCGAACCACAAGGGGACTTTTGCCATTCCTGCGGCAACTGAGGGAGTCCTGGGCACGATCAACTCCTGGTTGTTTAGTCTTGATTTTGGACGACGCAAAAAGGCATAAGTCGAGGATGTTGTCAATTGTGTATCATTGTATATCAAAACGTTAGCTGGATACCGGATCTTTCCATCTCACGTTTTAGGCTACGTCAGCTTTTCTGATGAGCCTCCCTGACCGCACAAACGGGATCACCAAACGGTTTCTTCGATGTCATTGTCTTCAACGTATCCTTGTTGTCTGGAATGCTGCGAGACGATACAACGGTGTCGGTAGCGCGCACGACCCTTGCATTCGATGGTGTTGTTGTGGAATGCGTACCGGGTCGGCGTCCACTCTGGGTCGGCTACGCCGCGCGACGGCCATTCAGGCGGTTCGCCAGATGTCGCACGGAATGGCGGAATAACTGTTGCTGTCCGGGCGTCTGGTAAAGATAACAAGCATTCGATAGGGATCCAATGCGTCTTCCCAGTCTACTTCGCTCGTTGCCGACCTTGGCCGTTCTTGCGGCCATGCTCCTGCTGGCAGCCTGCGACCAGTATGCTCCGCGTTCTTCGGCCGTCGAGGAAAAGATCGCAGGCACATCGTTCGAGCCTCCCGCCAGCCGCAGGGTGGCGCAGCAGCAGTCGACCCTGCCTGCAAGCGACGTGCCCGCGGGAAGTGCCAGGCCTCAGGTGTTCCTGAACGAGGGAAATCTGCGTGCGAAGGAAAACGAGGAGGTCGAGCGCGTTGCTGATGGCGTTCAGATCAATTTCGATGGCGCCGAACTGCGCGAGGTGGTGAAGGTTATCCTTGGCGACATTCTGGGTGTCACCTACACGCTGGATCCGACCTTGACGGGCCAGGTCGTTCTTTCGTCCAGCGGACCGCTGAACGACCAGCAGTTGTTGGGGGTCCTGGAGACGGCCCTGCAGATGCATGGTGCAGGGTTGTCCCGCAATCCCGACGGCAGCTATGCCGTGCTGCTGCAGGACATGGCACGCGGTCTGTCCGAGATCACGCCGCTGGGAGGATCGTCGCCACCGCATGCCACTCCCGGCACCGGTGTCACCATCGTGCCACTGCGCTATATCGGTGCCATGGCTGCTGCCCAGTTCGTTCAGCCGTTGCTGACCCGTCCCGACCAGATACGCACCGACGACAATCGCAACCTGTTGCTGTTCGTCGGCAGCAGCGGAGAGCGACAGGCGGTACTCGATACCCTGTCGGAGATCGACGTGAACTGGATGGCCGGTCGTTCGGTCGGAATCTTCCCGTTGAAGATGGCCTCACCCGAGGCGGTGATCCCCGAGCTGGAAGCTTTGGTCAACCCGCTGAGTGGCAATCAGACCGCCAGCGAGACGGTCCGTTTCATGCCGATGTCGCGCCTGAATGCCGTACTCGTCATCGCCAGCCAGCCGGAGCAGGTCGTCGAAGTCCAGCGATGGGTGACGCGCCTGGACCGTGGCAATGTCGTCGGTATCCAGTTCTTCGTCTATCAGCTGCAGCACGTTCCGGCGGCTGAAGTCGCCGAGATTTTGAATCAGACGTTCAGCACCTATGAACCTTCGGCGGCAAGCTCACCGTCCACCGCCACGACCATTCAGCCGCATGTTCCGGAACTCGCGGGCCCGATCGACGCAACCGACGCTCCGGGAGGCGATACCGCACCCGCCGGGGTCGACGTCACGGCAGCCGATGACATTGCCGGCGACATGTCATCCGGTGACACCAGGGCGCAAATCGGCCCCAATCTGTTGCAGGGGGTGAAGATCGTTGCCAACCCGCTCAACAATACCCTTCTGATTCGCGCGACGCCGCAAGCCTACGACATGATAGAGCAGACAGTGCGCCGTCTCGACCAGCCGCCGTTGCAGGTCCTGATCGAGGCGACGATTGCCGAGGTGACGCTCAACGACCGGCTCCGCTACGGTGTGCAATACTACCTCAATACCGGCTCGGTGAAGGCCGGGTTCAACACGACCACGCCGACCAGCAGCGGTGTCATCGACCCGAACCTGCTCAATCCGCTCGCACAGCTTCCCGGTTTCAACTTCGTGATGACGCCGGGGTCGTCGAATGTCACCATTGATGCATTGTCGCGAATTACCGATGTTAAGGTCCTGAGTTCGCCCTCGATCGTGGTCCAGGACAACAGCGAAGCCGTGCTCAATGTCGGCGATGAGGTTCCGATCACCACGCGAAGTGCGGTCAGTGTCGACGATACCAACGCGCCCGTGGTCAATAACATCGAATATCGCGATACCGGCGTCATTCTCGAAGTGAAGCCGCGGATCAGTTCGAACGATATCGTGGCTCTCGAAGTGGCGCAGGAGGTCTCGCGCGTGGCCAGCGAGACGACCAGTTCGGACAGTCTCACGCCGACCATTTCCCAGCGCAAGATCACCAGCCGGATCAATGTCCAGTCCGGGCAGACTGTGGTGCTGGGCGGCCTCATCCAGGATTCGGAGAGTCGGTCGAACAACAAGGTACCCTTGCTCGGCGATATTCCCGCCGTGGGCGAACTCTTCCAATCGACCGATAATCAGGCGTCGCGAACCGAGCTCATTGTCTTCATCACACCGCAGATCATCCGCAATGCCGAGGATGCGAAGAATGTCAGCGAGGAACTGCGTGCGCGGATGCGCTCGATGCGTCCGCTGCCGGTGGATGGGGCGGATGGCATGGGGCGCCCGCTCGACGCCGACCCGCAACCCCTGATGCAACAACCGGGGCCGGCCGTTTCGGTGGCGCCGTCGTCGGGCTACTCGGCCGGCGATCGCGGCACGGGCGAGACGGTCCCGCAAAACGGCACGGTGCCTGTCGCCAGCGATATGCCCACGCCGAGTGTCAGGCCGGTGACGGGCCACGTATTTGTACCGCGAAGTCGTCCACGCGGCTGAGATTCGTCGACACGGATACGGGGATCGGTGTCAGTCGGCACCGATCCTGTAGCGGCTCAGGCGCTCGTAGATCGGCATGGCCTGATCGACGAGCCTTCGCAGATTATCGGGCAGGATGGAATGTTCTCCTGTCTCTGGCGGCGCGAATCCGGTCGACTCCCATATGGCCTTGTACCAATGCGATCCCCAGACACCGTCGTCGGGATGGGGACCGGGAGGCCATTTCAGCATGGCTGGATCGAACGCGATGCCAAGTCCCTCGCACAAGGCACCCAACACACGCTGCGGATTTGCGCGAACATCGGCCGCATCGATGACCGGCGGTGATCGTCCCTCCAGTTCCGAGGCCCGCTCGAATATGCGTTCCTGCTCGACAAAGCCCAGGTCATCGAGCGTCGGGTCCTCGCGCTTGGCGTTGTAACTTGCGACGACCCGCGCAGGATGCCGGATGAGGAAGGCATTGCGAACCGATCCCAGCCAGCCGAGATCGAATTGCGGCAGCATGTGGTGGGTCATGTGCTTCTGGTAGAAATGTGCCTTCGGGCCGGGGCTGGCACACTGGGCCATAACTGTTGCGGGGTCGGTCTCGCCCGCGGCAATGATCGCGTCCCGCATCGGATGGTCGAGGCCGGTCGCCTGCAGATAGGCCGCATAGAATGGTTCATCGGCGACCGTACAATCGGTTCGTTGCGAGAAGCTGCGCATCATGGCAGTCGACAGATTGCGCGGTCCTGACCACATGGCGATATTCATGGCTCTCCTGTTGTTGTCCTTGGGTAATGTGTGGCCATCAGTCGGTAGCAACGTCCTCGAAATTTTCCAGTCTGGCGGCACAGAACTTGAATTCAGGAATCTTTCCGAACGGGTCCAGTTGCGGGTTGGTGAGCAGATTGGCAGCCGCCTCGGCAAAGCAGAACGGGATGAACAGGACGCCCGGCGGCACATCGCGATCGGCTCGCACGGTAAGGGTTATACTGCCCCGGCGCGTGGACACATTGACCTGTGACCCGGCCCGGAGACCGCGACGGGCAAGCTCCTTCGGATTGATGCCGACAGTTGGGGAAGGTTCCAGATAGTCGAGCGTGCTGGCTCGGCGCGTCATGGCACCCGTGTGCCAGTGTTCCAGCATTCTTCCCGTCGTGAGGATGAGCGGGTAGTCGTCGTCGGGAAGCTCGTCCGGCGGCAGGACATCGGCCGGTACGATCCTTGCCCGGCCGGACGCCGTGGGGAAACTCTCGGCAAAGACGATTTCGCTGCCAGGCTGGTCGTCACCCGGACACGGATAGGTGACGGAGTCCTCACGCTCCAGCCTTGCCCAGCTGATATGACTGAGCGATGGCATGACCTGGGCCATCTCGCTGAATACCTCTGCCGGACCGGCATAATTCCAGTCCATGCCCATACCCCTGGCGACTTCCTGGATGATCCACCAGTCCTGTCGTGCATCGCCGGGAGGAGATACAACCGGATGGCCCATCTGGACCTGTCGATTGGTATTGGTGAAGGTCCCGAGCTTTTCGGCGTGGGCTGATGCCGGCAGCACGACATCGGCCTGCCAGGCCGTCTCGGTCAGGAAGATGTCCTGGACCACCAGATGTTCCAGCATGGCGAGACCCTCTCGGGCATGTTTCTGGTCGGGATCGGACATGGCCGGATTCTCGCCCTCGACATACATGGCCTTGATGGTGCCCTCATGGATCGCATTGATGATCTCCACCACGGTCAGACCGCGCTTGTCGTCGAGCGGCGTTTCCCAGAATTCCTGCATCTGGCGGTGAATTTCCACGTTCTCCACAGACCTGTAATCGGGGAAAACCATCGGAATGAGCCCTGCATCCGACGCACCCTGGACATTGTTCTGGCCGCGCAGCGGATGGAACCCGGTGCCCGGACGGCCGATCTGGCCCGTGATCAGCGCCAGGGTGATCAGGCAGCGGGCATTGTCGGTGCCGTGCACATGTTGGGAAACTCCCATGCCCCAGAAGATAATCGATGCCTCGGACTTCGCATAGGCCCTCGCCACCTCGCGCAGCGTCGGCGCATCGATGCCGCAGACATCGGCCATCTTTTCCGGAGAGAACGGCCTGATCCGCTCCCGCAGGAGGTCGAAACCCTCGGTCATCGCCTGAATATACTGCTCGTCGTAGAGGTTTTCCTCGATGATGGTGTAGATCATCGCGTTCAGCATCGCGACGTCGGTGCCCCCCTTGAACTGCATGTTCTTCCATGCATGGCGGGCCAGCGGCTGGCGGATCGGATCCATGATGACGAGCTTCTTGCCCTGCTTGGCAGCCTGTTTGAAATAGGTCGCCGCAACCGGATGGTTCTGCGCCGGGCGGGCACCGATGATGATCATCAGTTCCGCATCGTTGGCAGCCATGAAGGGTGCGGAGACGGCGCCGGAGCCGACGCATTCCATCAGTGCCGCCACCGAACTTGCATGGCACAGGCGGGTGCAGTGATCGACATTGTTGGTGCCGAAGCCAGTGCGTACCAGTTTCTGGAACAGGTAGGCTTCTTCGTTGGAGCCCTTGGCCGAGCCGAAACCGGCCATGGCCGATGCACCGGCGCGGTCGCGAACCGTGCGCAGACCGCCTGCCGCGACTTCCAGGGCCTCTTCCCATGTCGCTTCGCGAAAGATGGACGACCAGTCGCCATCGGCGATCTGGATGTCCCAGCGCTTTGGCGCGTCCTTACGGCGGATGAGCGGTGTCGTCAGCCGTGCCGGGTGATGAACATAGTCGAAGCCGAAGCGCCCCTTGACGCATAGCCGGTTCTCGTTGGAGGGGCCGTTGCGGCCATCGACCATGAGAATCCTGTCATCCTTGACATGGACCGTAGTCTGGCATCCGACGCCGCAGAACGGGCAGAGCGAGTCGACCGTGCGATCTGCCCATTGGGTCCGCTTGCCGGTATCGTCGACGAGGGACTTTTCGATCAGGGCGCCGGTGGGACATGCCTGGACACATTCGCCACAGGCAACGCAGGTGCTTTGGCCCATGACCGAGTCGAAATCGAACACAACCTTGGCACCATGTCCGCGATAGGCCATGCCGATGACGTCATTCACCTGGACCTCGCGGCAGGCCCGGACGCACAGTCCGCAGTGGATGCAGGCATCCAGGTTGACGGCCATCGCCACATGACTGATATCGCGTTCGGTGCGGTTGCCGGCCTCGAACCGGCTGTGCTCGATATTGAGTCGATCAGCCCACTGCCAGAACTTGCTGTCCGGATCGGGAGAGGATTCACGCGACGGCTGGTCGGAGACGAGCAGTTCCATGACCATGGCGCGGGCCTTTTTTGCCCGTTCGCCCCGGGTTGCGACTTTCATGTCCGGGGTCGGCATGCGCATGCAGGATGCTGCCAGCGTGCGTTCGCCCTCGATTTCGACCATGCATACCCGGCAGTTGCCGTCAGCACGGTAGCCGGGCTCGGGACTGTAGCAGAGATGCGGGATCTCGATGCCCTCGCGTCGTGCCACCTGCCAGATGCTTTCGCCTGCCGCCGCCTTGACCTCGCGGCCATCGATGGTGAAGGTGATAGTTTCGCTCATGCCGTTTCTCCCGCGCCGGCCGTCGCCGAAAGCTCGTCCTGGAAGTGGCGAATCACCGACAGGAGCGGGTTGGGCGCTGCCTGCCCGAGACCGCAGATGGAGGCATCCATCATCACCGTCGAGAGTTCCTCAAGAAGCTGGATGTCCCATTTGGGTTTCTGCATCAGCATGACAGCCTTCTCGGTTCCATTGCGGCAGGGCGTGCACTGGCCGCAACTTTCGTCCTCGAAGAAACGCATCAGGTTCAGCGCCACATCACGCATGTTATCCCGGTCGGAAAGGATGACAACTGCAGCCGATCCGATGAAGCAGCCATGAGGTTGCAATGTGTCGAAATCCAGCGGGATGTCATCCTTCGAAGCAGGGAGAATTCCACCCGATGCGCCACCGGGAAGGTAGGCCTTGAATTCGTGACCTTCCTCCATGCCTCCACAATATTCGTCGATCAGCTCTCGGATGGTGATGCCTGCCGGTGCAAGTTTCACGCCGGGATCGCGGACACGGCCGGAGACGGAGAACGAACGCAGGCCCTTGCGGCCGTTGCGACCGTGGGATGAAAACCATTTCGCACCCTTCTCGACAATATCACGCACCCAATAGAGAGTTTCTACATTGTGAGCGAGTGTTGGCTTGCCGAACAGACCGACTTCGGTAGGGAAGGGCGGCTTGTGCCGGGGCAGTCCGCGCTTGCCCTCGATGCTCTCCATCATGGCACTTTCCTCGCCGCATATGTAGGCGCCGGCGCCACGACGCAGGTGAATCTTCACTTTGCCAGTGATTCCGCGGGATTCAATGGCCGCTATCTCGCGTTTGAGAATTTCCATGGCGGCGGGATATTCGTCACGGATGTAGATATAGACATCCGCGATCTCGCAAGCCCAGGCGGCGATGAGCATGCCTTCGAGAAAGCGATGCGGATCGCTTTCGAGATAGTGACGATCCTTGAAGGTACCAGGTTCGCCCTCGTCGCCGTTGACCGCCATCACCCGGGGATGTTTCTGTCTGCGTACAATTTCCCATTTGAGGCCCGACTGGAAACCGGCTCCCCCCAGACCGCGCAGACCGGAATCCTTCAGTTCGGCAATGACATCCCCGGCTTTCCTTTCCCCCGCGCGGCAAGTCTCCAGCAGGGAATAGCCGCCCTTATCGCGATAGTCGCCGAGATCGACATAGTCCGGAATCAGCGTATGTACATGTCCGGCACGGACTGCCTCGATGACACCATCGGCAGTTGCATGGTCGACGAAGGCATGGCCCACCTCGGCCACCGGTGCGGCGTCGCAACGTCCCATGCACGGAGCGCGGACCACGCGGAGCTTGCGGCCGTCGGCCTCGTCCTGCAGCGCTGTCAGCAATTGGCGCGCGCCCCTGATTTCGCAGGAGAGACTGTCGCAGACACGGATGGTCAGCTCGGCCGGGTCGGGCTCACCGTCGAGAATGATGTCGAAATGGGCATAGAACGAGGCAACTTCATAAACTTCCGACATCGGCAGGCGCATCAGCTCGGCCAGGGCGTGAAGGTGCCTGGCATGCAGGCCCCGGAATTCGTCCTGCAGCAAATGCAGATGCTCGATCAGGAGATCCCGCGAGCGCGGGCGCGTTCCCAGCAGATTGGCAACCTCGACGAGCGCGTGATCCTCCAGCTGCCGTCCCTTGCCATGATCAGGTGCCTTGCGGCGGCCCGATCCGGGATGGATCCTGCGTTCCTGACCACCCGAATGCACGGTCACGCTTGCCATGCTGCCTCTCCTCACGATTTTCCGAACAGGTATGCTGTGCTGTTTCGCTGGATAGCGAATGTGTAGGATCCATCACGCCGACGGCGTAGTCCATTGTAGTCGATTTGAAAGAACTGCCCATGCCCATCGCCACTATCAGTGATCTTCTCAAGACGGTCGAGAGCAATGACCTCATAGGACGAGCGGTGCCCCGCCTCGAGGATGAGCGACTTCTGCGCGGTGAGGGCCGGTATACCGCCGATTTCGACTGGCCGGATCAGGGACATGCCGTTTTCGTGCGTAGCGATGTGGCGCGGGGTATCATCCGTTCCGTGTCGACGGATGCGATCGGTGATGTGCCGGGGCTGCGCCTGGTGGCGACCTGCATGGATGATGCGGTGCTGGCGCTGAACCCGTTTCCTGCCCTGGGAGAAATGCCCGGTCAGCGCACGCGGCAACGGCCGGTCATGGCTCGTGGCGAAGTCTGTCATGTCGGGGAAATCCTCGCCATGGTGGTGGCCGATGACCTTGAAACCGCCCGTGATGTCGCGGCTCTCGTCGAAGTGGAGATCGATGCCCTGCCCGGATTGGTGGACTTTCGCAAAGCTCCCGACGATGACACGGTCTACCTGTGGCAACATGGTGACATGGCCAGGCTCGAAGCCGGCATGGCTGCCGCACGCTGGCGGGTCCGTATCTCGACGCCGAGCCAGCGACTGGTTGTCCATCCACTTGAGCCACGTGCCGCACTGGCCCGCGTCGACGCTGACAGCGGTCACATGGAACTGCTCACCTGCAGCCAGGGGGCGCACAAGCAACTGGAAATGCTTGCCCCGGTCTTCGGCATCGAACGTGACGGGCTCACCGTCCGTACGCCCGATGTCGGCGGCGCATTCGGCATCAAGCTGCAGGCCTATCCCGAACAGGCCCTGTGCCTGCTGGGGGCGAAGCTGACCGGCCGGCCGGTCAAATGGGTGGGGGAGCGCCGTGAAGCCGCCTTGATGGATGCCCATGGCCGCGCCCAATGGCTCGAAGCGGAGATCGGCCTCGACGAAGAGGGGCGGTTCATTGCGCTGCACGTCGACAATGTCGCCGACATGGGTGCTTATACGGCCGGCTTCGCGGTCTTCACGCCCAGCACGAGCGGGACCAAGGTCCTCGGCCATACCTATGCCTTCGATGCGCTCGCGGCACGCGTGCGCGCGGTCTACAGCAACACCGTGCCGGTCGATGCTTACAGGGGTGCCGGCAAACCCGAGATCGTCTACGCCGTCGAGCGGGTGATCGATGAGGCTGCAAGGGTGAGCGGTATCGACCCGATCGAATTGCGGCGGCGCAATCTCGTGCAGCAGGACAGCTTGCCGAGAACCATGCCGATGGGACAGGTCCTGGAATCCGGCGACTTTCCAGCTCTGTTCGAAACAGCACTCGAAGTGGCCGACTTTGCCGGTTTCTCCGCAAGACGCGATGCAAGCCTGAAGGCGGGGCTCCTGCGCGGCATCGGGATCGGCATGCACATGCATTGCTCGGGCGGTTTTGCCAATGAGCGCTCGGTGCTCGAAGTCCATGCCGACGGACGGATAATCTTGCTCACCGGTACCCAGGCGGGCGGACAGGGGCACGCGACCGTTTTCGCCCAGATCGTTGCCGGGCGGCTCGGCATCGACCCATCGCGGGTCGTTGTTCGCCAGGGTGATACGTCCATATTGGCAGATGGTGGCGGTACAGGAGGATCCTCCTCGCTCACCATCGCCGGCCACAATATCGTTCGAACGACCGAAATGTTGTTGGATGAGGCTCGCGAGCAGGCTGCAGCAGCGCTGGAGGCAGCAGCGGTCGATCTTACCTTCGAGGCTGCCCGCTTCACCGTTGCCGGGACGGATCGGTCCATCACATTGTTCGAACTTGCCGACCGGGTGGAACTTTCGACCGGTTGCGATTATTCCGGCCCGAATGCCACATTTCCCAATGGCTGTTATGTCGCCGAGGTCGAAGTCGACCCCGAGACAGGCGCGGTCGCACTGCAACGCTTCGGCGGTGTCGATGACATCGGCCGCGTTCTCAATCCGCTGATCGGCAGCGGCCAGATCCATGGCGGTATTGCGCAGGGAGCAGGGCAGGCTCTTCTCGAAGAGGCGATCTACGACGAGGCGGGACAGCTGCTCAATGGCACATTCATGGATTATGCGATGCCGCGAGCCGATAATGTGCCGATGTTCGACTGTCATTTCGCGCCATCGCCCACGGGCATGAACCCGCTGGGTGCCAAGGGAGCCGGTGAGCTGTCGCCGACCGGAGCCATGGCTCCGGTTGTTCATGCGGTACTCGATGCGCTGGCGCCGCTGGGTGTACGTTCGATCGACATGCCGATGACCCCCCATCGCATCTGGGAGGCCATTCGGACCGTCAGGTCGTGACGCCATTTCAGGCAGTTGCAGCCTCCCTCTTTCGCTTCCAGTTCAGGAATGCCGGATAGAGGACCAGTGCCAGGGCGATCAACATGCAGATGCCGGATATCGGCCGGGTGAAGAAGATCGACGCATCGCCCTGCGAGCTGAGCAGGCTCTGTCGTAACGAACTCTCGGCCAGCGGCCCGAGCACGATGGCGAGGACGGCGGGGGCCACCGGATAGTTCAGCTTGCGCAGGAGGTAGCCCATGATGCCGAAGCCGAGCATCAGCCAGACATCGTGCAGGGTCTGGGACGGGGCATAGCCGCCGACGACACACAGGATGAAGATGATCGGAGCGAGAATGGTGAAGGGGAGCTGAAGAACCCGGATGAACAGGGGAATGAAGGCGAGGTTCATGATCAGTGTGACAAGATTCGCCACATAGAGACTGCCGATCAGACCCCAGACGAAATCGGGGTGTTCGGTGAAGAGCAGCGGTCCGGGACGCAGGCCCCAGATGATCATGCCGCCGAGAAGGATAGCGGTGGTGGGAGATCCCGGAATGCCCAATGTCAGCATCGGCAGCATGGACCCGGTCGAGGCGGCATTATTCGCCGACTCGGGAGCGGCGACACCTGCGGGATTGCCCCGGCCGAAGCTGTCCGGATCCTTGGAGAAGGTCTTCGACAAGCCATAGGCCATGAGTGAAGCCGGTGTCGCACCGGCAGCCGGCAACATGCCGACAAAATAACCGAGAAGTCCGCTGAGGAAAGTTGTCCCGAGGAAGTGGCGGAATTTGCCAAGATGGGACATGATGGAGGAAAATCCGGACTTCACCTTGTGGATCATCACGTCGCCCTGGGTCTGCTCCAGGGTCCACAGCATCTCGCCGATACCATAGATGCCAATGGCCAGCACGAGAAAGTTGACGCCATGGAAAAAGCCCGAGATGTCGAAGAAGATCAGGCGCGGGCTGCCCGTGATGATGTCGACGCCGACGGTGGCCAGGACGAGACCGACGCAGATGGAGAAGATCGTCTTTGGTATATCGTCGCCGCCTAGTCCGACAAATGTCGCAAAGGCGAGGATCATCAGCGCGAACTCCTCCGGCGGACCGAAGCGCAGGGCAAAGCTCGCAAGCGGTGGTGCGAACAGGGTGAACAGGACAATCGAGACCGTTCCGCCGATGAACGAGGCGCCGGCGGCGGTGACCAGCGCCTGATCGGCCTTGCCGGCCACCGCCAGCGGCCGTCCGTCGAACACCGTGGCGACGGCTGTCGATGCTCCCGGTATCCCGAGCGTGATCGAACTGATCGCCCCCCCGTACATGGCGCCATAATAGATGGCTGCCAGGAAGATGATGGCGGCATTGGGCGGAACGAGAAATGTCACCGGAAGGAGAATGGCCACACCGTTGACGCTTCCCAGTCCCGGCATGGCACCGATGAACAGGCCTACGCCGCAACCCAGGATGAGCATGGAGAGGTTGAGCGGATGGAAGGCTTCGGCGAAACCTCCCATGAGCGGTATGAGTATGCTTTCCATCGTCAGGATCTCCCGCTCAGTACATCAGGTCGTAGATGGGATAGAACAACGGTTCGGACATTCCCTTGGGCAGCGGGATCTGCAGGGCCCACTCGAAGAAGCCGAAGATGACGACAGGGGTGGCGAGGCTCAGGATCAATGTCAAAGTCCAGCTGTGCCGCCCCATGATCCGCAGGAAGAAGAGCATGAACACGACCAGCGAGAGGTACAGGCCGATATACTGCGTGCCGACGAGCAGGGCGACCAATGCGAGAACGACCGTCCCGACCAGATAGAGCGTCTTTTGCGTGACGTAGGGCGCATCGGAGCGGGATTCCTCGCTGGTGCCGCGAAACCAGCGCCAGAGGATGGCGAGGCACGACAGCAGCATGATGGTCGAGAGCCAGAATGGCCAGGCGCCGGCTCCTGGCCCCCGATCCTTGACCCATCCGATGTTGAGCTCGGCACTCTTGAACATCAGGGCGATCGAAGCCGCCGTGAGAAGAAGGGCCATGAGCAGTTCAGCAGTTCTGACACTCATCCTGGTCACCCATTGGACAGACAGCGCAACCGGGCGGCTGCAACCAGCTGCTCGCGATGCCGCTTGTCGAGAAGCGTTCCTGATTTCCCGTTCGAAGTTTACCGACGGCTTCGAGCCGGCAAGGCTGTCGCGGATGCCGAGCCCGAAGGGTCGGTAGCGGTCGATTATTCGCCGGTGATGGCGGCAGCACCGACCTTGTCGATCAGTTGCTTATGGCGCTCGAACTGGACTTCGTTGAACGCGGCCAGGTCGGCACCCGCCATCCACTTGTCGCAGTAGATGCCCTCGTCGGAGCAGAAGGTCTGCCAGTTGTCCGAATCGAATACGGCCTTGAACAGGTCGATGTACCATTGCTGCGCTTCGGCCGACATTTCGGGCGGACCATTGATCGAACGCTGCATGTAGTATTCGATGTCGTGCCCCATTTCCTTGGCCGTGGGAATGTCGGAATAGGCTTCCATGCGTTCGCTGGTGAACTGTACGATCGGGCGACTTTCCCCCGCCCGGTAGAACTCGCTCTGCTCGGAGGGATTGTTGACGGTGGAGTCGACATGTCCCCCGATAAGGTTCTTGGCAACCGTTCCACCCCCGGAGAAGGGGATATAGGTGACATCATAGCCGAACTCGGCCTCCATCATGGCCGTCAGGATCGAGTCCTCCTGTCCCGAGCCGGTCCCGCCGACCTTCCAGTTCTTGCCGGCTGCCTTCACCTCCGTGACATATTCATCAAGTGTGTGAATGTCGCTCTTGGCATTGACCCACAACAGGAAGGTATCAAGGGCCATGCGCCCGATCGGCGTGAACTTGGTAATGTCGACACCGAGATTTGGCTGGATGATGGGGGTCGTATAAAAGCTGTTCAGCGTGATCATCACGGTGTGGTCGTCGCCGGCCTTGTCCTGCATGTAACGCAGGGCCTCGGCACCGGATCCGCCCGGCTTGTTGATGGGAATGAAGGGGCGTGGCGACAATCCCTTCTCGTCGATGATACTTTGGATGAAACGAGCCATCTGGTCCGCACCGCCGCCGGTCCCTGCCATGATGATGAGCTCGACGGGCTTGCGCGGTTGCCACTCCGCCTGGGCATCACCCGCAGCGGCCATGGCGGTCGCCACGAGGCAAATTCCCAAGGTCGACACTTTGGCCGTCACGTTGAGCTTCTTCATTCAACTTCTCCCTGAGTTTTGCTTCATTGATTGTCAGTAGCCGAACCGGTCAATCGGCCGGGCCACACGCTACCATACCCATGACTGTCATCGGGTGCGGTAATTCTTGCTGAGAAAACAGCAGTATCCGACTGCCGGTCAATGAGCCATCCAGACCGGTATCTGCGCATTTTCGACGATGTGCTGGGTTACGCCACCCAACACGAGCTCCCTTCGCAGGCTGTGGTGATAGGCACCGATCAGCAGGGAATCGGCTCCAGCCTCCACGCTCTCGCGCAGCAATGCCTGGCCGACGGCCGTTTCCTTTGACTTGAAGATATGGACGGACGTCGTGACCTCGTGGATTTGCAGGTAGTCCTGCAATGCCGCAGCATCGAGAGCGTTCCGCTCGCCGATGTCACCGACCAGGATTGCAGCACTCGATGCCTTGCGCAGGACCGGCAGGGCGGCTGCAATGGCACGAGCTCCCTCGGTCGTGCCGTTCCAGCCGATGGCGATCGACCTGCCCACCATCTCCGGCTTCCGGGGCGGGCAGATCAGCACGAGGCGACCTGCGTCGAACAGGGCGCCCTGCAGCGTATTGAAGCCGATATTGGCCTTGGGATCCGGTCGAGCGATGACGATGACATCGCTCAGCCGGCCGAGACTGCCGACGACATCCGGCATCTTGCCGGTCTCCTCGCGCCACGACACCGACAACCTGTCGAGTGGCCACGGACGGGAGGTCTCGGGCTCCATTCCGTTGCGCTGGCAGTAGGCATTGAAGATCGTCTTGAGGTGCTGTTCCTCATCGTCGGCGACCTGGATTGCCGAACTGGCGATCTGTTTCTTGAGGGCTGCCGGCACATAGAATCCGAAGGGCAGGATGTCCTGCGGACGAGGGCGACAATGAACGACATCGATGTGAGCATTGAATGGCCTGGCGACGAACAGGGCGTGATCGAGCACGCCTTCGCCCTTGCCGTCGCCTCGTACCGGAACCAGAACGGTTCGGATCGTCATGACACCCTCTCTCCCCACTTCGAAGACCGATCGTCGAATGCGGTTGGCATTCTTCGCAGGTTTCGCCGCTGACGCAATGTGGAGATCCGGCAACTGACCGGATCCCCACGCAATCGTCCTTCAGAACAGACCCTGAACGAGACCGGCATCATCGATATGAATCGAGTGAGCCGCCGGTACGCGCGGCAGGCCCGGCATCGTCATGATCTCGCCGCAGATCGCGACGATGAACTCGGCTCCTCCGGATAGCCGGACCTCACGGACATTGAGGGAATGGCCGGAGGGCGCACCCTTGAGGTTCGGATCGGTGGAAAAGCTGTACTGGGTCTTGGCCACGCAAATCGGGAAATGGCCGAAGCCACGTTCCTGAAACTCCTTGATCTGCCCGCGGACCTTGCTGTCGGCGGTCACTTCGGATGCCCGGTAGATTTCCTTGGCGATGGTGCCGATCTTGTCCCACAGGGGCATATCGTCGGGATAGAGCGGCTTGTACTGGCTCTCTCCGCTATCGGCGATGGCCACGACCTTTTTCGCCAACTCTTCGGTACCGGCGCCGCCATTCGCCCAGTGGGTACAGGTGACCGCTTCGACACCAAGCTTGTCCCGGCAGAATGCGGCGACCGCCTCATGCTCCGCATCGGTATCGGTGACGAAATGATTGATGGCGACAACGGGCTTGATGCCGAACTTGCGTACATTCTCGATATGGCGTTCGAGATTGGCGAGCCCCTTTTTCACCGCTTCGACATTCTCGGCTCCAAGCGCATCCTTGGCGACGCCGCCGTGCATCTTCAGCGCGCGGATCGTGGCGACGACCACGGCGGCCTGGGGCTTCAGCCCGGCTTTGCGGCACTTGATGTCGAAGAATTTCTCGGCACCGAGATCGGCACCGAAACCGGCCTCCGTCACCACGTAGTCGGCAAGCTGCAATGCCGTCTTGGTAGCCATCACGGAATTGCAGCCATGGGCGATGTTCGCAAATGGACCGCCGTGAATGAACACTGGCGTGCCTTCGAGCGTCTGCACGAGATTGGGCTGGACGGCGTCCTTGAGAAGGACGGTCATCGGCCCCGGACCCTTCATGTCGGCAGCGGTGATGTAGTCGCGCTCGCGGGTCTGCGCCACCACCATCTTGCCAAGCCGACGTTCGAGGTCGGCAATGCCGTCAGCCAGGCAGAACACCGCCATGACCTCGGATGCCACCGTGATGTCGAAGCCGTCCTCGCGCGGATAGCCATTGGCGACACCGCCCAGCGAATTGGTGATCGAACGCAGGGCACGATCGTTCATGTCCATCACGCGGCGCCAGCTCACGCGACGGGAGTCGATCTTCTGCTCGTTTCCCCAATAGATCGAGTTGTCGATCAGTGCCGAAAGAAGATTGTGTGCGGAGCCGATGGCGTGGAAGTCGCCGGTGAAGTGGAGATTGATGTTCTCCATCGGTACGACCTGGGCATAGCCGCCACCGGCGGCGCCACCCTTCATGCCGAAGCATGGACCCAGTGACGGCTCGCGCAGACAGGCCATGGCCTTCTTGCCGATGCGGGAAAGGCCGTCGGTAAGGCCCACCGTTGTCGTTGTCTTGCCTTCGCCTGCCGGTGTTGGGGTGATGGCTGTGACCAGTATGAGCTTGCCGGTGTCGCGCGACCTGGCTTCATCACAGAAGTCGAGGCTGACCTTGGCGATATGTTTGCCGTAGGGTTCCAGTGCCGATTCGGGAATATCGACCTTCGCCGCAATTTCAGCGATGGGCTTCATGACCGCCTCGCGGGCGATCTCGATGTCTGACTTGGCCATGACTTGCGTCCCTTGTTTGACTTGCGCCCGCTTCTATTGGGCCGAACCGAGCCTGGCCCCTTTCTCGAGACCGACTTTTCCTGCAGCTTGCACGGCAGTTTCCTTGGCACCGCCCTTGGGTCGGATGCGACCCAGAATCACCGTGCCCTTGTCGCCACAGACGACTGTCATGCCAGCATCGTCGATGGCTACGACCGTTCCCGGATCTCCTTCGCTCGCGCCGCCGCGGGTGCTGTCGAACAGGGCGATCTCGGTATCGCCCGACATCGTCCAGGCGCCGGGCGACGGGTCACAGCCACGAATGCGGTTGTGGACCGCTGCAGCCGGCAGTGACCAGTCGACCGCACCGGCTTTCTTCCCGGCCCAGCTTTCATAAGTCGCCCGGGTGTGATCCTGATCGACCCGTGACGCCTTGCCATCGCGAACCAGATCGAGACTTTCGATCAATGCATCCACACCCATCGGGAAGAGCTTCTTGAAATAGATCGAACCCAGCGTGTCATCGGGGCCGATTTCCACTTCCTTCTGCATCAGGATGGGACCTTCATCGAGCCCTTCGTCCGGCCAGAAAATGGAAAGTCCGGTCCGGGTCGCACCCTGGATGATCGGCCAGTTGATCGAGCTCGGACCGCGATGCAGCGGCAGCAGGGAGGGATGGTACTGGAAAGTCCCCAGGCGAGGAGCGTCAATGACCGGCTGTGGCACGAACAGGGTAACAAACGCCATGATGCACACGTCGGGCTCAAAACTCTGCATCAGTTCAAGCGCTTCGGGCGTCTTCCATGACGTGGGCTGATGCAGGGGCAATCCCTTTTCTTCGGCGAATTCGGCAAGGGGATCGCGTGGGCGCCCCTCCTTGTCGGGGGCGCAGAACACGCCCACGACATTCTCGCCGCGCTCCAGGAGCTTTTCCAGCACCGCCTTGCCGAAGGCCTGCTGGCCATGAACAACGATACGCATGACCTACTCCGCTGCCTGCTGCGTCTGTTCCTTCGAGCCCATGGCACCCGACTCCCAGGTTTCGGCGACGCGCCTGTCGTCATAACCGAGGAGACCCTTGAGGATCTCCTCGCAATGTTCGCCCAGGAGCGGGGAACGTCGGACATCGGCGGGACTATCGGACAGCTTGATCGGATTGCCGACGGTGAGATATTTGCCGCGTGTGGGATGATCGACTTCGACAACCGTTCCCGTGTCCCGCAGGGATGGTTCCTCGGCGATTTCCTTCATCGAAAGGATAGGACCGCACGGCACGTTGAGCGGATTGAGGATATCCATGACCTCGAACTTGCTCTTGGTCTTGGTCCATCCTTCAATCGTGTCGAAGATGTGCCCGAGCTTGTCGAGGCGCGCGGGTGGTGTGGCGTAGGCCGGATCATCCTTCCATTCCGGCTTGCCGATCACGTCACAGATCGATTTCCAGACGGCCGCCTGCGTGATGACGTAGATGTAGGCATTGGGATCGGTCTCCCAGCCCTTGCACTTGACGATCCAGCCGGGTTGACCGCCGCCCGAGGCATTGCCGGCGCGAGGTGCGGCCTCACCGAATTCCTTGCCTTCGCCGAACTGCGGGTACTCCTTGAGAGGGCCATGGGCAAGACGCTGCTGATCGCGCAGCTTGACCCGGCAGAGATTGAGGACACCGTCCTGCATGGCGGCCAGTACCCGCTGCCCGCGACCGCTTTTTTCCCGTTGGAACAGGGCGGTGACAATACCCAGCGCCAGATGCAGGCCCGTGCCGCTATCGCCGATCTGGGCACCGGTGACGACCGGTGGGCCATCGTCGAAGCCCGTGGTCGAGGCCGAACCTCCCGTGCATTGGGCAACATTCTCATAGACCTTGCAGTCTTCATAGGGACCAGGTCCGAAGCCCTTGACCGAGGCATAGATCATTCGCGGGTTGATTTCCTGGATCTTCTCCCATGGAAAGCCCATCCGGTCGATGGCACCCGGGGCGAAATTCTCGACCATCACGTCGCAGCTCTTGATCAGTTCGGCAAACAGCTTCTTGCCTGCTTCGCTCTTGGTATCGAGCGTGATCGATCGCTTGTTGCTGTTGAGCATCGTGAAATAGAGGCTGTCGACACCCGGAATATCCTGAAGCTGACCGCGGGTGGCATCGCCGACACCCGGCCTCTCCACCTTGATCACATCCGCGCCGAACCAGGCGAGAAGCTGGGTGCAGGTCGGCCCCGACTGGACATGGGTCATGTCGAGGATACGAACGCCTTCGAGTGCTTTCATGCGCAGGGCTCCCGATTACTTGTACATGGTCTGGGCTTTGGTGCCCGGTGCATATTCGTTGGGATCGACCCAGATATTGATGACAGCCGACTTGCCGCGGCTCTTCACCTCCTCGCGCGCACGACGCAGGGCGGGGGCGATCTGATCGGCTTCGGTCACTTCCTCGCCATAGCCGCCGAGCATCTCGGCGAATTTCGAGAAGGGAACGTCGCCCAGCTTGTTGCCCACATTGCCGCGCTGTTCGCCGTATTTGGTAATCTGGCCGAAGCGGATTTGATTCATGGCCGAATTGTTGCCGACGACGGCGATGTAGGGAACGTTGAAGCGGTTCGCGGTCTCCATGTCGAAGGCTGTCATGCCGAACGAACCGTCACCGTAATAGCAGAGCACCTCCTTTTGCGGATGGACGCAGCCGGCGGCAATCGCGAAGCCGGTACCGACGCCCAGTGCACCGAGTGCACCCGGATCCATCCAGTGTCCCGGAGCCCGGGGCTGAACCGCCTGGGCCGAGATTGTCACCACATCGCCGCCGTCGCCGATATAGATGGTGTCATCGGTGAGGAACTCATTGATCTCCCATGCGACCCGATAGGGATGGATGGGGCTCTTGTCCGACAGGAAAAGCGGCATCAGCTTTTCGGTGGCCTTCTCCTCGGCAGCGCGAAGATGGTCGAGCCAGCCCTGGCGGCGGGCGGCACCGTTGTCCGCGCGACCGGAGGCGGCAGCGGCGACGGCAGCGAGAATCGCCCCCGGATCGCCGGCGAGACCCAGATCGATGTCACGGTTCTTGCCGACCGTCGCGTAGGACTGGTCGATCTGGACCAGCGTCGCCTCGTTGCGGATGCGTTTGCCATAGCCCATGCGGAAGTCGAACGGCGTACCGACGATGACGATGACGTCGGCTTCCTTGAAGGCGAGACTGCGGGTGCGATTGAAGTAGTGCGGATCGCCGGGAGGGAGGATTCCACGGGCCGATCCGTTGAAATAGCCTGGAATGTTGAGCTGGCGCAGAAGGGCCACGGCCTGCTCGTGACCACGACAATTCCACACTTGGGTACCGAACAGGATCGCCGGCCTTTCCGCCTTTACGAGAATATCGGCCAGCCGTTCGATATCGGCGGGATCGCCGATGGACTTCGTCGAGAAGCGATAATGTCCCGGCTTGGGGATAACCGCTTTATCCAGCGGAATCTCTCGGTCGAGAATGTCACGCGGAATTTCAAGATAACTCGGGCCATAGGCGCCGTTGAAGCTCTCGCGGGCAGCCATCGACACCATGTCGGCAATCCGCTCGGTGGAAAAGACACCGGCCGCCATCTTCGTGATCGGCGACATCATGTCGACATGGGGAAGGTCCTGCAGAGAACCCATCTTGTGCTGGGTCAGCGACGATTGGCCGCCGATATGCAGCATCGGCGTCTCGGCACGGAAGGCGCAGGCGATGCCGGTCATGGCGTTGGTGCAGCCGGGGCCAGCCGTCGTCACGACGCAACCGAGCTTGCCGCTCTGCCGGGCATAGCCGTCAGCGGCATGGGCTGCTACCTGCTCATGGCGGACATCGACGATCTTGATGCCCTCGTCGACGCAGCCATCATAGATGTCGATGATGTGACCGCCGCAAAGGGTGAAGATCGTGTCCACGCCCTCGTTCCTGAGAGCACGCGCCACAAGATGGCCTCCGGAGATGACGCTTCCGTCGGTGGTCTTCTTCGCCAGTGTATCGCTTGCTGTATCCGACATGATCATTCCTCTCAATTCAACCGTCGGGAAAGTCTTGATCCCGGCAGTGTTATGGCGTGCTCTCGGGTTCAACCCAGTGCTGTTCGACATGGGCGTGAAGGTTCATGGTGTGCTCGCGTACCAGCCGCGAGGCGAGTTCGCCGTCGCGGGCCTCGAGTGCCTCGATGATGTGCATATGGTCGACCACCGAACGGCGTACACGGTCGTCTTCCTGCATGGTGCGTGCGCGGATCGCCCGCATGTGCAGGAAGAGACCGGCCGCCATGCTCGACAGCAGGCCACATTTCGACAAGGCGAGAATACGCTGGTGAAAGGCGATGTTCTTCTGGGAGTACTCGTCGATGCGACCGTTGGGATTGCCCGTCAGCTCGCGCAGCCCGGCGATTTCCTCGTTGCTCGCGTGATGAGTCGCCAGCGAGGCGGCCATGCTTTCAAGAGCAGCCCACGCCGTGATCATCTCCAGAATTTCATGTACCGACTTGCGGGCAATGAAAACGCCACGGCGGGGGATGATGTTGACCAGTCCTTCCTGCTCAAGGCGGGCAAGAGCCTCTCGGATCGGGGTACGCGAGATGCACATCTGCTCGGCCAGGCGACGCTCATCCAGGCGCAGATCCGCATCACTGGCATAAATATCCATGCCGGTAATGCCGTTCTTCAGCACCTCGTAGATATGATCCTTGAGGCTGAAACTTTCCTGAATGGGCTGTATGTCCAGCCTTGTCGGCATTGCCGTTCCCTGATTTCGAGCCTGACCCCCTTTCCGTGAGGTCATGGTCTTACCGTATGTGGTATACCATAGACCAAACAAAATTCGCCTGCAATGGTCATCGATCATTTGGCGAGGAAATGATGTGACGGGTTACGGAGCGGACATCCGGTCACTCGGGGGTGGCGGCCTCGACCTCCAGTACGGCTCCCTGAACGGAGATTACCCGTACTCGTGTTCCCGCCGGCAGATCCTGGCCACTGACCAGCCAGGTTCCGTCGCCGACGCGGATCCGGCCACGACCGTCGCTGATGGTCTCGACCAGTTCGAATACCTGCCCGACAAGTCGGTCGCCGCGCTTGTTGAGATTGGGCTGGTCGCTGTTCCTTTCGACACGGCGGCGCAGGGCGAGCCAGACAAGAATGCTGGCGAGCGCCAGAGCCGCGAAGATCAGCGCCTGGGTTTGCCAGTCGATCTCGGGAGCGAAAAAGACAACAGCACCGGTCAGGAAGGCGCCGATTGCCAACCAGATGAAGACAAATCCCGGTGCGAAGATCTCGATGATGGCCAGAATGCCACCTAGTGACAGCCAGTGCCAGAGTGTGAAATTCATGGCGTGTCACTGCCCCATGGACGTGGCGTTGCCGGTGGACGTGCCGCACGCGGTTCGGAGCTCCCGGGAATGGGCGGAACGGCATCCTTGCCGAATGCCTCTTTGGCGATCTCGGCGATGCCGGCAATCGACCCGATCACACCGGTACTCTCCATCGGCAGGATCAGCGTCTTCTGATTGGGACTTGTGGCAAATGCGGTGAGGGCTTCGACGTATTTCTGCGCTATGAAATAATTGATCGACTGGACATTGCCCTCGCTGATCGCAGCCGATACGTAGGCGGCGGCCTTGGCTTCGGCCTCGGCCAGCCGCTCGCGGGCCTCGGCCTCGCGGAACGCAGCCTCCCTATCGCCTTCCGCGCTGAGGATGACCGCCTGCTTCTCGCCCTCGGCATTGAGGATGGCGGACTGTTTTTCACCTTCGGCTTTGAGGATTGCAGCCTGCCGGAAGCCCTCGGCCTCAAGGATGTTCGCACGCTTGTCGCGCTCGGCCTTCATCTGCCGGGCCATCGAATCGACGAGATCCTGTGGCGGCGTGATGTCCTTGATCTCGATGCGGGTGACTTTCACACCCCAGGGAGTGGTTGCCTCGTCGACGACGATCATCAGCTTGGCATTGATGTCATCTCGTCGGGAAAGCAGTTCGTCGAGATCCATCGAACCCATCACCGTGCGGATATTGGTCATGGTGATGTTGAGGATGGCAAGTTCCAGCGATGTCACCTCGTAGGCGGCCTTGGGGGCATCGAGAATCTGGAAGAACACCACGCCATCGACCGTGACCATGGCATTGTCACGCGTGATGACTTCCTGGGAGGGGACATCGAGCACCTGTTCGCGCATGTTGAGCTTGTCGCCGATGCGGTCGATCAGCGGCACGATCAGGTTGAGACCCGGGCGAAGGGTGTGAGTGTACCGGCCGAAGCGCTCGACCGTCCATTCTTCGCCTTGCGGTACGGGTTTCACGCCCATGAAGACGATGATGACGGCCAGTGCGACCATCACCATGACAAAGCCGGAACCGGACAGGATATCGGCTACAAACATGTCATTGCCTCGAATTGATGCACCATGCCTATTCGATTATATGCATATGGTTAAATAAGAACAAATGACATCAACCCCAGCGTCATTCACTTGCCTGTGGGCGAACGAAAGGCTAAGGGCGGGACTGGATCGTCATGGATGTTGAGGTGGTGCCTTGCTACGAGGCCTGTATGACTGGACCATGCGGCAGGCGTCTGCTCCGCATGCAATGTGGAGTCTTGCTCTCGTTTCGTTCATCGAGAGCTCGATATTTCCCATACCGCCCGACATCCTGCTCATTCCCATGATCATCGCCCAGCGCGAGAAGGCATGGAAGATCGCCACGGTCTGCACGGTCTCGTCGGTGCTTGGCGGTCTTGCCGGTTATGCCATCGGAGCGTTGCTGTTCGATACGATCGGTCAGCCACTGTTGCAGTTCTACGGCTATCTCGACAAGTTCGCCGAATTTCAGGGAATGTATAACGAGTACGGCGCCTGGATTGTGTTCGGTGCCGGGATAACGCCGTTTCCCTACAAGGTGATCACCATCGCCAGTGGTGTCAGCGCGCTCGATATCGGTGTCTTCCTGATCGCCTCGATCCTTGCCCGCGGCCTGCGTTTTTTCATCGTTGCGGCACTGATCTGGTATTGGGGACCGCAGATCCAGTCGTTCATCGAGCGCTATCTGGGACTTCTCACGGTTGTCTTCTTTGTCCTTCTGGTGGGGGGATTTGCATTGTTGAAGCTGCTTTGACCATGGTACGGAAAACGCTCATCCTTTCGGCGCTGGCTGCAGCCGGCGCGCTCCTGTCCGCCTACGTCCTGCAATATGGTTTCGGGCTGGAACCCTGTCATCTGTGCTGGCTGCAGCGTTATCCCTATTTCGCCATCATCCCCGTGGCACTGATCGCCGCAATGGCAGGATGGTGGCGCTTCGGCCTGGTGGCGGTACTCATGTTGTTCATCACGGATGCCTCCATTGCCTGGTTCCACGGTGGGGTAGAGGCCGGTATCTTCGCCCTGCCTGAGGGCTGTAGTTCTTCGGTGACGGCATTGACGGTCGATGAACTGCGCGCACAGCTTGCATCGGCCCCGCCGACCTGCGATCAGGTGGCCTTCTCCTTCGCGGGACTTTCCCTGTCAGTATGGAATGCGATCTTTGCCTCGGCAATGTCGCTGGTTGCAGCTGCGGCACTCATTCGTTCGTTCAGATCGTAAACGGTTGACTGATTGCCATTGCGGCCGATCGGAGATCATTCCCCGGCGATGACCGGTCTGAGCCACTCCATGTCGACATTGCCACCGGAGAGGATCACGCCGACTTTCCTGCCCTGCATGGCCTCACGCTCGCAGAGGAGGGCGGCCAGCGGAGCCGCTCCGGCGCCTTCTGCCAGATTGTGGGTATCCGTGAGGTAGTGACGCATGGCTGTACGTACCTGCTCCTCGCTCACCTTGACGACACGTTCCCCGCCCGCACGGATAATCGCCAGCGCGTCGGGATGGGGCACGCGTGTGGCCATCCCGTCGGCAATGGTCGAGGCCGCTGGTGTCGTCACGACCTCGCCGGCCTCGAATGACAGCGCATAGGCGGGCAGTTGTTCCATGACGACACCAACGATCCTGGTCGACAGGCCGAGAAAGTCGCGCGCAGCGATCAGTCCCGACATGCCCGATCCCATGCCGATGGGGACATAGACCGTATGCAGATCGCTGACAGCTTCGAACAGTTCCAGAGCGTAGGTCGAAACGCCTTCGACCAGTCGCTCGTCGAACGAGGGCAGGGGCCATGCCCCCAATTCCTCCCCCCTGCGCGCTGATTCCTCGCGTGCTTCGTCGAAATCGCTGCCGAATTCGACCAGATCGCAGCCGAAGGCACGCATGGCGGCATTCTTTTCGACCGAATTACCGCGAGGAACATAGATTGTCGAAGCCAGCCCCAGGGCTGTCGCCGCGCGGGCTATGCTCTGGCCATGATTGCCACGGGTGGCGGTGATGACGCGCGTGACCTCCGGATGGTTGCGCTTGAGCCAGTCCATGTAGACGAGGCCGCCGCGGATCTTGAACGCTCCGATCGGCGTATGATTCTCATGCTTGACCCAGACCTCGCAGCCAGCCCGCTCGGCGAGCAGGGGCCAGGCAATCTGCGGTGTGGGCCGCATGGAGGCATAGACGACCTTGCGGGCCTGCTCGATGGTGCCTTGCGTCAGCTTCATTCTCGACCCCGGTATCTTTTCATCCAATGACCGCCAGTGGTGATCAAGGCCGGTGGGCGACGATCACGATGTCGACAGGAACCTCATAACCCACCACCTTGTCGCTCGCCCAGTCTCCCTGACCGATGCCGAAGTCCTGCCGGTCGAGCGTCACTGAACCTTCCGCCCTCGCGGTCCTGCCGTCAATGCGGATGGTCATGGGAAGGATGATCTCGCGAGTCGTCCCGCGCAGCGTGAGCCTGCCACGCACGTCGTAGCGATCATCGCCTTTGTCCTCGAAGCGTATGCTTTCGAACAATCCTTGCGGATTGTTCGATGCATCGAACCAGGCCTGACTGCGGATGCCGGAATCGCGCTCTTCATTACCGGTATTCACGCTATCGACCTCGATTTCCGTGCGGACCCGGGCGTCATCAAGAGCCTGCGGGTCGAACCGGATGTCGCTCCCGAAATGGTCGAACTGCCCTTCGACCGGGGATCCCATCTGGGTGAAACGGAAGCCGATGCGGCTGGCGGCTTCATCGACGATCCAGTTTTGCGCTGCGGCTGTGATCGGCAGCAGTGTCATGGTGGCGAGCAGGGCTTTGAGCAAGACGGATCTCCGGGTTGCTGACGGCGAAAGCCGGGGCCAGGCATGGGCGGGTGGGCAGGCTCTCCTCACCTGTTTGATCGTTCTGGCACAATCATTCGCCGCAGGACATTGTCCTTGTCGATAAATTGATGCTTGAGCGCGGCAAGGGCATGCAGGAGGATAAGTGACAGCAAGGTCCAGGCTGCAAGGCCGTGAAGGGTGCCCAGGAGTTCCTGAAGTCGGCTGTCGGCAGGTATCGGCTGCGGAAGGGTGACAAGCCGGAACCAGTTGACCGGAATGGCCGCCGCAGAAGTGTCGAACCAGCCCAGCAGGGGTACGAGCAGTATCAGTGCGTAGAGCGCCCGGTGGACGATTGCGGCCGCCCAACGTTCGTAAGGGCTCATCGCAGCTGGAAGTCCGGGTGTCCCGTGGACGAATCGCCACAACAATCGTGCGATGACGAGCCCCAGCACGGTGATGCCGAGGCTCTTGTGGAAATTGTAGGTCTCGAAGGTGGACGGATCCATGCGTGGCAGATTGCCCATCCTGAAGCCGACCAATGCCGTCAACAGGACCAGTGCGGCGATGCTCCAGTGAAGCAGAATGTGCACAATGCCGTAACCTGTACTGCTGTTGCCGATCTGCATGTGTCACCTCTTGCCTCGGAGGAAATGTCGATGGTTGGCAAGGGATGGATATGTTGACGGCCTGAACAGATCTACATGTAGAAATTCCCATAGTGTTGACGATATGGCCTCAATTGAAACCTGCCAACTCGCGACGATCAATGTCGTTTGGTTTCATGGCAAGGGCGGCGTGCAGTCCACGCGCTACCCCGCAAACGCGAGATCAGGCGAAATACTCGGGTTTTTCGGCACGCAGGACTTCGACCCGCTTCACCGTCTGGCTCAGATGTTCACGTATTGCGTCCTGAGCCGCTTCCGGATCGGCGGCTTCAAGCGCGCCGATGATGGTACGATGGTCCTGGAGAACGTGCGCGATTTTCCCCGACCCCGGCAGGTCGAGGCGACGCAGACGATTGAGGTGACCGGACCGGGATTGCAAGAGGCCATGCAGCCCGGGTTGGCCGACAGCGGCGAACAGGGTCTGGTGAAAGATGTCGTCCAGCTTCTGGAACGATTGCAGTTCTTCGGGATCTCGGGCCAGCGTTTCCTGCATGGTCACGATCGTCTGCAGGCGCTTGATGACCGCCGGATCGCATGAAATGCAGAGCCGCCGCATTACCTCGGTTTCGACTGCGACCCTGAGGAAATGCGCCTCGTGAATCTCCGATGTGACCAGTCTCGATACCATGGTGCGCGATTGTGGGTAGATGTGGACGAGACCTTCGGCTTCCAGCTTCTGCAGGGCTTCGCGTAACGGTGTCTGGCTGACCTCGTATTCACGGGCAAGACTGGCACGCGACAGGACAGTATTTGGTGGCAGATCAAGACTGATGATCCGTTCACGCAGTCTTCCATAGACCCGCTGGACTGCTGGAGAAGCTCTTGAGCCGTGTAGAGTACCAGAGATCCCCGGTGAGGTGGTGTGTGCAAGGGCTTCCGCGATATCGGTGTCGATCCGGTTCATTCCGACTTCCGGCTGCATGTCTCCGCTTCGCTGAAAACAAGTGCGGGTGGTTGATATTGCTACCGAGATTATGAGCGAAAGCCGATTGATTCAACTGAGATACTAATATATCAGCATGCTACCCGCGGGCCAGCTCCGCTGGACGCAAGACCTGGAGGGAGGAAAATATGAAAGCCAAGGCGCTCAGGGGCAGCCTGACGACTGGAATCGCGACGCTCGCCGTCTTCGTCGCGGCAATGTCGGCGGCGGATGCGAAATCGTTGAAGGTTCAGACCTCGGCGACCGCCAGTCACTTCTCGCTCGCCTACCTGAATGAGCATTGGGTGCCGAAACTGAAGGAGATGACGGGCGGATCGCTCGAGATCGAACTGTTGCCGATCGAATCCGTGGTACCGCACCGCGAAACGCCCGAAGCGGTGTCGATGGGGATTCTCGACGGCGACCTTACCTCCATCAACTATTTCGCCGGCAAGGATCCGGCCTTCGCGCTGATGGGTGATCTGATCGCGGCCTGGGACTCGGCCGATCAGATCCAGAACTACTGTGCCAATGGCGGCGGCAAGGAGATGCTGCAGAAGCTTTACGACAAATACGTTCCGGGTGTTCATGTCGTCGGCTGCGGTGCCTATGCCAAGGAGGCGTTCGTCTCCAAGGTGCCGATCGAGAGTGTGGCCGATTTCAAGGGCGTGAAGGTGCGTTCGCCGGAAGGACTCGCTGCGGACGTGTTCCAGCGTGCGGGGGCCGCGCCGGTGTCCCTGCCTGGTTCGGAGGTCTACACGGCACTCGAGAAAGGCGTGATCGACGCTGCCGACAACTCCGCCTACGCCAACAACGATGCCAATGGTCTGCACAAGGTCGCAAAATTTCCGATCTTCCCCGGCATTCATTCCACGCCGGTGCTGCAGTTCACCGTCAGCCAGACAGCCTGGGATGCCATGAGCCCCGCAGAGCAGACCTGCCTGACGGTCTGGTATGAGTCCGCCTACAACGATCTGCGCCGTGCGGTCGATCTGGAGGATCGTCGGCTTGTCGCGCGTGACAAGGCCGCCGGCGATCTCACGATCATCGACTGGCCGCAGGAGGAACGTGACAAGTTTCGTGCAATCGCCCAGGGCGCCTGGGCCGACTTCGCGGCATCGTCGGAGCTCGCCAAGGAAACCTACGACTCCGAGGTCGACTACATGAAGAGTGCCGGGCTTTTGAAGGAATAAGCTTGCGACCACCGTGTTCGGCCGGTCTCGGCCGGACGCGGCATCCGGGCGGTTCTGCCGCCCTCATCGTCAGCTTCGGGGAACGGGGCCGGGCAGGCAGGGGAGTGCCATGAGTTCGAAAGCCGTCGATATCGAAGATACGGAGGTCGAGATCGCAGCCGACGATCCGTTGCATGACGAGGTGGTGCTCGACCGTCGTGATTACGGCATCGTCGATCATATCAGTCACTTTTCCGGCCTTGGCATCAGCATGGTCTATGTCGTTGCCGCGGGTGCCACCTTGTGGGAGGTCTTCTCCCGCTACGTCCTGCATGCGCCTACGTTCTGGGCGTTCGAAGTCGTCATGGTTCTCTGTGCTGCCGCATGGATGGGGTCGGCAGGCTATATCACGCTCAAGCAACGTCATATCGGTATCACTGTGTTCCATCAGCTTGCGGGTGATCTCGGGCGCTGGTGGCTTGATCTCTTTGCGATGATCGTCGGGATCATCGCGCTGTTCCTGCTCCTTAGCGACGCGAGCATCCGCGCCTATTCCTCCATTGCACAAGTTGAGCGTACGGGCTCTGCCTTCAATTCGCCCATGCCGATGATGCTGAAGTCACTCCTCATGGTCGGCGGCTTCCTCTACCTCGCCCAGCTCACCGCGAACCTGCACCGCCATGTCACCGGTAAGTGGCGGCTTGTGGTAAAGATTGTCGCTGCGGTCATGCTCATCTACTTCATCGCCCATATCGTCGCCTTCCTGGGTGGCGATGGCGGCGTGGCAGGGATGGTCACGCACTGGTTCACCGCCATATCGACGGCGATGGATCCTTCTGCCGCACTTGACATGCGCAGTCATTCTCTCGGCTTCATCTCGCTTGTCATGGTCGCGATTCTCGTTGCGCTGATGATGACGGGGATGCCGCTTGGTATCGTCACGCTCATCGTGTCGGTCCTGATGGCCATCGCATTTTTTGGCCCACGCGGCCTCTACCTTGTCGCAACCAATGCTGCGGGGCTTCTCGAACACTATTCGCTCGTCGCAATTCCGTTCTTCGTCCTGATGTCGGCGATCCTTGAACGTGCGGGCATCGCCGAGGATCTGTTCGATGCGATGTCGATCTTTGCGGGCAACCTGCGCGGTGGGGTGGCGGTGCAGACAGTCGTCGTCGCGGTGATCCTCGCCGCGATGTCCGGTGTCATGGGCGGCGAGATCGTGATGCTGGGGCTTGTCGCCCTGCCTCAGATGTTTCGGCTCGGCTACAACAGGCGGCTGACCATCGGCCTGATCTGTGCGTCCGGTGCGCTCGCCACGCTCATCCCGCCTTCCATCATCATGATCGTCTATGGCCTCTCGGCCGAGGTCGGCATCGGTGATCTGTTCATGGCCGGAGCCGTGCCGGGCATGATGCTTGCCGCTCTCTATGCCGGATACGTCCTCGTCCGCGTGAATCTCAACCATTCGCTCGCTCCTACCGCCGCCGAGGTTGCGAAGATGACCGGCAAGGAGAACAGGCTGTCGAAAGAGCGGATGACGGCGGTGATCCTCTGCATCATCCTGATAGCGAGCGTAATGGGTTCGATCTACGCCGGCATTGCCTCGGTCACGGAGTCCGCCGCACTCGGCGTCATTGGCGCGATGTTCGTGGCTGCCGTTCGCAATCAGTTCCGTTGGGAAATACTGCAACCGGCCTTCGTCGGGTCGATGGCCACGGTGGGAACGATCGTCTGGCTGGTGCTCGGGGCGGTCAGCTTCGTCGGCATCTTCAACCTCGTCGGTGGCGGCCAGTACATGCGCGATATCTTCCTCGGTCTTGGTCTTCCGGCGATGGGTACGATCATCGTGATGATGGCCGTTCTCGTCGTTCTCGGCACGTTCATGGAATGGATTGCGATCGTCTTCATCACCGTACCCGTTTTCGCGCCGGTGGTCATGTCGCTTGCCCCGGAACTTGGGTTGACTGCGGATCAGGCGAAGGTCTGGTTCGGCATACTCTTCGTGATGAACATCCAGATCTATTTCCTTTCGCCACCTTTCGGCCCGGCCTGTTTCTGGCTGAAGTCGGTGGCTCCCAAGGACGTGACCCTGCAGGAGATATTCATTTCGGTCCTGCCCTTCATCGCCCTGCAGATCTTTGGTCTGGTGCTGGTGATGATGTTCCCCCAGATCGCTCTTTGGCTACCTGAAGTACTTGCGAAGTGAGGTGTTGAGATGATCGGACGCGACAGCAAGGACGATATGAACTGCTATGGGGTTTGGCCCTATGTGATGGGGTTCGTGGTCGCCGGGGCAATATGCTTCATCATGTTCGGGTTGGCGAAGAGCATCGGGAGCGCCTGACGGTGAGGAAGAACGACGAGAAACGGGGATCGGCCCGTCGGATGGCACGCGACGATCTCGGATCGTTCAGTCACTGTTCCCACATGATCCAAGAGGATTCCGGGCAGGAGTTCAGTGAGCCCATTCCTCGTTCCAAATCCTGTGATTCCATTCCAGAATCGGCGATCAACTGATGGCACTCGATCTTTCCAGGCGACGTATACCCGCCCGCCAACCCTTTGGAAGCAATATACGTGGCCCTGCCAGCCAGGACGCGCTTGCCGGGTTGAAGGTCAGCCATATTGTGATTCCGCTGAAATTTGCGCTGTCCGATGCCAAGGTACTGACGGGACGCCAGTCGCCGCTGTCGGCAGTGGATATTCTCGCGGTCGAGGCGGTCAGCGAGACGGGGCATCAGGGTATCGGCTTTTCCTACACATTGCGCGCTGGCGGAGCGGGAATGTTCGCGTTGGCCTGCGAGATCGCGCCACGGATCATGGGGCATGATCCGAATGACATAGATCGGCTGTGGGAGCTTCTCCGCTGGCAGACCAACAGCCTCGGGCGCGGGGGCATGTCCTACCAGGCGATCGGGGCTTTCGACACCGCGCTCTGGGACATGAAGGCGAAACGAGCGGACCTGCCTCTGGCCAAACTGCTGGGTGCGCATCGCGACAGCCTGCGCATCTACAACTCCGAAGGTCAGTATCTGCAGGCCAGCGTTGCCGAAATCAAGTCCGCCGCCGACCGTTCGATCGGGATGGGCATCGGCGGGATCAAGATGAAGGTCGGCCAGCCGGACGGGCAGGAAGATCTCAAGCGGATCGTCATGCTGCGCAATCACCTTCCCGACGAAATTCCGCTGATGATCGACGCCAATCAACAATGGGACCGCAGTTACGCGCTACAGTTTGGCAAGGTTGTGGACGACCTGGGGCTGGGTTTCATTGAGGAGCC